>JAYSSI010000033.1:0-193524 GCA_043720615.1 Pseudobdellovibrionaceae bacterium | reverse complement strand
TGCGATCTGCCGCTGAACTTTACGAGCTCTTAAATAAAAAACCCACACCTCGTTAAAGATGTGGGTAATAGTAAGCTTTTACAAAGCAGGGTTTTTTTATGTCCAAATCATAAGTTTAGCCAACAGACATTGCCATAGAGGCAAAAGCATTAACTAAGAAAATCAAAAGGCTAAATAAGATTAAGTCTTCCATTCTAAGTCTCCTTTTCCATGGCTAGGCTTTTGACAGCCTAGCCGCAGTTTGTAACCCGGAATCGCTTATATGAGGGGCTGGCTTGTTAGCCTGGGGCTCTTCAAGCAAACGTCCTCTAGATTCCTTATAAGGACTTAATAATGCAAAGGCGCGGCCGCTAACCTGCTATATTTCTTAACTTCGCCCTTTTTAAATGTCTTTGGACCTAACAATTTTACGTCTTCGATATCCTTATAAAGATACAAATAGTGTTTAAGAAATTCTCAGTCTGAGCCACTCGCTAAAACTGCGAAGTTTACCAAAACTCGATGAATCGAGGAAAAGTTTGACCAAAACTCGATTGTAGTGTATTTTGGTAAAGTGAAAGATATCCAGCGTTACTTAAGCCAAATAATTTCAACGGATGCCCTGGACGCAAATAAAATTGCTTTCATCAATGGCGCCAGGCAGGTCGGGAAGACAACTCTAGCACAGCAAATTAAACCAAAAAAATTCACTGATAGTCATTATTTTAACTTCGATGATGATGAGTTTAAAAAAATATGGATTCAATCGCCTAAAGACATTTTTAAAAATTATGAAAAAAATAGTCTTTTGATTTTCGACGAAATTCACAAAGACCGAAAATGGAAAAATAAAATCAAAGGACTTTACGATATCTATAAAAATGATTTTGGAATTATCGTCACTGGTAGCGCAAGGTTAGATTACTATAGAAAATCTGGTGATAGTCTCCAAGGGCGATATCTGCCCTATCAGCTCCATCCTATCAGTCTCGGAGAAGAGTCTTACATCAAATCCCCACCGCAAAAAGATTGGGAAGAAAATGCTAAAATTAAATATGATTATGACGATTTGCTGAATCTAGGTGGTTTTCCTGAACCATTACTAACAATGACTCAGGAAAAAGCATCGCGCTGGAAAAGATTATATCGTGAAAGAATGATTCATGAAGATCTACGAGATCTGCATCAAGTTCGAGATATTCAGCTTGTTGATACATTAGCCTTACTTCTTCAAGATCGAACGGCTTCACAGTTGTCTTATGAATCATTAAGGCAAGATCTGTCTGTTTCTTTTGAAACTATACAGCGCTGGATCGCTTCGCTTGAAGCCCTTTTTTACTGCTATAGAATCAAGCCTTATTCAAAAAATATCAAAAACTCTATTAAAAAAGAACCCAAGCTTTATCTTTATGATTGGGCTTTGGCCCCCAAGGGAGGGCCTCGTTTACAAAATATGGTTGCGAGTCATCTTTTAAAATCATGCGATGCATGGACTCAATCAGCCATGGGAGAATATGAATTATTTTATCTTCGAGATAAGCAAAAACGAGAGGTTGATTTTTTTATCACTGAAAATAAAAAACCTTATGCATTAATTGAAGTTAAATCGTCCGATTCGAACCCTACAGAAGCACTGAAGTACTTTCAGCAGCAATTAAAACCCAAATTTTGTTTGCAAGTTGTTGAAAGCGAGAAGTTAGAAAAAAAACCCTCGCTTGCAAATCCGAATCTTCGAATCATAGGCATAAAAAAGTTTTTGGCCGCATTAGTTTAAGCAGGTAAGATGCTGACATTGTATCTCACTTTAAAAAGCTCCTGAGCATGCTACTTCTAACTTCCCTAAGTCTTGATTCAGAATAACTAAGATCCCAAATCGCACGTAAAATGTTTGTTTTTATATTTAGAAAAGCCTTATCCGAAGCATGACTTATAAGATCTTCTTTGATCAAGCTAAGCAGTGGCACACCCAGTTTCCATTTTCTTTGACCTTCTTTTGTACCAGCAATTAGCTTATATTCCTTTTTTAATTTAATGATAGCTGCCGGTGAAACCCAGAGGCTTATTTCATCACCAACTAGCACTCCGAAACGCTGCGCTATCAGTGTAGGTCCTGCGGTAACATCATCATTGAATTGCTTATTAACTTTTTGCAACAAAGTGACTCCGGTTAACTTTTCAATTTTAGGATCAAGTGAATAGTAATCTTGTGCGACATCAAAAAACGAAGTCATTTTTCTCTTTGTGACCGGAGAATCAAAAGAAAACAGCCACCATTCAATTGGTAGGTCTATGATTTTACTTTTTAGATCAAATAAATTTTTTACACCAAGGCCAGTCATAATTTTACTAATTTTTGGCTGAAATAGATTATTTATTTTACAAAACTGCAGTGCAGGTAATGAAAGTTGTTCCTCAGGGACTCGAAACAAAGCTTCTATAATAGCAAGACCATTTGGACTGATAAGTAAAGTCGAGCGCACAAAGGAATTTTGAATTCGGATTTTCTTTTTCTTTGAAATAGATTTTGAGCTAGCTTCAATTAAAATTTTTATTTTATCTAAACTTAAAAAGAGATTTCCCTTTGAATCAATGTAGCTAATATTTTTTGTTTGCAGTGATTTTCTTTGTTCATTAGAAGAATGAGGTAATATAAGACCTTCGTTGTTTGGCACTTCCATTATGTCAGTTGGGGACACTACGGGATTAAATTTTTTGGACCCCAAAATCATCGAATCGCCAGAGGATTCCCAATGAAGACTAATTCCATTTTTTTTCAGCAAGGCCTCAATTTTTTTAACATCTGTTTTAGACTTCATTATTCTGATAATATCATTATTCTGATAAATGTATAATTAATTTATCAGAATAATTTAAAGGTTACTCAGTTTTTATTATTTCTTATTAATTACATATAGTTATAAGAATAAGCCGTAAGTCTTATATCGAGGTGACCATTATGATTTTACATCTATTTAATTGGTGCGATTTTCTCAATATAATCAGGTCGTACAAAGTCTGGAGTGAAGGGATATTTAAAACTTCGGTACTTGCTGAGATCTGGTTTGCCAGAAGCGATATAAGCTTCGTCCCACAAGTGAGCAAGTAAAGCACTTGATCTTGCCATTTGCTCAATAATCATAGGTCTAAAAATCTTGTATCCCACTTCAGCTGATTTTCTTTCGGCTTTCACTAAAGCTGACTTCTTTAAAATGGGATCAAGCTTAATTATTTTATCCATTTCTTTTTGTGAAACTGTGCTCAGCTCGCGCATTTTCTCTAAACTTGTCTTTGGTTTTAAAAAAGAAGGAGATTTTAGACTTAAAGCCTTTTTATAAATCTCGCTGGTTAAATCGGGACCAAACTCTGAGACAACATCGGATTCATAATAGCTGTGTATTCCGCCATGTCCTGTGGCGTAGCCATCATAATCTGCTGAATTATGAAATGGCATTGAGGCATCGCCTACAAAGTGACCCATCAGTCCCATGTTCACAAACATTTCGTAAGCTTTTGCATTAAAAGGAAAGGCTTCATCTTGAAATTCTTTTTTGCCTTCAGGTACCGGGGCGTCTTTAAAATTAAGTCCTGAAATTAAACGCATAAAGTGATCCACTCGCCACCATGAGCTGCCGAGTTCATCAGAAACTGAATTGATTTTTTGACCAATTTTAAATTTATTATCTTTTCCGGTGTAATCCGTGATGAGTTTTTCATAATCCAAAGGAACTTCACTCACTTTTAAGCCAATGACTTCGGGATCTATAAAGTGAGTCGGAGCCCCAATTTTATTTTCATCACCTTTTAGAGATCTCCAATAAGTATCAGGTATATTGCACAGATGACCCAAAGTGTGGGCTCGGGATTTAAGAAATTCTTTTAAGTTTTTGTCTTTCACTAAAAAAGCAGCTGTTTCACAAATGGCATCATGACCACGGCCACCCCAAGCTTGAGCAAAAGTTGGCAAAGCTATCACTAGCAAGGAAATTAAAATTACTTTTATTGATTGCAACATAAGACCTCTCAGTTTTTAAATGAAGCCAAGAGTACCGGTATTTTTGGGAAGCAGCAAGATTCCAAATGCTGGTTTGCCTTGCACAGCATGTATTTGAGTGAGTTTTTGCAGAGGCTCAGAGTTTATTTTAACTCCTGTGCTTGGATCGATATTTATAATATTACATCTAATGCAGGGTTTAAGCACACTCAGCTGAATTTCTCCGAGTTTAAAGTCTGACAAAAGGTCTTCGCCAAAAGCGCCTAATCCCGAGCTAATAA
Source organism: Pseudobdellovibrionaceae bacterium (assembly GCA_043720615.1). Classification (GTDB taxonomy): domain Bacteria; phylum Bdellovibrionota; class Bdellovibrionia; order Bdellovibrionales; family Bdellovibrionaceae; genus JAYWDA01. The sequence goes on along the minus strand of JAYSSI010000033.1, from coordinate 189,273 downwards.
TATTAGCTCGAAAACGACCTATCTCGATTGGCGATGCGAGTTCTTTATTTAAAGCCTGTAAACTGTCCAGATTAACCATATGCAGAGGCCCAGAGTCGGCAAAGTGAATTCCATTCTGCCGTTGGCTCTTTATGCTACGAACGAGCTGGACAGATTTTCCTAAAAATCCGCTGAGCTGCCGATCAATCAAAGGATCTTCAATCCACGCATCCACCAAGCTTTCCCAGACTTTAACTTTGCGAGTCTCGGTGAGTTTTTTATTAAAAGGAATCTCAAAGGCATAATTATCAATTCGTAAAATTAAAGCCGTCGGGCTGAGGGCCGTTTGTATTTGCGACATTTGGGGCAATTGACGCTGAGTTAAAAACTGTCCAGTCTCATCGACAATCATCCACTGTCGATCCCATAAAGTTCCGCTACTGGTTATTTCTAAACTTTCCTGCTGAATTCCGGCGCAAGATTTAACCGGATAAATCCATAAAGATTCTAGCTTCATCATTCTCCTAAGGGACTCGGGCCGTAGCCCGCATCCAGGCATAAAAAAAAGTCGAATCATGGGATTTTTTAAAATGCTCTACTTCTTGATCCATTTTTTTAACCATGTCTGTTGTGACACGGCCTTCTTTGATGAGTGAACTTTTGGCGCTGAGTAAAATTTGATAAAAATATTCCATAAATAATTTACGGCGCTCGGAATCTCTAGAATCAAACTGAAAAGGACGAACTTCTAATTTGATATCAACAAAGCCGGCTTCTTTTAAATAATGGCCTAATGCTCCGCCGACAAAAGGATGACCACCGATGAACCATTGAAGATCATTAAACTCGAACCAATATTTCAAAAAATAGGGACTGTAGGGAGAAATAAAAAGAGTTTGATTAAAAACTTCACTGCAATAAATTTTAGATCCTGATTTTAAGTGCGCTTTGACTTGTTTTAAAGCTTTTAGCGGATCAGGCACATGTTCTAAAAACCAACATAAAAAAGCAGCATCATATTTTGGCTGTTTCAATTTAAATTTTTGGGCATCACCTTGATAAAGCTGGATTCTTTTTTGTTTTATTTCTTTTTTTAAATATTTTTTAGCAGCCGTTAATTGATCTTCTGACAAATCAACTCCATCAATATGAAGTTTAGGAAAGCGTCTTAATAAAATCTTTGTCTGCGCACCAACACCGCAACCCACTTCAAGTAGTCTTTCCTTAAACTCAAGATCAACCCCTTCATAAACATAGGGCTCAAGAAATTCAGCTTGATGAATTAATCTTTCTTGTTCAATCGGATCAAAGCCATGGATATATTTAGTCTTCTTTGCCATAGCGGTTAATATATTCCGAGACTTAATTCTGGCAAGGGTCTCCAGGTCATTAAAATTTCATTCAACTCCGCTACGGAGGTAAACAATAAATGATGAAAAATGAGCCCTAAAGTCCTGCTCAAATAAATGATATGTTGACCATATTCCGAAAATGCACGACAATATCGGAATATGGTCAACAGGTTACAAAAACTGAATAAAACTAATAGCTTACTTCTTTTCGGCGCTAGAGGATGCGGAAAATCGACCCTTTTAATGGAGCTATTCAAGGCTCCTGAAACTTTATGGATCGATCTTTTACGGAGCGAGGATGAAGACCAACTTCGGCGTGATCCTGATCTGCTTTCCCACATGATAGAAAATCAAAAGCCCAAGAAAGTGGTGATTGATGAAGTTCAGAAAATTCCTAAATTACTCGACATTGTTCATCGCGAAATTGAGAAGCGTCCCGAGCTGCAATTTATTTTAACAGGATCTAGTGCGCGAAAATTAAAGCAAAAAGGAGCTAACCTTCTTGCTGGCCGTGCTTTTGAATATTTCCTTTTTCCTTTGACCACATTTGAACTAGGGGCTGATTTTAATCTCAATGAAGTATTAAGATTTGGAAGTCTTCCTAAACTTTTAAGTTTTAGAAATGATGAAGATAAAATCGAATATCTTCGCAGTTACTCCAGGACGTATTTGCAAGAAGAGATTTTACAAGAGCAAATCATACGCCAAATTGAACCTTTTAAAGATTTTCTAGAAATCGCAGCTCAATCAAATGCTAAAATTCTTAGTTATTCAAAAATTTCTAGAGATCTGGGAATAGATGATAAAACTGTTAAAAATTATTTTTCAGTACTGGCAGATACATACATAGGTTTTTTTCTTCCCTCATTTCACAGGTCGATTCGAAAGCGACAAAGAGAATCGCCCAAATTTTATTTTTTCGACTTAGGAGTCAAACGAGCTTTGGAGAGAAATTTAGGCGTCGACTTAAACTCGCAGTCTTATGCCTTTGGGGAAGCCTTCGAAACTTGGGTCGTACAAGAATGCTTTCGACTTAATGAATATAAGAAAAAAGATTTTCGCCTTTCTTATCTTCGAACTCAGTCAGATGTTGAAGTGGATCTTGTCATTGAGCGACCTGGCCAGCCAGACTTGCTGATTGAAATAAAATCATCTTCATTGATTAAACAAGAAGACACAAAATCGATCTTAAATATATCTTCGGATTGGGATGGCCCTTGCGAAGCTCAAATTTGGAGTCAAGATTCATCTCCTAAAACTATTTCTGAAATAAAATGCATGCCGTGGAAAATAGGTTTGGAAAACTTATTTTCCTAAGGCCGCAGGCAGGTTACTTCAGTTGAATTTCTGCAAAAATCGGGCGATGATCTGAAGGCCTTAGTTGACGCTCACTAAAGCTTTGTGGGGCGGATAAGGTGCGCCCATTGATATCAGTATCTGGAATAACTTTGCTTTCATGAACTTTCATTTTTTGGTTTCCTAAAATTAAAATTGCATCAATTTGGTTTGCCTCTCGATCACCTAGGTGTGAGAAATAATAATGGGTGGCTCTCTCTTCGTGAGTGCCTGGCTTTGGCGTTAAATCTAAGGTGTCTTTAAATCCTTTGTTAAATAAGGCTTGAAATTCAGGACCACGGTGGACTGAGTTGTTGAAATCTCCTGATAAAATAATAGGAAGATCTTGGCTGAATTCTTGTTGTATTTTTTTTATAACCTGAAGGGTTGCGTCAACTTGCTTTCCACGTAAAATACCAGTGTCTGGCTGACCTGGTTTTGACTTTTTTGATTTGTAATGAGTGGCTATAATTGCAAACTTTGGATACTTATTTCTGATCCCATTGGCATCGCGTTCATAAACTAAGCCGACTGGTAAATCTCTGGAAAAAATAGGCTGTTCTGAATTCATCGAAAAGGTTTTAAAACTTCGCCATTCCATTTCAATGGGTAAATCTTTTTTAACTAAAATCCCAACATCAATTCCACGACTGTCATTTCCATCAATCAATAAAGGCTCATAAAGTCCTTTCAAATAATGTTTAGAAAATATTTGAAAGGCGTGAATATTTTCAATTTCCACACCAACCATAAAATCAGGGTCAATTTTTTCAATGGCGCGGGCATTGCCCCATCTTTGTGCTTGTTGATTAATAACGTTTTCAAAAAGATTTAAAAGATTATAAGTTCCAAATCTTAAAGTTTGAGGAAGCTTTCCTTTAAGTGAGGGATCGGCTTTATAAAATAAACTGGGACCAAAGGTTGAATTTCCTAAAGTCACTTGTCCTTGAAACTGATTAGCTAAAAAAATATCAACGCATTTATTTTGTGCCTGCGACTGTGCCAAGAAAGAGAAAAAAATCAGATTTAATATAAAATACTTCATGAATAATAAATTCATTTGCACCTCAGTATTGAGCTAAAATCATGTCTTAAATAACGAACGTGCGCAGCCGGGTTGACAGCTGTCAAAAAAATGAACAGTAAGAATATAAAATCAGCATTCAAACTCACTCAAATTGTCCTTATTAATTTTAAATAAATATAATTATTTATTAATAAAGAACCGCAAATTAAGCGCCAAAAGTTCAATTCTAAAAATTATTTTCCTAGAGCGGCAGGTGGGCGACGAGCTCCTAAAAAACCTGCCAAAGCTAAAATAGTGACTAGGTACGGAAGCATTTGCACCCATTGCACGGGTAAGACGACGCCTAAGATAGGATTGCCTTGCAGCCTAATTTGCAACGCATCGGTCAGGCCAAAAAATAAACAAGCCAGTAATGATTTCCAAGGATGCCAGCGGCCCAAAATTAAAGCGGCCAGTGCCATAAAGCCGCGGCCCCCTGACATCTGCGGCGAATAACTGGAAGATAAAAAGACACTTAAGCTCGCGCCACCCCAGCCTGCTAAAAGACCCCCTGCTAATAAGCTAAACCATCTGACTTTATTTGTAGAGACGCCACTAGCCTTTAAGCTCGCTGGATTTTCGCCAGCAAATGATATCCAAAGACCCAAGTGTGTCGAGCGCAAAAATAAAGACAATAATGCAACTATAGCAAAGGCCATAAAAATAGGTTCTAGCGTAAATCTATTTTCTAAAGACATTCCAGGCGTTGATCCGGTGGAATTAAAAATAACTTTTGATAAAAAGGGAATCGTTCCAAAAACTAAAAGATTCATCGCCATTCCCGAAACAACTTGATCTGATTTTTTTTCAATCGTAAGCCACGCTAAAAGAATTGATAAAATAATTCCTGACAGGCCACCAAAAACCCAGCCCGCCCAAGCAGAATGAAAATAAAATCCGCTGCTGGCGGCAACAAATGCTCCCGTCAGTAAAAGTCCTTCAAGGGCAATATTAACCACGCCGGAACGTTCGCAAAGTAGCCCTGCCATTGTTGCAAAAATTAAAGGTGTCGCCATTCGTAGGGTGGATAAAATAATCTCAAGAAGCATTCTTCCCCCCTTTGTTTTTTAAAGAACTTATCCAAGGGATCGCCACACAAATAACAATCAGACCTTGAATGATTTTAGAGAAATCTCTGGTGATGGTCGTTGTCTCTAAATCTAAATCAGAAGCCCCTTTATGTAGAGCGCCTAGTAAAAAAGCTGAAAATATAATTCCAAGGGGATGATTGCGAGCCAAAATGGCAACGGCAATTCCCATAAATCCATAATCGGGTGAAAACCCTAAACGAAAATTTCCAGTTCCCGCAACAATTTCTGAAACAGCTACAAGTCCTGCCAAAGCTCCAGCTAAAGACATGGTCAAAATTTGATAATATTTTTTTGAAATACCAGCTCGTTCGGCGGCTTCTGGATTGGCACCAAGAGCTCGCAGTTCAAATCCCCATTTTGTTTTCCACAAAAATACCCACATTACAAAACACATAAGAACAGCTAATAAAATAGAAATATTTAAAGGAGTATTGGGAAAAGCATTTGAAATAAAGTCGATAGATTTTAAAGACGCAGAGTTTGCAATAAAAGCTGATTCAGGATTTTGCGAATCTAATCTTGGAATAACATTTAAAGTCATCCAACCAGCAAATCCAGCTGCAACAAAGTTAAGCATGATAGTTATAATAACTTCATGACTTCCACGATAAGCTTTTAGCCATCCGGGAATAAATCCCCAAAGGCCACCAAAAAAAAGAGAAGCTAAAATAAGCACTATTGGTCCAATTGGAAATGGTAAAGCTGCAAAATGAACACCCACCCAAGTGGTTAAGATGGCGGCTATTGTCAGTTGCCCTTCGGCTCCGATATTAAACATGCCTCCATGAAAAGCGACAGACACAGAAAGCCCAGCAAAAATAAATGGAGCCACATAAGAAAGTGTTGTTCCAAAATCATAATTTGAACCAAAAGCACTTTTAAAAAGAATGGTCGCTATGTGAATTGGATTTTCTCCAGCAAGTGCCGTTAAAGATAAAGCCACGATCAATCCTACAAAAAATCCAATGACGGTATTTTTCATAATGAAAGACCTGCCATAGCAGCACCAATTTGTTTTTCTTCAAATTGTGCAGATTGAAATTCTTTTAGAATTCGGCCTTTGTAAATAACATAAATGCGATCACACATCTGAAAAAGTTCATCCAGGTCCGAAGAAATAACTAAAACAGCGCCGGCCTTAGTCACATTTTTAATTTTTCTTCGAATAAAGTCAGAAGCTTTTAAATCCACGCCCCGAGTTGGATGAGACGCGATTAAAAAAGAAGGCGAAAATAAAACTTCACGAGCCACAACGATTTTTTGTTGATTGCCACCAGAAAAATGTTCCAAATCCATTTTAAGATCTAAAGGTCTAACATCAAAATATTCGAAAGATTTTTGAGTCGCTTTTTCAATTTCTTGCCAGTTCATCCAGCCAGATGAAGAAAACTTTGTCTGATGTCCTAAAGCAAAATTTTCAAGACTGGATTTTGTGGGCAGAACACCAAGCTTTAAGCGGTCCTCTGGAAGGGCTCTAAGGCCTAAATTTAAAATCTGGGCTGTCGAAAATTGGGTAATATTCTTTCCCAGTATTTGAATTTGACCCTGGATCGAAGAGAAACTTAGAGGATCAATTAAGGCTCGAATTAAAAGATCTTGTCCATTTCCTTCAACGCCGGCTATTCCAATGGTTTCCCCTTGATGGCAGTGCAAGGATTCGATCTCTAAAGTTTGAGCTTTTTCAAATATTTTTAAATTTGAAATTTGCAAATTGATTTGAGATTTGATTTCTGATGGTGAAAATACATCGGAAATAGTTCGGTGTCCTACCATGGCGGCAGCTAAATCTTCGATCGAGGCTTCGCTGGTCTTCACCGAAGTGATGTTTTCTCCACGACGAAGAACATAAACTTTATCTGTAATAGATAAAATTTCTTTTAATTTGTGAGTGATAATAATAACCGAAGTCCCACTAGTTTTAAATTTTTTCAGTGTTTCAAAAAGTTGATTTACTTCCTGAGGTGTCAGCACGGCGGTGGGTTCATCTAAAATCAAAAGATCGGGCTTGTGCAAAAGCGCTTTAAAAATCTCTAACTGTTGTTGCTCACCAATAGAAAGTTCTTCAACTTTTTTTTGCCATTCAAAGGGCTCAAATCCCAATAGCTTGGCTTTATTTGAAAGTTCAGCCTGCATTTGTGCAGGTTTTATAATTGTCCAGGCCTTGGAATGGGTCGTAACTAAAACATTTTCCAGCTGTGTGTGATGGGGTGAAAGCATAAAATGCTGATGAACCATTCCTATGCCGGCATCCCTTGCAGCCAGGGGAGAAGAAAATTGCACAGCTTGATTCTTCCAAAAAATTTGCCCAGAATCAGGTTTAAAAAGTCCGTAAGCGGCGTTCATGGCTGTGGACTTGCCAGCCCCATTTTCGCCGATCAAACCAATAATTTCGCCAGCACCTATTGAAAAAGAAAAATTCTTCAGAACCTGAAGCGGTCCAAATGATTTATTGATCTGGCGTAACTCAAGAAGAGCGGCCAAAGGACTCCCTACTTTGAAGTACGATTTTTATAATAATCGGGGACTTTGATATCACCTTTAATTATTTTCATTTTGATATCGTCGGCTTTTTTTCTGAGTTCTGCACTTAAAACATTTTGATTATGCTGATCAAAAGCATAATCAATGCCTTTATCCTTTAAGCCATAACGGTAAACACCACTTTTAAACTGACCATTTTTTAGCTGCGAGATCGTTTCAAAAACTGCAATATCGACCCGCTTAAGCATACTTGTTAAAACAATTCCTGGTTTCATCCAGTTCTGATTGGAGTCCACTCCAATGGCAAATTTTTTCTTTTCTTCAGCCGCATCGAAGACGCCAGATCCCGAAGCCCCCGCAGCTACAAAAATAACATCAATGCCAGAACTGAATTGCGACAAGGATAATTCCTTGGCTTTGGCAGGATTATTCCAAGCTTCACCGGTGACACCAATAAAGTTTTCAGAGACCGAGACTTTCGGATTTACATATTTAACGCCGGCGGAATAGCCTAAAGCAAATCTTCTGATCAGAGGCACATCCATGCCGCCGATAAAACCCACTTTTCCTGAAGTTGATTTCATTGCTGCCATGGCGCCCATTAAAAAAGAGCCTTCATGTTCTTCGAAAAGAAGTGATTTGACATTGCTGCCCTGAACTTCGCCGTCGACAACAGCAAATTGGGTTTTCGGAAACTGTGCACTTATTTTTTTGACGGCATCAGCTTGCGCAAAGCCTACTCCAATAATTAAAGCGTAGCCTTTGCCTGCTAAATTTCGATGTAAGCCTTCCAGAGCATTCAAATCCGTGGCTTCAACATATTTTAATTCAATGCTGAGTTCTTTTTCAGCCCTCTTGGCGCCTTCAAAAGCGGCAGAGTTAAAAGACTTATCGTTGATCCCACCTTTGTCTAAAATCAGCCCAATTTTGAGGGGTTCAGCCAAAGCCAATGAATAAAAAGTGCTAGATAACATAAAAATGAGGCATAAATGCTTCATTGAATCACCTCGAAAATATTCAAATAGATGAGGAAAAATAATAACTTAGAGGCAATATATGAGATACGCATAATATCGTCAAAAGAATTCAACTAGGGAGCGCTCGATTTTTAGTTTACGTTATTGTAAACTTGTTTCATGGAATTTGGCAAAAAAGGAGCCCACATGGAAAGATCAGTAGTACTCAACAGTGGTCAAAATTCATTTCTTAGCACCGGTGTTCAATCTCCGTTTGTAAATCAACAAAGCGAAATGCCGTATGAAACGATCCAACTTAAAGAAGGCGAAATCCTTTTTCGAGAAGGCGACGTTCCCCTCGGTCTTTACTATGTTCAAAGCGGATGTGTGAAGATGGTCGTTAACCGACAACAATCACGAGGTCGTACAACTTCCCCAGAATATGTAACTAAACTTGCATCTCCCGGGGAATATTTTGGTTACAAAGCCTTGATTCGAAATGGCTTAGCAACCTCTACCGCAAAGGCTGTCAAAAGCAGTGTCATCTGGTTGTATCCCCGGGAAGCTATTCAAGCAGCCCTCTCAGGTGCAACACCAATGATGAAACTTTTGCTTCAGCAAGCTGTTAGCGATATTGAAAATTACGAAACAGTCAGTCAGTTGCATTATTTGGCCTCTGTTCAAGAACGCATCGCTTATCAATTAGTTGTTTTGAGTGAAAAATTTGGTGTTGAAACCTTGCAAGGTGTTTCACTAAATTTAAAACTGACTCGCAACGAATTTGCTCAGCTCGCAAGTACGATCAATGAATCTTTGTCTCGACACTTAACAGAGTTTAAAAATGAAAAGTTAATCGAGATCAATGGTAAAGAAATTATCATTAAAGACAAAGCTGGTCTTATGAAGCGCTCAGGTAATTTTAAAGGCGTCTAATAGTTATTGAATAGGTTATTTTAAAATAACCTATTCAATAACAGTATAGTTTTGTTTGATTTCAGAAATATCCAAAGCATTAAAATGCCACCATTCATTCATGATGGGTTTAAATCCACCAAATTCCATAGCAGCTCTTAATATTTTTCGGTTTTCAAGCCTTCTGGCAGTCAGTCTTTTTTCTATCAGAAATTTTTTCTCAAATCGAGGTTGAGCTAAATCCGTAAAATCATCAAACGGAGTTCCCATATCTATTTCATTGCCATTTTTATCTGCTAACGTCAGATCGACCGCCAGTCCGTAATTATGAACGGAACCTTTATCAGGATCTGCTACATAACTTTCCTTAGGTGTTCCTTTGACCTTAGCAAACAAAACTCGCTGCACTGATTTTGGTCGAAGTGCATCTAATACTAAAAAACTAAATTCAGGATTTTTTTTCTGTAAAAACTGAGACGCTTTTTTAAGTTTTTGAAAAGCGACTTCGTGCAAAAATGCTTTGCGAAAATTGCCGTAAAGGTTTTCACCGGTAAAATTATTTTCACTGGCGTAGCGCAAATCCACTTGCAGTCCATGGATTTCTTCTAGATTAGCAAAGTCTTTTGGGATATCGCCACTGATAAATGAAGACCATGCAATCATCGATAAATCTCCGGGCCTTGTTAGAATTAAAATTAAGCTAAAAACCTAAAAATCTTTTAGAGCTCTGCGGTAGAAAGCAGGGCCCAGCTTCCGTCGGCCGTTGGAAGACTTCAATTTCTTCGGCTGAGGTCATACTAAAACGAGGTTGAACACGCAGTCCACTGGAACTTACCAAGATCACATCATTGTCTCGGGTGCGGCGAAGTCCTTGGCCTAAAGATACAGGATCATAAGGAGTCATCAATCGAAGTCCATAGTTGGTTTCGACCAACTTAGCTCCGCGAGCCATCATAGACTGAACGTGTTTTGGTAAATTGGCTGAATAAACTTCTTTAAAACAAGAGCCTGACTGTGGAGAAAAGGCCAACTGCTTTAAACTTAAGCCGCTCATATCCCAAGAGGTCAAAAAACTGATCTCTTTTAAGATTTCACTGGCAGAAAGTTTTGGTTTTGCAGACTTGGTCAGTAACATGGCCGCAGCGACGATAGCTGCAGAATTTGAACTGCCACGAAACTCTTTTCCGTCTTCAAAAATGATCGAAGATAAAGTCCAAATATCTGGCTTATTTAATTTTACAGATAATCCCGTGTGAGCACTATCCGAGGCACCCACAGCAATTACGCCTTTTAAGTCAGCAGGATTTAGGAGGGTCTCTTTTTTATCTGAAGACAGCATCGAAATATTTTGGCCATCAACTGTGACGCGAAGGCGATCTTTTGCCGTAAAGTTATCAGAACTTTTTTTGACTCGAATAAAATACTGACCGGGTTTAATTTCGAGGGAGATAATTTCACGAGGATATTTTGACTGACCCGGCTGAGGTTCAGCACTTAATGTTTGCCTTAGACTGCTGGCTTGGACAATATTTAAAAGGTCATCGGCTAAAACTAAATCTAAATCTTTATCAGTTCCTGCTTCAGAATTATTTTTAAAATCATTCCAACTTAAAACAATTTTAATCGGGCATTTTTTTTCTGGGTTGTCTTCACAGCGTAAAGCCAAAGCTTGATTTTGATCAGGAAGGTTCACCCATTGATCTTGAGCGATTTTAATCTCTGAATTAAAAGTTGTTTGACCAAAATTTCCAGAGGCATTCACCCAAATAATACCGGCATTAATAGCTTTTGAAACTTCAGCATTGATAAAACCTTGGCCATCAAAATTATTTCCAAACTCCCAGACTTCAGAATAAAGAACTAAATCGACTTTATCAGCAAGGATCGATTGAATCGCCGCTTGTAGATTTGTAAAACCGAAAACATTATAAAGTCGCAGCTCTTGGATCGAGGAATTATTTTTACCGTTATCAGAGCTTAAATCATAAAGGATCTGAGCCATGCGAAGGCCATGTTCAACTTTTAGGTCAGCAGGTGAGGCAACGGGCCCCGGAAAATATTTTGTGTTTTGGGGAAGCGATTTCCCAATCTCTTTTTCAAAACCTTGAAAGCCTTTATCTAAGACGGCTATTTTAAGTGGTTTTTGAACGGCTCGAGACTGAAGAGTTTTAAAATTGTAAGTCTGACGTAAAAAATCAGTATTTTTAAACGGTGAAGTGGCTCCCGCAGGAGCCGCCATCACAAATAATGATACTAAAACTAGTAACTTCACAAATTACCACCGACGTGAGTAGTAACCGTAATAATAGTACGAGTAGTAGCTGTTGTTGTAAGAGTAGTAAGGATAATAGTTATAACCACCGTAGTTTAAGCAATTGTTGTAATAATAGTTATAAGGCGAGTTGTAATAGTACCAACTAGATGCGCCAGCTTCTTTATCTAACTCTTTTTTTAATTGATCAGCAGGAACGGCTTTAAATTCAGATTTCAAAACTGATGCTACTTCTGTTTTGCTGTTAAGCGCTTTTTCAGATTGAACGAAGGCTACAGAATTATCGCGTTGATCAATTCGGATCACCACTGTTCCAGTTAAACCTTGATTGGCAATCGCCCCATCATTATCAAGTTCGCTTGCATGGACTTGTAAACCAACAACCAATGCGAAAATAGAAACTAAACGCTTCATAAATCCTCCTGTGTTAAAAACCTAGTTATCGGGTTCGTACTGCGGGGGGCCATAAGATGTCTATGAATTTTTTGGATTGTAGCAAAATTGCATTAGAACAAAGCCTTGCGCAATGCACCAATAGAAGTTTATACAGGGTGCGTGGAAATGAATCCCTTAGGTTTTTTAAAATCCTGCTTCCCCGATAAGTTTGGAACCCCAAGGCAACCGGGTTTAGTACCGGGCGCTCGTGCGGAGCTAACATTAAGAGCTGATTTACAGCCCGAGCTTGCGCTGCAGGGGCTTGAAGGATTTAGTCATATTTGGCTTATTTTTCTTTTTCATAAAAATCAATCTTCTCGTTATCACGCAAAAGTTCATCCTCCTCGGCTAGGGGGTGAAGCTATAGGTTTATTTGCTACCAGAACTCCGCATCGCCCTAATCCTATTGGGCTTTCCTTGGTTGAGCTGGTGGAGATTCGGGGCGATACCCTGATCTTACAGGGTGTTGATCTGATCGAGGGAACTCCAATTTTAGATTTAAAGCCTTACCTTCCCGAAATTGAAAGTAAGCCTCTGGCCAAAACAGGTTGGACATCCGAGGCCGTGAATCATGAGCGACAGGTTCAGTTTTCTGAGGCGGCCATGGATGTTTTAAACCAATGGCAATCGAAGGCCCTTATTCCGAATCTTCGCGGGCAAATTGAAGATTTGCTAAAGCTTGATCCACGTCCTTTGATATATCGAGGCTTTGAGGGACAAAAAAGTCCTTACCGGCAAGAGCATCGAGTGCATTTTTACAACTCGGATATTCACTTTGAATTTATAACGCCGGATGAAGTGGCTGTGATCAGAATTCAATGGCCTATAACCACAGAGTTATAAAAAGGGCGCAAATGATAACTTGCGCGAAATGCATGCCTCGTTTATCTCCATAAATGATACTTTGTATTCTTGAGCCGGGGGGATAATGGAAACAACTCAATCACTGACAGATTTAAAGACAAACTTACAAACAGATTTACAGACTCGTCTTGTTCCAACTTTAAGTCTGGCTGAATATATTCAAGGTTCTTCGACGGATCGTCAGCGTTTTATTGACGGACTTTTTTCTGGATTTAAAGATTACGGATTTATTATTTTAAAAGATCACGGCGTGGAAGCCTCGCTTTTAAATCAAGCCTATGAAATGCTGAAACAGTTTTATGCTTTACCTGAATTAGAAAAAAGAAAATATATTTCTAAATTTGGTGGTGGTCAGCGCGGCTACACTCCTTTTGGAACCGAGCACGCCAAAGATTCTGATGTGATGGACTTAAAAGAATTTTGGCATGTAGGTCGTGAGCTTCCGGCGGGGCACATCATGACCAATAGATATCCTCCTAATATTTGGCCTACGGAAGTTCCTGAATTTAAGAATATATTTTTAAAACTTTATCACGATCTTGAGGTTGCAGGGAAAGTGATGCTTGAGGCTCTGACTTCACCACTAGAAATTGACAGTCAATTTCTAGGTCATATGGTGGAAGATGGAAATTCTATTTTGCGACTTTTGCATTATCCAGCCATTCCTGAAGGAACAGATGCTCGTTGTCTTAGGGCGGCTCCGCACGAAGATATTAATTTTATCACTATATTACCAGCGGCCACCGCTTCGGGTTTGCAATTAAAAGATCGCGATGGCACTTGGCTTGATGTTAAAAGTGATGTGGGAACTTTGATTGTTGATGCCGGTGATATGTTGGCTCGACTGACCAATGACGTAATACCTTCAACAACTCATCAAGTGGTCAATACACCTGAGGCTAAAAATCTTCCGCGATATTCAATGCCATTTTTTATGCATCCACATCCAGATGCAATTTTAAGTTGTTTGCCATCTTGTAAAGGATCGGGCGCAAAATATGCGGATATTTCTGCCGAAGATTTTTTAATGCAAAGATTACGTGAAATCGGTTTGATTTAATTTTGAATTTAATTTTGAAATCGAACCAAAGCTTCCTGTAAAGAAACTAATTGGAGTCTTGATTGCTCGAGTAAAACTCTGTCAGCGGCGACAACATCTTCGTCGGCATTCTGAACAAACTTTTCATTGGAAAGTTTACCGGACAAAAGACCGATATCTTTTTGTAGTTTTTCTAGCGTTTTATGAATGCGCTTAATCTCTTCTTCAAAATCAACCAAGCCTTCAAGCGGAATAATCACTTTGACGGTCAATCCTTGAACGTTCACTGTGCTGACGGCGCATTTTGATAAATTACCAACTTCGCCAATTACCAAATCTGCAATTCGACCTAAAGACATCATCGCCGAGCGATTATTGCCAAGAATTTTTTGTGTTCCGGGACTATCCACACCTAAGCGCACATTAATTTTTAAAGCGGGGCTCAGGCGATTTTCGCCGCGAATATTTCTTACTGCAGTGATAACTTCTTTAACCACATCCACTTCGGTGTTGGCAGTTTCTGATCCAAAAGCCAAAAACTCTTTGTCATTTCTGAGTGTTGGATATTGATCGATGATACAAGCCGTGCCTTTAATTGGAAGTTTTTGATAAATTTCTTCGGTGATAAAAGGGCAGAAGGGATGCAGCAATCGCATAATTCGATTGAGCACTTGGGCCATTACCAACTGCGTGGCTTTTCTTTCCTCGCTGGGGGGTCCGCTAAGAATTTGTTTTGAAAACTCAATATACCAATCACAAAACTGACCCCAAATAAAGTGGTACAGAGTTTGCGAAGCCTCAGAAAAATTATTTTTTTCTAGAGACTGCTCGACGTCTTTTTCAACTTCTTGCAGTTTAAAGATAATCCATTGATCAAAAACGCTCATGGACGCACGCTGAGGCAAAGCCTTTACGCCATCAGAAGGAGTTTTAAAATCTTCAAGATTGGTCAGCGCAAAGCGAGCGGCATTCCAAATCTTATTCATAAAATTTCTGTAGCCTTCAATGCGTTGCTCATAAAATTTAAAATCTTTTCCCGAAAAAAGATGGGCTAAATAATTAAATCTTAAAGCATCAGCTCCGTATTTTTCGATCATTTCCATTGGATCAATCGAGTTGCCGGAACTTTTAGACATTTTCTTTCCTTGAGAATCGCGCACCAAGCCGTGCAAATAAACGGTTCTAAAGGGGACATCTCGTTTAAATTCCAGGCCCATCATAATCATGCGAGCCACCCAGAAAAAAATAATATCGTGGCCCGTCACCAGATAAGTGGTGGGATAAAAAGTTTTTTGCATTTCAGTCTCTTCGGGCCAACCCATGGTTGAAAACGGCCAAAGTGCAGAACTAAACCAAGTATCAAGAACATCATTTTCTTGATGAATATCTTTGCTTTGGCATTTTTCACAATGAGTTGGATCGATTTCTGCGACGGTGATATGGTCACAGCTTTTACAAAACCAAGCCGGAATTCGATGTCCCCACCAAAGTTGTCGAGAGATGCACCAGTCTTCAATGATATTCATCCAGTGCAAATAAACCTTGGTCCAAGATTCGGGTTCAAAACGAATGGTGCCGCTTTCAACCACACGCTTGGCAGGAATCGCTAGATTTTCTGTTTTCACAAACCATTGGTCAGATAAAAAAGGCTCTATAACAGCGCCACTTCGAGAACAATGACCGACCGAGTGGAGATGAGGCTCTTCTTTTTCTAAAAGGTTAAGGGCTTTAAGATCTTCAATTACGTTTTTTCTAGCATCGGCGACTTTCATTCCCTTGTAAGCGCCGGCATTTTCATTCAGCAAAGTCTTACGATCCAAAATATTAATGAATTCAAGTTTGTGGGTCTTACCCACTTTATAATCGTTAAAATCATGGGCCGGTGTAATTTTAACCACGCCAGAGCCAAAAGTTTTATCAACATAAACATCGGCAATAATTTTAATTTTTCGTTGGATCAGTGGAACGACAACTATTTTGCCGATAAGATGTTGATAGCGCTCATCTTCAGGATGAACCGCAAGGGCTGTATCACCCAGCATTGTTTCAGGGCGGGTTGTTGCAACAGTCAAATGACCACTGCCATCTTCAAGAGGATATTGAATATGATAAAGAGCACCTTTGACTTGCTTAAACTCAACTTCTAAATCAGAGATAGCCGTTTCTAAAGGTCCACTCCAGTTGACCAATCGCAGACCGCGGTAAATCCAATCCTTTTTATAAAGATTAACAAACACAGAACGTACTGATTTTGAAACATTGTCATCTAAGGTAAAAGTCAGTCGATCCCAATCACAAGAGTCCCCCACGCGACGCATCTGTTGTGTGATGTGATCACCATAAGTATTTTTCCAATCCCAAACTTTTTCGACAAATTTTTCGCGGCCTAATTCGTGTCGGTTAGTCCCTTGTTTTTTAAGTTCTTTTTCAACTACATTTTGAGTGGCAATTCCGGCATGATCAGTTCCGGGTAACCATAAAGCATTAAACCCTGACATTCTTTTCCAACGAATCAGCAAATCTTGAATGGTGTGATCAAGAGCATGTCCTAAGTGCAAAAATCCTGTGACATTAGGAGGAGGCAAAATAATTGAAAAAGGAGGTTTTGTGCTTTTATCTTGAGCTTTAAAATAGCCGGAAGATTCCCACCATTTGTAGGTTCTAGTTTCAACGTCTTGAGGATTGTACCGATCTGCTAGTTTTTCTGACATATCGCTAGGAAGATTAGCGGATTTTAAGACGATGATCAATGCTTAAGAAAGCGTTACATTTTTGCTGTCGCGCTTATATAAAGTCAGCAATTCCATCATTTTTTCTTCACTGCCAAATTCATGATGATGAAACTCAATTCCCACCAAAATTCGACCATCCTTTTTAATGCAGTGACGAGTCACTCCGGAGGCCTGTACCTCATTAAATTTTCCAATACGAACGAAGCCACTGACAATATCGCCTACTTTTATAGTTAAGGGATTCCATGTGCCAATCAAAAGGCCTTCATTATGAAAGTCGATGATTTGAACTTCTTCTTGTAAGAACTCGCCAGCCACCTTATGCAAAATAAAGTGAGCAGGATAGTTTTCAGGAATTTCGACTCGCAAAATACGACGTTTTAATTCGCGGCTGAATTCCTTAAAATTAAAAATATATTCTTCATTTTTAAATTGTAATTGACCTTTAATTTGAAAAATATGCTCCTCAATATTAAATTGTATGTAGCAATCTCCCTCTCTTGGAGATAAGGCCGTAAAAGTTAGATTAAAGTTGTCATTGGCTTGGTGCAGACTTTGAATTTTAAAATCCTTAAAAGGCGCTGTGTATAAAGCAATATTTGACCAGCTATTGATCTTTTTTAGGACATTTTCGATTTGATCAATTCGGCTAAGTTTTAAAAATTGAATTTTTGGAGCGGTCATAAAAGGGTCACCCTCTTGCCAGAAATAGGAATATTTTTATAAATCATGATAACAATTCCAATAGCGCCAAGACCGATCAGCCCAGAAAATACAAAAGGAGAATAAATAGCTAAAGAGGCATAAATAAATCCGCCAATAACTGGCCCGAGTATTCTACCCAGTGATGAAAGACTGTGCGTAATCCCAAGAGTCAATCCTTGTTCATCGGCCGAGCTCACTAAGCTGATGCTTCCTAGTACTGAAGGATTTATAAGACCATTACCTATGGATAGCGAAGTCATAGTTACTGCCATCAGAGTAATACTTGGCGACCATGCTATTCCGAGCATTCCAAGTATAAAAAAAGTTAAGCCAGTGAGTAAGGTCTGCCTTTCGCCAACGATTGGAATAAGTCTGCGAACAATAAATCCTTGAGTTAAAACAATCATCACGCCGATGTAGGCAAAACCAAAACTAACTTCTTGAAGGCCCCAATTAAACTTTTCTCCCATAAACCAAACCAGAGTCGCCTCCATGGAGGACATGGCGAGTGAAGTCAGAAAGTAGATCACCATCAAAGGTCCTAAAGTTTGTTTTTTTATTTTTGACGCTATCATTTTAAAACGTGAAATCTTTGATCTTGGAGGTGCTTTTTCAATCAAAGACTCAGATAAAAATTTCCAGCCAAAAATAAAATTAGCAAAGCAGATCACAGAAACCCAAAGTGCTGTAAAGGATGTAGAAAAGAAAGGCGCTGAAGAAATATATTTTCCCCATAAAGACAAAAGACCACCGATCGCTGGACCAAAAACAAAACCCAATCCGAAAGCAACACCGATGAGGGCCATTCCTTTTGATCGTTCGTGGGCTGGAGTGATATCGGAGATGTAGGCAGAAGCGGTTGATATACTAGCCCCAAAAAAGCCTGCTAAAATTCGTGCCGCAAATAAGCTTTCCATACTTCTTGCGTAAGCAAACAGAAGATAGGATAAGCCTTCTCCTAAAATACAAAACAGGAGAATAGGCCTTCGTCCATAACGGTCACTGAGGCGACCCCAAAAAGGAGAGAATAAAAATTGCATCAAAGAATAACTGGCCATTAAAAAACCAGCTTCAGTGGCTGTGGCGCCGAGGTCTCGACTTAAGATGGGGGTGATGGGAATAATTATTCCAAATCCAAGTAAATAAATAAATACCGTGAGGAAAATAAATAATTTTTGAGATTTAGATTTATTTTCGGACAATTGCTTTACCTCTATGAACACCCTGTTATTATAAAGCTCTCATGAACTTTTTAAAACGCACTTTAATTATCTTAAGCATTTTGCTCTGTTTCGGCCAGAGTTTTGCGATAAATCACTATAAACATTTTGAAAGTGGTGTTTGGGATCTTCAATCTCAGATGACTTATCAAAAATCAAAATCAAATTTTAACACTAGTGGTAAGATTTCAGACCTCCCTAAGTCTAACTACTTTCAGCTTATCGATATCACGACCGGCGCTCGCTATGGGATGAGTGATTCGATCAATGCCTTTGGTCAGTTTAACATTGGAAATGCTGAAAGTAATGGCACTGATGCGGTTCGAACAAATTCAACGCTCAACAAAATAATTTTAGGCGGCGAAGCTTTAGTGGGTGATACTTTTCCGCAAATAATTCCAGAAATTTCATATATTTTAGATCTAGAAAAAGTAAACGAAAATCAAGATAATGTGATGAACAGTGAAGGGGCTAACGAACTGACTGGAAAGTTAAATTTGCAGTTTGATTTTAGGCCGCTCTTTCTTTTTGGCTCTATCGGATATTCGTATCGCGATAAGGGAAGATCTCATTTGTTACCTTGGAATTTTAACGCTGAATCAACTTTTTCTAATTTCACGTTTGGCGGAGAAATTTTTGGCTTTCAATCGATCACGAATGACAAGGACAAAGGGGCTAGTGAAGAGGTGACTCGAGATGCTTTGCGCTCAAGAGTGAATGGTAGCAGCGCAAAATTTTATAGCATTAATCCTTCTATCGTCGATTTTAATATTTACTTAAAAACCGGTTGGGGCAAAGGTTTTGTGTTTTGGTTAGCCGGAGGAATTCCCTTGCTAGGTAATAATTATGCCAATGATTTACATGCTGAATCGGGCTTAAAGTGGACCTTTGGATCCGAATCCGTAAAGTCGTACCGAAGAAAAGAAATTTCAATTCCGGTTAATGAAGAATCCAGAATCAGTACTGATAAAAAAGTGGAAAAATTTCGAGAAGACACAAACGATGGTGTGGATCAAAGAATTTTTAAGGCGACGCCAACAGCGCCAGCTCGGAAAGTGATAACAAGCCCCGCCACGACAGTACCTGATGAGAATCTTCGAGAGAAAATGGATGACGCCGAATTTAAAATTCAACTCAGATCAAATAAGAAAAAAAGAAAGCGACCTTAAGAGGTCGCTTTTAAATTATGTCGACAATGGTGAAATGCTGGAACTTTTGCTGCTATTTTGCTCAGTGTTTGTTGGGTTTAAATTGAACTGAGTCATTTGCATTTGAGGCATATACTTCTCGCCTTGCTCAAGCAAAGTAAGATGCGCCTGAGCTACCGCGCGAAGATTGGCTTCAAACTGCATACGAATGCGTTTAAGTTCTGTCACTTCGTGATACATTTTTTTAAGTGAATCACGAGAATCGCGAGTGATCATTTCAGCTTTTTGTTGAGCATCAGCAATAATTAATTTGGCTTCACGGTCAGCGTCTTGACGAAGCCTTTCAGACATCTGACTGGCTGTTGCGATGGTATCCTTTAAAACTTTGTCGCGATCTTTATAATCTAAAAGAGTTAAATCTTTCTCGCGAAGAGCTTCTTTTAAAGAATTTCTTTCGTGAATTGTTGCTTCCAATTGCGAAGCGACAAGCTGAAGAAAGTAAGACACTTCTTCAGGATCAAGGCCCATTAATTTTTTGCCAAAGGACTTGTGCGTAATATCGATAGGGGAAATCTTCATGACTGTTCCTCCGTGAACACTTTCAGGATAAGGCAAGGTGGGAAGGCGAGCAAGGCTATTTAAGATCTCGAGATAATTCTGAGTTGCGCATCGCTGCCTTCTCAAAACTAATCCTTAATGCACGCTCCACTTCAAGCTCTCGCAGCGATTGAAGGCCAGCTGCCGTCACACCTTTACGAGAAGCAACACGAGCTTGCAATTCCTCTAGACCAACGTCTGGTGTTTGTGAGGCTAGCAAAGCCGCACCTAAAAAAGTTTCAAGAGTGATTTTTTTTGCCGCTTGTTTTTCAAATCCGTGCTCTTCGATCCAATCTTGCCAATACATCATCAGTTCAAAAACAAATCCAGTTCCTGCCGAGGCGGCCACTGTCAAAGCTTCCAGCTGTTCTTCATCTTGCATTCTGATGATGTGACCCAATTTTGAAAAAAGACTTTCGGTCATATCATCAAGTCCGGCGTCATTTTCATCATTGAGTAAATAGCCCAAAACTCCACGACCAATAAGGGAAGGAGTATTTGGCATCAGTCGAACTATGCGACACTGCTGCATATGTTTTTCTAAAGTGCCCATGCGAATACCAGCCGCAAGACTGATGACAATTTGGCCTTCATTAAAATTTTTGGCAATAGGCTCGATCGCTCCCAATAAGTCTTGAGGCTTCAAGGCTAAAATAACGATATCAACAGTTTCGATTAATTCTTCATTGCTAGAAGCGATGTTGATATTAAATTCTTGCTGTAGTTTTTGTAATTTTCCGGGGGTGCGACTGGCAGCCCATAAGTTTTTTGCTTGTATAAAGTCGGTTTCAAGAAGTCCACGAAGGATTGCCTGCGCCATATGGCCGGCACCCAGAAAACCAATTTTTTTTGTTTTCAAAATTTGATTCATTGTGGCCTCCTTTTCTACAATAACTGTCACAAGATGACTTTGTAAATTTAAAAAACTCATTAGCGAAATGTTCTACTTAAATTCTTTGACCAAAAAGAGTGCTACCAAGGCGTATCCAAGTCGCCCCTTCTTCAATAGCCACTTGATAATCTTGACTGGTTCCCATAGAGAGTTCCGAAAAATTAGAGGGCAAGTCGTTTTTTGACTTAAGTTGAGTGAGTAATTTCTGCAGGTAATTAAAGTAAACTCGATTTTCCTCAGGGTTTTCCACAAATGGCGGCATTGTCATTAAACCTAAAATTTCCAATTGAGAAAGCGCAAAAATTTCTTGAATGTGATTTTGTAATACTTCGGGATCAAAACCTTCTTTTGAAGCTTCTCGCGCGACATTGACTTGAAGAAATATTTTTTGACGAACTCCTTCAATCAAAGCGCGTTGATGGATTTCTTGTGCTAACTTCAAAGAATCCACAGAGTGAATAAGGTAACATTTGCCAATCAGCATTTTTATTTTATTTTTTTGTAAATGTCCGATCAGATGCCATTGAATTTTAGATTCTGAAATCTGACTTTGCTTTTCTTTAAACTCTTGCACATAGTTCTCGCCAAAATCAAATTGTCCTAAAGTTAATAGATTTTTAATTTTTTTTAAGGATTGCAGTTTTGAAACAGCTAAAATTTTTACATCCGAAGCGGGACGACCTTGTTTTTTGCAAATCTCTGCAATTTGTTTTTTTATTTCTGACAAAGAAAGTGTTGAACTCATTTAATTTTCCAAGAGTTTTTTAGTAAAATTGAATTCAATCTTTTGACAGGTAAACCCATAATATTTTCAAAAGTCCCTTCAAAATGATCAATCAAATCGCGTCCAGGGCCCTGAATGCCATAAGCCCCCGCTTTATCCATTGGATCTCCAGACTGGATGTAGGACCAGATTTTTTCATCGCTCAGATTTTTAAATATCACCTGGCTCAGTTCATATTCACTAATCTCTTGGCCTTGAGTGCTCTCGATCAGACAAAGGGCGGTGATCACAGTGTGCTGATTCCCAGACAAAGATCTAAGGATTCGGTAAGCCTCGTCGGGATGAGCTGGTTTTCCCAGAAATTGACCTTTAAAAAGGACTTCAGTGTCTGAACCTAAGACCAAGTAGGGTTCTTTCATTGTGGATTTCAGAGTCGAAAAAACATGCCTCGCTTTTTGTCTAGCTAGATCTAAAATCTGCTCTTCCGCATTCAAACTTTTGTTAAGTATTTCCGATATCTTACTAGGGCAGACACTAAAGTTAAAACCGGCTTCTTTGAGAAGTTGTTTTCGGCGAGGTGATTCAGAAGCCAAGACGAGTTGGTACATATCACCAATTCATCACAAAGAGGGTTCGATGGGTAGTGCAGAATTAATGCTTATGCTAGGAGCCGTGTTAGGTGGATTTTCCATCTACCTTTTTGTTTCTGCTATGATCTCCAGCAACTCAGATAAGCAGCAATTATCATGGGCTAACAATAGTTCGCCTGTAAAATCAAAAAATCCTGTGATTAATTTCTCGCGTCCCCTTATTCATCAATTCACGATTCAGCATGCAGTTAAAATCAAAAATTCTAGCTATCGTTCTCGAGTGCGCGAGCACATCAAAACGGGCGGGCTATCACGAGAATTGAACGAAGATGAATTTATTGGATTGCAAATTTTATGGGGGGTTATGTTTCCCATATTTTGCAGTCTCATGAATTTTGCCTTTGAACTACAAATTAATTATTTTTGGATTCTTCTTGTCAGTCCGATTGGTATGTACTTGCCGATCATGCACGCTAAGGCTGAAAAAAAACGTCGTGAAATTTCGGTTCGAGGTGACTTGCCATTTTTTATTGATTTGCTAGCTCTTTCAGTTGAAGCGCAATTAGATTTTTTTTCGGCGATCCAGAGAATTGTCGATAAAGCCCGCGGCACTGACAGCGTCTTGGCTGAAGAACTTGGAAATCTTTTACAACGAGTGTCCATGGGATCTTCTAAAGCTGACGCTTTAAAAGAATTGGCAGATCGACTCGACATTTCAGAGATTACAAGTTTTGTGGCCGTGTTGATTGATGCTGAAAGATCGGGATCTCCGATCACGCAAGTTTTGAAGGACCAATCGGAGCAAATGCGTTTAGAGCGATTTGTTCGTGCTGAAAAAGCGGGGGCAAGAGCCTCTCAGGCCATCATGATTCCAATGATGATTTTTATTATTCCAGCGATTTTTATAATGGTATTTGGTCCAGTTGCCATTTCATTTATGTATGGTGGGAAATAAAATGGCCATCCTCAGCAGTCGAACTAAAAATAAAATTCTTATTTCCAACTTAAAGGTGGCGCAGACTTTTTTACAGAGAGGTTGCGGCCTTATTCCTAAGAAAAATCTTTCAGAGAATGAGGGACTTTTAATTGTTAGCTGCAAAAGCATTCATACATTTTTTATGTCTTTTGCGATTGATTGCATTTTTGTAAATAAAGAAATGACCGTGAAAGCTTTGGTCGAAAATGTTTTGCCTTGGCGATTGACGAGTTATTATAGAAAAGCAGATTCAGTGATTGAGCTTTCGGCAGGAAGTATTCGCCGTCTCGAGATTGAATTAGGAGATCAACTGCATGTGGGCCATTAAGTTTTTAAACGGCCCGCAGGCCGGAAAAATTTATAGCTTAAAACCTGGCAAGAATATTCTTGGTAGATCCAAAGAATGTGATATTCAAGTGATGACCGTTGGGGCTTCGAAAGAACATTGCGAAATATCTGTTTATCCAGATAAGGTTTTGATCAATGATCTTAAGTCACGAAATGGCACGGTACTAAATGGTGTTAAAATTCAAAGTGGTCTTTTAAAACTTGGAAGTAAAGCAGGAATTCATGATGTCATATTTGAATTAGTTTCTGCTGAATCAAATGTGGGATCGCCGCAAAGGATGAGTTCGCCACAGTATTATCCGAGTCCTGGAATCAGCGCCAACGAAGGGGCGCCATCGCAGCAGGCTGTAGAGTCTCAAAATTATATGACCAGTCAGGGATTTGTGAAAGGTCTTATTAGTAATTTTCAAGATTATATCAATCGCGTCGCACTGCCTGGAATTTATCGTCTCCCTGAGATCGCCGAATTTAAATGGGTTATCGGTGGTTTTATCGGCGCGCTAATTATTATCGTAACAATGCTTTGTATGTTACCGGCAATTCAAATCGGAAAAGCAAGTATCATTAATGAAAGTATGCGTCGGGTGCAGTCTCTCGCGAGATCCTTAGCGATGCTGAATCAAACGGCCTTATTGCAAGGATCGTCAAGCTCTGTGCAAACTTATTCGATTGAAAATGAAGAAGGTGTGAAACAGGCTTTTATTATTCAGCAAGTAGATGGCTCCATCATTTCTCCGGCCTCTCAGCAAGGAAAAATTCCTGATATGCCATTTGTTCACTCGGCACGTCGAGAGAATAAACAACAAGTTGAAGTTTTAGATGGCAATTCTATTGGCGCCAGCTATCCCGTTGGCGTTTATGATCCTATTAGTGGCGAGCCGAGTGTTAAATATCACGCTATTGTGATTTACGACGTGGGATCGATTGCCTTTGATGACAACCGTGCGATCAGTTTATTTATGCAGACTTTAATTTTGGCATTTATGGCTGGCTTTACGATGTTTTATTTTATGTATAAATTGATCGAATTTCCAGTGCTTAACTTAAATTCACAGTTAGATGCTGCTTTACGAGAAAAAAATAACAATTTAAACAGTCAGTTTCAATACCCGGCATTGCAAAGCTTGATCAGCAACATCAACAGTCTATTGACCCGTCACTGGCAAGGCGATGGCATAGGAAGCAGTATGGCTCCGACTTCCTATGCAGAAGAAGCAGCTAAGGTTGTGACGATCATTAAAGATCCCGCCTTAGTGGTTCGTGAGGGCGGCCAAGTCATTGGCGCAAATAAAACTTTTGAATCGTTACTGCATGCAGAGTCTGGTCAATTGATACACCAAAATATAAATCAATTTTCTGATCAATCCTTATTACAAAATCTAGAATTTTTAATGACGCGATCTCGTGAAGCCCCTTTTAGTTCTCACTCTGATCAGCTGGAATTTGCTGGTGAATCTTATCTTATTCACTGCCAAGTCTTTGGACAGCCCATTGATTATTATATTATTACCTTAATACCAGTCGTGGAGGCCGCATGAGTGCCGCACCCATCCTGACATCAACTATTGCTTATCAAATTGAAATTATTAATGGCCCGCATGCAGGTCAAAAATTTTCATTGAAAAAAAATGTCATTACTTTTGGAAGAGGGTCAGAAAATGACATTATTCTTTCAGAAGATCCAAAAGTCAGTCGTCAGCATGCCGAGGTCAGTTTCTCAGATAAAAATATAACTGTGACTAATTTAAGCCAAAAAAATTATGTCGTTTATCGTGGTCAAAAAGTGCATACACAAGCCCTACAATTTGGTGAAAAAATTTATATTGGCGATTGTGAAATTCTTTTTACACCACCGGATCATCAGAGCTTTGATCAAAAAACAGTTGTTGCAATAAGGTCTCAACCTATCGCAATGCAACCGCAACAATTTTCTGCACCAGTGTTGCCACCCCCGATGCCTCCACCTTCAAGATCTGGAGGTATGCCTCCAAGAGTTCCTCAGTCAAAAGAAAGCTCTGGTCGGATGAAATTTTATCTGATCCTTGGTGGAGTTATTTTGGCTTTATATTTATTTCTAACAAGCGGAACCCGTAAAAAAGTTGATGCCATTCGTTTTGGGCCTTCAGAAACAATACAAAGAGAATTATTGCAGGCAGATGTGACAAAGCGAAATCTTCTGGAAGAAAAAAGAAAAAATGAAAGCTTGCAAGCTCGTCGGGCCAGGGAAAATTTCACAAAAGGATTTCGCGATTATATGCAGGGACAGTATGCGCGAGCCAAAGAAACTTTCCAAGTGGTCTTGACCTTAGATCCCAATCATATCGAAGGTCGAAGATACTTAACTCTCTCAAAGCTAAAATTTGACCAGCAAGTTAAAAACTCTATGCAGCAGGGGCGTATCAATTTTGAAAATAAAAATTATCGACTTTGTAAATCACATTTTTTAAATGTTATGACCATGTTGAATCAACAAATCAATGATCCAACCTTTCAAGAAGCAAAAAAACTTTATGAGCTTTGTGATCTCAATCAAGGGAATCGCTAATGGCACATATAAAAGTCCGCCTTCGAGGAGAGCAAATATTTGAAACGACCCTCAAAGAGGGAAAAGTTTACCTTGCTGGCCGGAAAGAAGACTGTGACTTTTTATTGCCGGCCGATACTGGGATTTCGCGAGAGCATTTTCAAATTTCTTTTGAAAATGGGACCTGGTCTCTTTCTGTAGTTTCTAAGTTTGGTTTTATTATCTACGCTGGTAAAAAAGTACAAACTTTAGAACTAAAAGAATCAGCTCTTTTTGCAGTCCCACCTTATGAGTTTGAATTTGATTCATCACCGCCGATGACAAACGTCGCAAAGAAAAATGAAATTGCATTGAGATCTTCAGAATCAGCCCCAAGTCATATAAATAATTTTGACGATGAAAAGACCCATATTGGTCAATTGGAATTAGTGCCGATTTTAAAAATGCTAGATACCAATCAATTGCACATTGGCAATGTCCGCTTGGATCAAGGTAATTTCTTCTTGGCTGGTCGCGAAGTGACTTGTCAAATTCACATCCAAGACCAAAGAGTTTCAAGAAAGCAGTTTGAAATTCACCGCAGCGGAACTGAATTTACAATTATAGATCCAGGAAGTGTGAATGGCACTTCTCTCAATGGAAAAGCTTTACCCGCTCATACGCCTCAGACACTTAAAAGTGGTGATGTCATCGATGTCCTGGGTAATACCATGATTTTTGAACTGCATGATCAGCACTTTCAACAAATGGTAGACCAAGTAAAAAGCCTCAGCGTTATCAATGAACCGCAATGGCTGGGAAATCCTTTGCCTCAGACCTATGATCCCATGATGTATGCGCCGCAAGCCTCTGAAGATAAAAAGTTTGATCTTAAAAATTTTAATTTTAAAGAATTTGATTTTAAAAAAAATAAAGCTCGTGTGGCCTTAAGCGTGGTGGCATTTGTTATTATCATTGCAGCCATTTTTTCTGGTGGTGAAAATCAAGATAGCGCAAAAAATGCAGCCGCTACCAATGCCAGTGATCCACTGGCTAAATTGACGCCAGATCAAAAATCTATGATGAGACATCATTATCAATTAGTAGAAAATTATTTGGCTCAGCAAAAATGGTCTTTAGCCAAAGGCGAAATAGAAAAAATTAAAGAAATATTGCCTGATACTTATCAGCAGTATGAGCGCACAAAGGATTTAGAAAATAATGCAGAACAAGGTTTATTAAATGAACAAGAGATCGAAAAGTTAGAAGCTCAGCAGGTCGAACAGAAACTTCAACAAGAAAAAATCACGGCTCAAGTTGAGTTGTGCCGAAAAAAAGTTAATCCCAATGTGTCTAAGGAAGAAGTAGAGTCCTGCTTGCAACCTGCGCTTGAACTTAATCCTGAAGATTCTCAGATCAAGCAGTTGATCAGTATGGTGGATCAAATTATTACAGAAAGACTCATGGTCGCTGAAAATAAAAAAGAAAATGACCGGCTGGCTGCTCAGTTGCGGGCGATGTATCAAAAGGCCGAGCGAGAAGAGGGCAAAGAAGATTTTATAAATGCAATAGCCGCCTACCAGGCAGTAGCCAAGTCAGGACTTCCTGATCGAGATTCGTTGAAATCCAAAGCGCAACGTCAAATTAGTATTTTGAAAAGTATAATGTCTTCCCAGACAGTGCGATATATTGCGGAAGCGGATAGAAACGTGCAGGAACAGCAATATAAAAATGCTATTTTATCTTTGCGGAAAGCTCAAAAAATTGACCCCAATAATTCAGAGCTGAATGAAAAAGTTGAAAATTACATGCGTGAATTAAGAAAACAAATGCTGATTATTTTTCAAGAAGGAATTTTAGAAGAAAACTTTGGAAACATTGAAGGCAGCGAAGGTAAGCCCGGAGCTAAAGACAAGTGGAAAAAGGTTTTAGACCTGGATGTGCCGGACGGTGAGTATTACCAAAAATCCAAACAACGCCTAAAAAAATATGGGGTCATGTAACTTGGCACTTCTTCATCGTTCTTACGGGGGCAAGATATTTAGACCAAAACCTTATATTCATGAAGAGGAGCATTTGCTTGTTGTGGCCTCTTGTTGGGGACCAGGCGATCAAACTCAGACCATCGTCAGCGATGTTGTAAAGTATGTGACGGCAGCCATGAGCGACGTCGAAGTCACTTCACACTTTGAATACTTGACCTGCCTTTCAGATAAGGCGAACAACCTTCGTATTGCTATGCTTCTTGCTAACGAAAATATTTTCCGTGGAGAAAATAACACTGAGTTTATTTCAGGTTACGAATTAACTATTATATTAAAACATAAAAACCAATTGTCTTGGGCTCAAGTTGGCGGACCCCATCTTTTAATTCGAAGACAAGGTCAAAACTTGATGCCGCTCACTTCTCAATTAGATGTTTCATCAGAAATTTCGGGAGCCACAATACTAGCACCCCTTCCGCACTGGTTGATAGGATTAGATTCAACCTGCCAAATTCATTGCGGTGACGTTAAAATTAAAATGGTTGATCAGTTGGTTTTGGCTTCAACAAATTATTTATCAAAGGCTCTTTTTACTGAAAGCGCACAGCCCAATCTTTCGTTGGAAAGAGTAACTCAGATGTTGATCCAAGAAAATCCAGACAGCCCATTTTGGCTAGGGCTTCTGCCCCTAATGGATCAGTAAGGTTCTTCTTCTCGGGGAAGTGATCGTAATATTGACGTTTCTAAAAACTGATTTTCAGGACGGCTAAAAAAAAGATCAGTGTAAGTGGGTCGCAAAATTAAATCCGGTTTTACATCCCAAATTTCACCTAAAGCCATATTCGTTTTTAAAATCTTTCGATCAACAAGGAGATGTTGATATAATTTTGAAAATCGAACTTTGAGCCAGTCTTTCGAGGAATCTTTTGAATCTGTTTTAATCCAACTCATAAGGTCTCGAAATAAACTATCGGGACAGTTTTTTAACATTTTTTCATCCAAAGTGGGTGAAGTCACCAAAGACCAGCACGCGTCGTTATTTTTTGCACTGCTCTCTTGATAGCTAGGGAGTGCAAGCGCAAGAGTTGAATTATTATTTTTATCAATCAGCATTTTTAATAATGTCCAATCTTTGGTCTCTAAGGCTAAAGTAGCAAGCCAATTTTGAATATCACTGTCTTTGTTATCCGTTTGATAGGCGTGGCTTAATAATTTTTTTAGATTTTCAGTCTGCAAAGGATCAATCCAAGTTAAGTAGGGAATTGAAAACTTAGCTTGGTTTAAAGACTGAGAAAGTAGAAAAGGTTCATAGCCTAGATTTAAAAGTACTTCAGAGGTTTTTTTTATTTTTTCAGTATTTGCAAGGCTAATAGGTAAAGGATTAATTTCTAAACGATCTGTAAGAAGGTTAAAATATTTAGGTTTAAAATCAAAAACGGCATAGTCCTGATTGTCGACCACTGCAGCCCTCAGCCCTCCCATTTTATGCCACTGGGCCCAACCAGACTCCATCAAAATAGGGCGATCTTGCGGAGGAAGAGCATTCATTTTAAAAAGGGATTTTTTTAATGAAAAAATAGGAAAATTGCCATTTGAAACGGGCAAAGGAGCTCCCATCATTTCAAAAAGAGTCGCTCCAACATCCACTAAAGAAACATTTCGATCGATTGTCCAATGAAGAGTGCTGTCACGAATTTTTTGTGGAGGTTTAATAAATAAAGACACTTGAGTATTTTCGACATGCACACTGAGGGCTGACAGTTCGTCGATGCGAGGATTAATAATACGTCCATTGAGCCCCACCAAAACAAAAAGCGTTTCACGCCATTGGTCTTTTCGTTTTAAAATCTTAATCAGTCGCAAAAGTTGAGCGTCCAATTCTTCGAATTGACTTTCAAAAGTTCGATAGCGTGTCTCGCCAGTCACAGAAGCCGTTTGAGTTTCTATAAAATTAAGATCTGGAACATAAAAATAAGCTACGAAGGGATCATCTTTAACTTCTTGCTGAAGCCAAGTTTGAAAAGAATCTATATTTTTTTTAAGCGGTTTAAAAATTCGATCTAGATTGGGAACGAAGCCATCATCAAAAACTTCGAATCCTTGGTTCAGTCCAGTTTTTCGAAATATCGGAGGGCCACCAGAAAAAAATCCCGTTCGATATTTTTTTTCTATAGCCACTTCAGCAAGAGTTTGAAAAGTAGAGTTAAGGCCTGGAGCCCCATTGTGATGCAGACCATGCTGAAAAGGATAAATTCCGGTCAATAAACTTGTCATGGCTGGAACACTTAAAACTGAAGGAGTGTAGGCATGTGTAAACCGCACCGAATCTTCGCAAAGTATAGCGATGCCGCTGCGGGAGGAGGGCTTTTGAGCGCAGCTAATATCTCTGACAGACAAAGAATCGACGGCGATAATGACCATCGAGGTCGAGTTCGTTTTTTGGCAGGAAGTCTGGGTCAGCATCAAAAAACCTAGTCCCAGCGAGAGAGCCAGACGAAGAGAGCTTTTCGTTGTGGGGATACCTTGACCTGAGTTCACCGATTTAGAGATAATGGCTCCTGTCTTGGTTTTAAGTCAAAGAAAAGGGGATAACATGTTTAGCGAGAAGATATTTGCAGTAGCTAATATTTTAGATCAAGCCGTTTTACTTTTGTTGGTCATTTTAAGTGTGATCAGTGTCGGTATGATTTTAGAAAGATTTTTTGTCTTAAGAAAAATAAGCGCGGCCTCTAAAAAAGTGAGAGCGCGAATCCGAATGGCATTACAAGCGAACAGTGTTGATGACATTGAGGAAATAGCCAAAGACCCAGAATCTCTAGAAGGACGCGTGGCCAGTTATGCTCTTCGTCATATGAAAACTTCTGGCAGCCTTGGATTAGAGGAAATTTTTAATACATTTTCTTTAAGCGAAAGACCGGATCTTGAAAAGCGCTTGGGATTTTTAGCAACCGTAGGATCTAACGCTCCTTATATTGGATTATTTGGAACAGTTTTAGGAATTATGAAAGCATTCCAAGATTTGGCAAAATCAACGGATGCCGGTCAACAGACGGTGATGGCAGGAATTTCTTTGTCGCTTGTTGCGACAGCCGCGGGACTTTTTGTAGCGATTCCTGCGGTCATTTTTTATAATTATTATAGCAAACAAGTTCGAAGTATTTTGCAAAGCTTAGACAGCGTGAAAGAACTCTGCCTTGCTTATGCTAAGAAAAAAGGACAATGAAATGGCTTCAAAATATAGCTCCGACGATCATGATGTCATTGCAGATATCAACGTTGTCCCCTTGGTCGATATCATTTTAGTTGTGCTGATAATTTTTATGGTCACAGCACCTATGTTTATTAGACCTACAATTAATGTCAATCTACCCAAAGCCGCCAGCGGCGATCAAACAACTCCCAGCAAATTAAATATTGCTCTCACGGCTGATGGAAAAATTAATTTGAATGGAACATTTGTTGATGAGAAAACGGTTCAGACCAAAGCGGCCGAGGAGCTAGCTCAAAATCCAGATGTCCAAGCCATTATTTCAGCGGACAAAGACACGCCCCATGGCCAAGTCATCGGAGTGCTGGATGTGGTTAAAAGTGTGGGCATTAAAAAGTTTGCGATCAGTATTGAAAAAAAATAAATCGATTCTTAATATGAGACAGCTGTTGTCCTAAAGTCCTGCCAAAAACTTGCCGATCTTCTGAGAGATGAAATATCGCTCAGCTGAAAATAAATTTCTATTGATCGCTTTTGTGGCAGTTCTCCTTTTGGGAGTCAAAACAGTGGACTCCCTTTTAGAGCATCCCGTCGTTGAAATTAAAGAGTTTTCTCAACGCCAACCCTCGTCTATTTCTGCAGTCAGACAAAACATGTCTTTAGCAAGTGCCCTTCCCTCTGGATCGGCAGCAGCCAATTTTGATTTTAATTGTCAAAAGGATGCCCTAAAGGAGCTTGTGAAGGAATTCATCGTTCTAGGCGCCTATCTACAAATTCGCGGAAAGGGCTGCTTAAAAGCTATGCAAGATGATCAGGTCTTTATTGTGAATAAAAGCAATGGCTACACAGCAGCCGTTTTTCCAATGGGCCAAGAAGAATTTCAAACAGATTTGATTCAGTTGATTGAAGGACAAAATCAGATTTTGATTCAATATCAAAACTCGAGGGGCAAAAAGTTCCAAAGAGAAGTTGTCGTTAAGTCGTCGCATATATAGAGAATAACTAAGCAATTCCTAATTAACATAAGGCACCAATTGGACCTGTTTTCAATTGCGTTAGATGCGCTCCTCCTTTATCTTGGCCCTGTTGATGGTGCAGAACGTATTGAGTAACCTACAGTTGAAAAGGCGCTCCGATCTTCATTTGGCTCGAAAATTCTGGCATATTGGCGGAGTTTTTATGATGTTTGCCTTTTGGAGTCTGGCTCCATCTTGGATCTCCTACTTTGTGTTAGGGGTTTCTTGGCTTTTGTTTGTTCCTCTTGATGTCCTTAGGCAACGCTTTCCTTATCTCAATGATTTTATGGTGCATGCCTTTCGACCTATTATGCGAGAGGGTGAAATCCAAAAATTAGCCGGCACCACCTATTTATTAACCGGTGTGTTCTTTGTGGCTGTTCTTTTTCCACGTCCTATTGTTTCAATGACTTTATTATTTTTGGCTTTTGCAGACCCGATTGCTAGTTTTATTGGGATTAAATACGGTAAAGATAAAATTTTTGGCCATAAATCTTTGCAAGGTTTTATGGCCGCCTATTTTGTTTGCTTTGCTTGTGCATTGATCTACATGCTCACTCACAACTACGCGCCTGATCGCAGCTTAGTGTTTTGTATTTTGGCGGGATTAGTTGGTGCTTTAGCCGAACTGGTGCCGGTTTTTAAATTAGATGATAATTTAACGTTACCCATTTTAAGCTCAGTTGGACTTTTAATTTTATTTTATCTTTTTGGCTTTCTTTAAGGAGAGCTTCATTATGAATCAGCCCCTAGATCCGTTAGTGCCTATTGCAAAAGTAGAACTTCGTGAACGTAAAATGGGGATGTACATCTATGTTCTTCCGAACTTGATGACCACCGCCAATTTATTTTGTGGATTTTACGCTGTTATTTTGGCGATTAAGGGTCAAATGGCTTTTGCCGCATGGACAATTGTTGCCGCCGCTGTTTTTGATCTTTTAGATGGAAGGCTTGCGCGATTAACTCGGGCCACAAGTAAGTTCGGAGCGGAATACGATTCTCTTTGTGATCTTGTCAGCTTTGGAATGGCACCTGCGATCATGATGTATTTATGGGCCTTGCAACCTTTTGGTCGTATTGGCTGGCTGGCTTGTTTTTTATACTGCGCTTGCGGAGCTTTGCGACTGGCGCGCTTTAATGTGCAAGCCAATATCGTCGAAAAAAATTATTTCCAAGGTCTGCCAATTCCCATGGCCGCAGGTATTGTGGCTTCCGCCGTTTTAGCTTTTCAAGAACTTGAGTGGGATGCCACAGGCCATCCCGGTCTTTTGGGAATCGTCATTCTTTTAGCCATCGTGATGGTCAGTACTTTTAGATACCGTAGTTTTAAAGATTTGGATTTAAAAGAGCGCATGCCTTTCCGTTATTTAGTCTTGGGTTTAGCAGCCATTGCAGTGATCGCATGGCGACCTGAAGTGATGTTATTTGTTGTGTTCTTGGGTTACGCCGTTTTAGGAGCGGTTTTTGGTGTTTTTCGTTTAGGAAAAAACGTTAAATCCATTCGTCATAGTGTTTATTCCCCCCCAAGACAATTGCAAGAGCATGATTTGATCGAGGAAGAAGACGAAGATGAGCCAAAGCCTACAAAGTAAAAATACTAATGATAAGTCTTCAATGAAAAGTTTAAGAATTGGCTTGGTGGGCGCCACGGGCATGGTGGGACAAACTTTTGTAAATATTCTGAACGAAGAATTTTTTTTAATTTCTGAATTGCGAGCTTTTGCCAGTGATGCATCCAAAGGAAAAAAAATTTCTTGTCAGGGACGCGACTGGGATATTCTTACTTTACAGCCAAATTGCTTTCAAGATTTGGATTTAGTTTTTTTCTCGTCAGGGGATGAAATTTCTAAAGAGTGGGCCCCCCATGCTGTCAAACAAGGGGCTTTTGTCGTCGATAATTCGGCCGCTTTTCGGGGAGATAAAGAAGTTCCATTAATTGTTCCCGAAGTGAATGGAGAATATTTAAAACCAGGATTAAATCCTCATATTATTGCAAACCCAAATTGTTCAACCATTCAATTGGTCGTGGCTTTAAAACCGCTAGCAGATCGCTATGGTTTACAAGAAGTGCGTGTCAGTTCTTATCAAGCTGTCAGTGGGGCGGGAGCTCCCGGTTATGATGAGCTGATAGCACAAACTAAAAACTATTCTGACCTTGATCCTTCACCAAAAGCATTTCCGCATCCCATTTTATTCAATGCCATTCCTCAAATTGGAGCTTTTAATAAAGATGGATTTTGCAGTGAAGAAGTAAAAATTATGTCTGAAACAAAAAAAATTCTGAATTTACCAGAATTAAAAATTTCAGCTTTTACGGTGCGTATTCCAGTTTTAAATTCCCATAGTGAATCTGTTTGGGTGACCCTCAATAAAAAAATCAGTCGTGAAGAAATCTTGAAAACTTTGGGCGAAGCCCCAGGTTTAGTGGTGCAAGACCAGCCTGAAAATAACGATTACCCGACACCTCGAGCTGTTTCGGGACAGGATCCTGTTTTTGTTGGAAGAATCCACCAAAATCCCGAAGATCCTTTTTTGTGGTTGATGTGGGTGGTTTCGGACAATATTCGTAAAGGGGCGGCTTTAAATGGTGTGCAGATTGCGCAACGACTGTTTAGTTCCCAGCCCTAAGTCGCAGCTTTCAAATTCAAAAATTTAAGCATTTTTGACTCTAGACCAGGTTCATGGTCTGCTAAGGCCATGAAGAAAATGATTTTCCTAGGCCTAGGATGGGCTCTTATATTGTTTCCAAGTCTTAATGCGCAGGCGACCACCACAATTGCTGGTGTGAGTGGGGCTTCAAATTTTGATTTCAGTTCAGTGACCAGTCCCAAAATTTATGGTGGCTACGTTAAGCTTGCATCGACATGTGATGAAAATACAGTCACCACTTGCAATACCTGTGATGGGGCTTGTGCGGGAGCCAATAAAATGTGCCCCTGTAATCAAAATTCTATTTATCCCACTTTAAGATTAGCGGCAACATTTAACAGCACCATTGATCTTGGTGGGCGATATGTTCTTTATCAATTAAGCTCAGCGGCAACGCCTTCGGCCTTTTCACCTTCGACAGTACTTGCCTCTGGTGCGACAAGTTTTAGCTTTAATCAGCCTTGGAGCTTTTGGTGCGGTCTTGCGGGCCTTACGGGTTGCACAAGTGCAACACTTGATGGGGCTTCGATCAGCGTAACTATCGGCCCTTCTAAAACAACTTCGGCCACAACTTTTGAAGAGGCTGAAAAAATCACGTTAGAAATTAAAATTGGAATTGTGGATCGCACGGTGGCCTCGCCTTATTTCACCGAATGTCCTTCAGCGGCGGGCTCTGCTTTGTCTGGTATTTGCTATTATAAAGTTGAGCGAGGTGATCAAAAAGTTTTCTTAACGATTACTGATAATCAAACAGCCAGTGACTATCCTGCGGCTTCAACAAATGCGGCGGGCTTAGAATACTCTTCCATGTTGTTTTTTTTCAAAGAAACTACGGATCCTACCACCATTCGAAACTTTGATGAAGCCGCTGACCTATCAGTGAATGCTTCAGGCTCAGAAATTTCTTTTGATGATCGCATCACGGAACTTATCAATGACACTAAATATTGTTTTGTTTTAGGCAATATGGATCAGACTGGTAACGTGCATTCGTTTCAAGATCCGACAACATTAGGCGCCCGAGGATGTGCAACACCATCTGCGGTTGAAGGATTATTGGATGATAAGAAATGTTTTATTGCGACGGCTGCTTTTGGTTCAAAGTTAGATCCGCAAGTTGAATTGCTAAGAAGATTTCGTTCACAATTTTTAATGAGGTCTTCTTGGGGGACTAAATTTGTTAAGTTTTATTATAACAATTCTTCAGTTTGGGCGCAAAAGATCCGCCACAGTGAAAGCGCCCGAGCCGTGGTGCGTGGATTGCTTTGGCCCGCTGTGGGTTTTGCGGCTTTAAGTTTAGAACTTGGTATGCCGGCGACATTGTTTCTTATTTTTTCAATTTTTACTCTGCTGGGTCTGCTGATTTTTCGGCGAAAAAAAATGAATTCTAAAATTTTTGCTAAATTTGGAATATTTATTTTTCTTTGTTTCTTTTCTCTAAGTTTATTTTCTCCAACAAAAACTGAAGCTCAATCATTAGACGAACCCAGCGCAGCGGGTTCTGAAAATGATGACTTTGAAGAAGGTGGGCCTCTACCTGAAGCACCTGCCACAGCGGTCGATTTTGACGAATTCAACGACACGTCTAATGAAAATAAAACCGCAGAAGAAAATATTGAAACCAACAAAAAAACAATTGTAGCACCGGCCCCAGAAAATTCTGCTGTTATTGCAGCTCCTGAAGCAGCCTCTCAAAACAAATCAAGTTCTTTCAAGGCTCCTACAAAGCCAACAACCCAAGAAGGCCGTGAGCTAGGTTACGAAAAAATTCCTCATCCGATGGCCAAAGAAGGCCTGCTCAGTATTGAAAAAGATGGCTCTTACTATTTTCAGCCCGTGAGCTTTGAGAAAAAAAATGAATCCATCGGCTTCCGAGCGGGCGGAGTTTTGCCGGCTCCCAATATTGTAGGCCCTGATGGCAGCACCAGTTTTTCAGCCATGTATGGCAGCAGTCCTTTTCAAGTCACTGTTGATTACGAATGGTATCCTTTTGTTAAGTGGGGAAAATTAGGATTGCAAGGCGGCGCTGGCTTTTTTACTTCAACTGGTAATGGTCGATTTGCTTATGCCTCGAATGACACTTCTGCAGCATGCAATCCCGCCGTTGAAGAGTGTGAAGCTCGAGAAAAATATACATTTTATGGAGTCCCAGTTTCTATGGGACTCATTTATCGACTGCAAGTCACAGATCGACCTTATTTTGCTCCGTACATTGCGGGTGGAGGATCTTATTATTTGCTGATCGAAAAGCGTGACGACAGCAAGCCCTTTAAAGCGGTGGGAACCATTGCTGGTTACGGCGGCGGTGGAGTGATGTTTAATATTTCAGCCTTTGATCGCAGCACCGCTTTTACTTTGGAAAGCGAATATGGTTTGCACAATGTTTGGGTCAACGCAGATTACCGATATGTCGCCGGCTTAAGTAAAGTTTTAAATGTCAGCGCTTCGATTTTAAGTGTTGGCCTTGTGATGGATTACTAATTGAACCAAATCCAACCGGTCGGATCAAGAATTCGATTTACTGTTTCTTACGACGGCACTGATTATTGCGGATGGCAACGGCAATATCACGGTCCCTTAAAAAGTGTGCAGCATGTTTTACAGGATGCGATCGAAACTCTACTCCAAGAAAAAATCACCTTATTTGCCTCAGGTCGAACAGACGCCGGCGTGCATGCTCGCGCCCAAGTCTGTCATTTCGACACGGTCAGGCTGCCCTCAGCCTTTGAAAAATGGGACTTCCCGTGGGCCTTAAAAGCTTTACTGCCACCATCGATCAGTGTGAAGAAAGCTTGGCTGGCTCCGGCTGATTTTCATGCCACCATTTCGGCCAGTCATAAAATCTATCATTACTATGTTTTTAATAGCCTCCGACGAAGTCCCTTTTTACATCGATATGCGCATTGGGTTCGAAAGCCTATGAACCTCACTCATTTGAACGCCAGCTCTCAATTTCTTTTGGGAAAACATGACTTTAAGAGCTTTCAGACAAAAGGAACGATTGTGGTTTCCACGGTCCGAAGGATTTATAGGGCGCGCTGGGATCAGCCGCGGCCGCATATGTTTCGATTTACCATCGACGGGGAGGGTTTTTTAAAGCAAATGGTGCGGAATATCGTAGGAACGCAGCTGGCTTTAGAGCGCGAAGCGGCTGATCCGGCCCAAATGCAATCTATTATCAAGGCCTTAGATCGCAAGGTGGCTGGGCCATCAGCGCCTCCCCAGGGTTTGTTTCTTTGGCAAGTTTATTACCCCAAGGAACTTGACAATAGGTGCCGCGAACTTTAAAACCATTCTTCGATTCAAAAACGGAGTCATAATGAAGACTTGGAATGCAAAACAAGAAGAAGTTGAACGCCAATGGTGGATTGTGGATGCTGCCGACCAAAGAGTAGGTCGTGTTGCAACTCATATTTCCAATTTATTGCGTGGAAAAAATAAACCTATTTTCACACCTCATGTTGATACTGGCGATTTCGTTGTCGTGATCAATACTGACAAAATGGTTCTGACAGGAAACAAAGAAAATACTAAAAAATATTTTAGTCATTCTCGATTCTTTGGTTCATTAAAAGAAAAAACGGCAGCTCAAATGAAAGCTGAAGACTCTACTTTTATCATTCATGAAGCCGTTCGTG
Source organism: Pseudobdellovibrionaceae bacterium (assembly GCA_043720615.1). Taxonomy (GTDB): domain Bacteria; phylum Bdellovibrionota; class Bdellovibrionia; order Bdellovibrionales; family Bdellovibrionaceae; genus JAYWDA01. Next base: position 150,560 of record JAYSSI010000033.1, on the reverse strand, counting down.
GAATGCTTCCGCCTAACAAAATGGCCCGACACTTAATTTTAAAACTAAAAGCTTTTAAAGGCGCCGAGCACACTCATTCTGCTCAAAAGCCTCAAGCCTACACCCTTCATAAGTAAGAAAAGGTTTAAAGATGGCAGCTGCTGAAAAAATGTTCTATGCAACAGGAAGAAGAAAAACAAGTGCCGCCCGCGTATTTTTGAAGCCGGGAAAAGGCCTGATCATGATCAACGGAAAGAAAGCGAATGATTATTTACGTCGCCTTCAATCACAGATGGTCATTCAACAACCTTTTGATTTATTAAACCAAGTTGATAAATATGATGCTTCGATCACTGTTACTGGTGGTGGTGAATCCGGTCAAGCAGGAGCGATCCGTTTAGGAATCACTCGTTGTTTGATCGCGATGGATGCAGCCCTTAAGGGTGAGCTTAAAAAAGCTGGCTTCGTGACTCGTGACCCAAGAATGGTCGAGAGAAAGAAATACGGAAGAGCAGGAGCTCGTCGTCGTTTCCAATACTCCAAGCGATAATTTGGATCTGCCTGCAAAGGCAGTTCAAGCTTAGAAAAAAAATTAGAAAAGAAAAAGGAGCAGTTATCTGCTCCTTTTTTTATGCTTAAAATTTAATGGTGCAGACTTACGCCTCTAGAATATTTTGTTATTTTAAGAGTTTAGGTGGTTCGTTGTTACCTTTCGAATTCCTTTTGAATTCGAAAGGACGCAAGGAGAGGGGGAGTTTCTGGGGAAACTGAACTTGTTCTACGCGCGAGTTATTGCAGGCTCACTCAAGTGCTATAAAAAAAGGCTGCTTTGTTCAAGCAGCCTTTTTTTATTAATTTAAATGAACAATCTGTTTTAAAAAAACAGACGGATTATTTGCAAGCTAATGGATAGATATTGCCCAAAGCTGATAATAAACCTGTGTAAACACCTTTAGCATCTTTTTGAACAGAGATGATTCCAGCTTTGTTGTAAACACCATCAGTGACGGCGAAACCTTCTTGAATCAAAAGAGTTTGAAAAGATCCATTTTTTAAAGATTCAGCAAACGCACCTTTGTCCATTTGCATGAACAAAATTTCGTTAATTCCAGGACCAGTGAGAGACAAGGTGACGAAATCAACTGAAGCGTCAGTGCCTAGGGTGACTTCAAGTTTGACTGCGCTTGCCGCATTCTCAACAGGAACTTCACAAGATAAACGGGGAGCAACAGTTGCTTCTTCAGCCAAAGCTGAACCACCAACAAATAATAAAGCGATCAATAATGATTTCATGAGTGCCTCCTAAGCAACAATTGAGTCTCAGGTACTAGACTAAAGTCTGAAGACTATAAAGGCATTTCAATGAAAGGATGATAAGCGCAGCGCTGCGTAAAGTAGATACTCTAATTCAGCAGGGTTTTAACTAATTCAGCAGCTTTGGTTAACTGGTTTCGGTCTGGGGCTGCTCCTTGTGCAAAGTCGGGCCGACCTCCACCTTTTCCACCCATGATGGCTGCCACTTCTTTCAGCAGATCTCCGGCTTTGTAATGTGTAGTCAAATCTTTTGAAACGCTCACAATAATAGGATGACTGCCTTGACCAGTGCCCACCACGATCACGACGCCTGTTTGGATTTTATTTTTTAGCTGATCTGTGATCTGCGCTAACACTTCGCGGTCTTCGACGGCCAGATCGGCAAAGACCATTCGAGCTGGACTTCCGCCTTTGCTATTAAAATTGAAGGCATTTTTTAAAAGATCATCAATATTAATTTGAGAGCCTTTAAGTTGTTTGATCTCGCGCTCTAATTTTTTAAGTTCTTCTTTTTTATTTTCAATCCAAACAGATAAACTTTGAGAAGTCTGAACGCCAGAAGCTTCACGCGCGCGAGTGTTTTCCTCGATATGTTCAAACGCGTAATGAACCGCTCCATCTCCACTGATCGCGTCAATTCGGCGAACGCCTGAACTGACGCCACCTTCGGAAAGAATTTTAAACAATCTGATTTCAGCGGTATTACTAACATGAGTGCCACCGCAAAGTTCTGTTGAGAATTCTCCCATTTTCAAAACTCTGACATCGTCGCCGTATTTTTCTCCAAACAAAGCCATTGCGCCTGAAGCGATGGCTTCTTTGTGTTTCATATTTACAACGTTCACTTCAATCGCAAGGCTGATTTGTTCGTTCACCAAGGTTTCTACTTTTTGAATTTCTTCTCGGGTCATAGGTTTATTGTGAGTGAAATCAAAACGTAAACGTTGAGGGTCCACAATCGATCCGGCCTGGGTGACATGCGTCCCTAAAACTTTTCTTAAAGCGGCATGCATTAAGTGAGTAGCACTATGGTTGGCCATTGTATTTCGCCGTGCGGATTCATGAACTTTGGCGTGAACCGAATCATTCGATTTTAAGACACCTTTAGCGACTTCAACATGATGAATATAAACATCATGATTTTTTGTGGTGTTGGTCACGCGAGTTTCTGCAAGGGATGTTGTTAAAGTTCCCAGATCTCCGACTTGGCCTCCGCCTTCAGCATAAAAAGGCGTGCGATCTAAGATAACAAAGCCATTTTCTCCGGTTTTTAATTCCGTCACAATTTCTTTACCGTTTGAAAGAAGTAAAACTTTTGAAGTCTCAAGCCACTGATCATAACCCGTGAATTGAGTGGATTTATTTTGACCAAAAGCTTTTTGCGAAAGCTGGATTAGGTGTCCCTCATCGGCTTGAGAACTTTTGCCTTTCCAACTGGCTTTAGCTTTATTCCTAGCCATTTCCATTTCTTTTTCGACGGCGGCTTCGTCAAAGGTAATTCCTTTTTCTTCAGCAATCACTCGGGTGAGATCAATGGGAAATCCATAAGTGTCATAAAGTTTGAACACCACTTCACCAGAAAGATTTTTTTGACCCTTGGCTAAAGTTTTTTGCAGGGCCTCGTTTAAAATTTCAGTGCCTTGATCTAAAGTTTGTAAAAAGCGCGATTCTTCGTCTTTCACGGTTGATAAAATATGAGCGCGTCGCTCTGAAAGCTCGGGATAAACCAAACCCATATGATCAATTAAAGAAGCTACCATATCAGGAAGAATGGATTGTTTTTCATTCAATTTGCGCCCGTAGCGCAAAGCTCGGCGCATGATTCGACGAAGAACATAGCCTCGACCTTCATTGCTGGGTAAGGCTCCGTCAGCAATTAAAAATCCAGTGCTGCGGCAGTGATCAGCTAAAACTCTGAGGGCCGCTAAATTTTCTTTCATCTGGGCGACGTCTTGGTTATTAATTATTTTAGCTTCAGGCTGTGACCTGCTGTCATTTTCTAAAGCTAAAAAATCGTTATAACTCCAGCCCATTTTTTTACAGACAACATCAATCATCGGACGAAATAAATCAGTATCATAATTATTGAAGTGACCTTGCATTGCTGCCACCACACGCTCAAGACCTGCGCCGGTATCGACAGAAGGTTTTGGCAAGGGCTCTAATTGGCCAGGCGATTTTTCGTAGTACTGCATGAATACTAAATTCCAAATTTCAATAAAGCGATCTTCGCCAGCAGTAATCCCTTTAAAAGGATCTGAAATTTTTCCGGCTTTGGGGCCGTGATCATAAAATATTTCAGAGCAGGGTCCGCAAGGACCGGTATCGCCCATACGCCAAAAGTTATCCCTTTCACCCAGTCTAAAAATGCGATCTTTGGGAACGCCTTCTTGCTGATGCCAAATATCTGCGGCTTCATCATCAGTTTCAAAAACCGTGACATAAAGTTTTTCTTTGGGAATGCCTAATTCTTTGGTTAAAAATTCCCAAGCAAAATGAATGGCGTCTTTTTTAAAGTAATCGCCAAAAGAAAAATTACCTAACATTTCAAAAAAGGTGTGATGGCGGGCGGTAAATCCAACATTTTCAAGATCATTGTGTTTTCCGCCGGCGCGCACACACTTTTGCGAACTGACAGCGCGTTTATAGCCGCGTTGATCGATACCTAAAAATACATTTTTAAACTGATTCATTCCCGCATTAGCAAAAAGAAGTGTGGGATCATTTTCAGGAATCAAAGAGGAACTGGCAACGGGGGTGTGCGCATTCTTTTTGAAATAATTAATAAAAGAGTTTCGAACTTCAGCGCTTTTCATAAATCACCTTTTCCCACCACAACCACGATAGATTCATTATTAACGGTATTTTATCTCGAGGTCATGGTGGAGAAAATTATATACATGGCGTTAACGACTGACTGGCTACTGAAGCCTTTCTGTGGCTTAATTTATTGATGCGTAATTTTCTTCTTCAATCAGCGACTTTATTTGGTGTGGGAAAAATCTCAAAAGCTCCGGGAACATGGGGGACTTTAGTAACAGTTCCTGTGGTGTTTTTGTTATCCTACCTTGGGCCTTTGTATTATATGGGGGCCATATTTTTTATGCTGCCCTTTTCAATTATTGCAGCCGAAGCCTATGAAAAACAGTCATCAGGCCATGATTCAAAAGAGATTGTGATTGATGAAATGATTGGTTTTATGATTGCAATGACGTGGATGCCTCAAACTTGGCAGGCTTACTTAGCTGGTTTTTGTCTGTTTCGATTTTTAGATATTTTAAAACCGCCGCCCATACGTTACTTTGATCGTCGCGTTCCTGGGGGTTTAGGAGTTGTGCTGGATGATGTCGTGGCCGGAATCGTGGCCAATATTTTTCTTCAACTTATTTATTCACAAACCCCATGGCTTGGGATTCAAAATATTGTTTTCAGCTAAGTCCGAGCTGAACGTCCTAATGCGTTGTCACAATCTTTGATTTCCCTGTTGTTATGCAAGTTTTATTGATGGACCTTGGTCTAGCGAAATCAAAAGGCTAAAACAGTGTTGACAAAATCTGGAATGTACACAAAATTTACAGGTAAGCTTCTGGCTTGCATCAAGGCTCTCCGGCAACAAAAGATGACGGTGGGTTTTGCTGAAAGCTGTACTGGTGGACGTCTCTCAGCCCTATGGACTGAGACCGCGGGAGTCTCTGATGTGTTCTTAGGATCCATCATCAGTTACTCCAACCAAGCGAAGTTGGATCTTTTAGGAGTTGCGCCCGAGGCCTTAAAAATCCACGGAGCCGTCAGTGCCGAAGTGGCCAGACAAATGGCCAAGGGAGCGCAGGCAAGCCTGAAAGTGAGTTGGGCTTTAGCGATCACGGGGGTGGCTGGTCCGAGTGGTGGCAGCGGAACCAAGCCAGTAGGCACTGTGTGGTTTGGAATGGTTGGCCCAGGGGTTGAAGAAACCTGCCAACAGAAGTTTTCGGGGGACCGGGTTGAGATTCAGAACCAAGCCGCCGAGTTCGCAACAAGTTGGTTGGCTGAAAAACTGGAAGCAGGAAACAGAAGTAAGAAGTAAGAAGTTTTTTAAAAAATAATTAAAGGACCTAAAGCCAAAACTTGAAAGTTCAAACTTAAAAGTCCAACAAACTAAAGAGGTACGAAAATGGCAACAATGAATGATAGCAAGGCCCAAGCTGAAAAACTAAAAGCTCTCGAGCTGGCGGTTGGGACCATTGAAAAACAGTTCGGCAAAGGTTCAATCATGCGCTTAGGCACGGCTGATAACATGATCAAAGATGTTGAAGCTATTCCGACAGGTTCCCTGAGCTTAGATATTGCTCTTGGAATTGGTGGACTGCCGCGCGGTCGAATCGTTGAAATTTACGGTCCTGAATCTTCAGGTAAAACAACCATCGCATTGTCAGTCAGTGCTCAAGCCCAGAAATTGGGTGGTGTTGTGGCTTACGTGGATGCGGAACATGCTTTAGATATTTCTTACGCTCGCAAATTAGGTGTTAAGTCGGAAGATCTTTTGATCTCTCAACCTGACACGGGTGAACAAGCTTTGGAAATCGTCGAAACATTGGTTCGCTCAGGCGCGATTGACGTGATCGTTATTGATTCCGTGGCAGCTCTGGTTCCTCGTGCTGAAATCGAAGGCGACATGGGTGATAGTCACATGGGTTTGCAGGCACGATTGATGTCGCAAGCGTTACGAAAATTAACGGCAGCCATCAACCGTTCAAATACAATTGTGATTTTTATTAATCAGATTCGTATGAAAATCGGTGTGATGTTTGGTAACCCAGAAACAACAACCGGTGGTAATGCACTTAAATTTTACAGCTCTGTTCGTTTAGATGTTCGACGTGTCGGCGCCATTAAAAATGGTGAAGAAGTGACGGGCAATCGAACGGCCGTTAAAGTTGTAAAAAATAAAATGGCTCCCCCATTTACAAAAACTGAATTTGACCTGATGTACAATGAAGGTATTTCTGAAACAGGAGACGTTTTAGATTTAGCGGTCACTGCTAATATGGTTGATAAATCAGGAGCATGGTTTAGCTACAAAGGTGAGCGCATGGGTCAAGGTCGCGACCAAGCTAAGACTTTCTTGAAAGAGCATCCACAGATTATGTCTGATTTGCGAGCGAAAATTCTTTCTGAAAAAGGAATTGGCAAATTATTGATGGCTGTTGATGCTCCCGTATTAGCGCAAGTGGCAGATTCAGAAGAAGCGACCGCAGCGGCTGAAGAAAGAGCGGTTGATTTGGTTCCAGTTGCTAAAGCTGCAGCTAAAGGCAAAGACTCAAAAGACGCTAAGAAGACAGCTTCTAAGCACTAGTACTTTTTAAGTTTTAAAAGTGAATTTAATCCCGATGTTGGCAAGCTTTTAAGAAAGCTCACATCGGGATTTTTTTAATTCTTCAGCAAAGATTCTAAGTCTTGTGAAATTTCACTAGGTACGACTTGCGGTGGATATCTTTTTATAATGTCGCCTTTTTGATTGATCAGAAATTTAGTGAAGTTCCACTTGATGGCTTCGGTTCCTAAAATTCCTGGAGCTTTTTCTTTTAAAAATTTATAAACCGGGTCGGCGTTGGCACCATTCACTTCAATTTTTCCTAAGACAGGAAAAGTCACATCATAAGTGGTTTTGCAGAAGGTTTGAATTTCTGCATCTGTGCCGGACTCTTGACTGCCGAATTGGTTGCAAGGAAATCCCAAAACAACAAAGCCTTTATCTTTATATTTTTTGTAAAGTTCTTCTAAGCCTTTATACTGCGAAGTAAATCCGCAAGCACTGGCGACATTTACCACGAGAGCTACTTTGTTATTAAATTTTTCAAGAGGAAGGTTTTCTCCTTGAGCCGATTTTACAGAGTAAGAGTAAAAGGTGTCAGACATGGGTTCTCCTTAAAAGGTGTTAAAGGAGTGAAGTATCTGCGGCTGTTGGCGGTAATTCAAGTCTGAGTACGCCATGTCCATTTTGGACTATAATCCAAATTGGTCTTGACTATTATGGATTATAGTCCAAAATGGACAAATGAAAGTTATTCCTAGATCTATCCGTAAAAGCTTAATCGCGGATCTTGATAAAAAGATTATTTTGCTTGTTGGCCCTAGACAAGTTGGCAAAACAACCTTTTCAAAAAATTTATTAGAATCATTTGATTATCTTAATTTTGATTTTGATAAAGATAAAATTAAAATTATAAAGCAGCTGTGGGATCGCGATAAAGATATTATTATATTTGATGAAATACATAAGATGAGAAATTGGAAGCAGTGGATTAAAGGAATTTACGACATTGAGGGGCTTTCTCAAAAAATAATTGTAACCGGAAGCGCAAGACTTGATATAGCTAAAAAAATGGGGGATTCGTTAGCAGGCAGACACTTTACCTACCATATGTTGCCTCTCGACTTAAAAGAACTAAATAGCGCGGCAACGCCAGAAAAAAATTTCTCAAAACTTATTAAGTACAGTGGCTTTCCCGAACCTTTCTTTGAAAACTCGAATAGCTTTCATTTAAAATGGCAAAAAAGCCATATGGATTTGATCATCCGACAAGATTTAGTCAGCTATGAAAATATTAGAGATGTTTCGTCGATTGAACTGATGGCAGAAATGTTAAGGCAGCGGGTTTCGGCGCCACTTTCTTATAATTCGCTAGCCATTGACTTACAAAGAGATCCAAAAACAATTCAAAAATGGATGAATCATTTAGAAAATCTTTTTGTTATTTTTAAAGTTTTACCCTATTCAAAAAATATTGCTCGCAGTGTTTTAAAAGAACCTAAATACTACTTTTATGATTATACGCGAATTGATGAAAATGAAGGCGCACAATTTGAAAATTTTGTAGCGGTTAGCTTAATGAAAGAAATCTACTATCTTAACGAGGTTATGGGGATAGAGGCAAAATTATGGTTCTTAAAGAAAAAGGGTTCACTGGAGCTTGATTTTTTTATTGAGAGAAAAAAAATGCCACCTGTTTTAATTGAAGTTAAAACTTCAGATTCAGAAGTTTCAAGATCTTTTAATATGTTTAGCCCGTACTTTGACAATGCTATTAAAATTCAGCTTGTCAAAAATTTAAAAAAAGATTTTTCGGATAAAAACAATGTCAGAGTATTAAATGCCCTTCACTATTTAGAACATTTTGATTTAAGTAAAATTCAGACGATTTGAAGTTAAAGCTGTAAAATTAAGGCTATTTCCGCCTTTTCGGGAATCATTTTTTACTTTATCCTGCCTTTTTATGCGATTAGAAATAAATCTTGATCTCAATTTGAGACAAGTCGGTAAAAGACTAAGTCCCCTCTCAATATTGCCGATAAGATATTAGCAGGGGGACTCGCGTGCGAATCCATTATTATACTGTTATAATATTTGCTTTATTTTCCGTAAAATCATTTGCTGGAAATGCTGGCCAGCCGGCCACTGGTGCGGGAGTGCATGTCCATACATATAATTCAAATATGACAGGAACACAAAATACACCTACTCTTGTAAAGCCATCGACGAAAACACCGGCGAAATCTCCCCCTCAAAAAGAAATTCCACAAGCGGAAGATAATACCGATAATCAGTCTTCTGGTAGTGAGGCTTCTTGTCTGAATTTGCAAAGGCAGATGGCTGTTTGTTATCAGCAATCAGGTGAAGCCGTGATCGCATGCAAAGAAGATAACGATAGCAATCTTCAAGCGGTTCTTCGTGAAACCAGAGATACGGCTGATAAGGCTGATCAAATCGTATCGGGTGTTGGAATAAACGGGGGCTGTGCTGCTGTTTTAAAGGCGACCAAATCTGTTTCTTCAGCTTTTTTATCATTTCAACAAAAGTGCAATCAAAAAAGATCACAGTGTGTTTCAACTTGTACGGCAATCAATGAAGAATTTGAAAGGTTGGCTTGTGACAAGTTAGATTTATTTGGCCCTATTGCGAAACCGGCAGGAAATTTAAGGAATTGTGAAAATTTAAAAGTAGCTGCAGATCAAGGTCAGCAATTTTCTGATGATTTGCCAGGTTTAATGAATCAAGTCGCCAGTTGTAAAAGTGCTTTAAATGGTGGCGATAGTGGAGATAGCTCTCAAGGTCTTCAAATTTGTGCTTCCAATCCAACAGCAACAATTTGTCAGCAATTTGTTGCTTCCGGTGGTTGTGATAATCCAAACATGGCTTCATCCGTTGTATGTGCTTGTCGAAATGGTGTGAATACAACTTCATGTCAGGCGGCGATGAACAAAAGCAGTTCGCAAAAATTAGGAACGGATGCGGGACAAGGCTTATCTGCTTCTTCAAATTCTCGGCTGCAAGGTGGGACAGGAAAAAAACCTGGTTCAAGTGCTCCCGATTTTGGAGATTTAAATCCTGAATTAGAGGCCGGAGTTTTTAAATCTCAACCTGGTGAAGAACTGGGTGGACGCATGGGGGGATCAGCCAATGTAGGTGGCGGCAGTGGTGGCGGAGGCTCGGGTGCTGATCAAGGCGGTGGAGGCGCAGCCGTAGGTGGAATCGATACAAATATCAATGGTGGATTTCGTGGCGGTGGTGGTGGCGGCGGATCCTGGAATGGCGGTAAAGGCTATGGAGGTTCCGGTGGTGGTAAGTACGGTGGTACTTATGGAAATGGATTTCCCAACTTAAATAAGTTTCGACCGCAAATGGGTTATCAACCACGCAGGGATTTAGCCGGAGTTGTCGGCACCGATGGTTTACTGGGGCCCCACGCAGATCTTTGGCAAACAGTTAAAAACAGATACAACTATGAATGGCGTCAAGGGGCTTTGAAGCCTTAGGAGTTTTGTTTTTCAATCAGCACATGCAATTCTTGCAATACTTTTGCGACATCATTTTTTGCTAATAAAAATGTAATATTATTACTTTGGCAAAGAGCTGAGCGCACTTTTGTATTTAAACCTTTTAAAGCTTCTGAAACTTTTAAAAAGGCTTGGCCAGAAGCTAATCCGGTGCAAGTCATAGTGATCGTGGACCACTCGTCTTTGTCAGTTTGAATTTGTGAAGAAGATTTAAATTCTTGGTGAGCGGTGCGAGCTTGTTCTTCGGGGCCGGTCAGCCAGATCTCAAACCCTAAATTGTTTTTTTGAATTTGCAAAACTTGGAGTGTTGGAAGTTGTTTTGATTGTAAAAACAAATTCACTTCAGAGATGGCGCCTTGCCAGTCATTTTTTTGAACATGAACAATGCAAATATTTTCGTGGGAATTTAAGGATAAAAATCGAACCGATTCAAAAAACATGGTCTTCTCCTTGTCGGAAATAAAAGTTCCTTGATTTAAATTCACTGAAAGGTCTGAAGCCGGGCCAATATACAATGGAACTTTGTGACTGAGGGCCAGTTCTGCTGACCTATAATGTAAAACCTTAGCACCCCAAAAAGTCATGTCAGCTAATTGCTGATAGTTCAATTTTCGCAAAGGTATTGCGCTGGGAACTTTTTTTGGGTCCGCTGTAAATACAGAAGGAACTTCTTTTAAAATATCACAGCGCTCGGCTTTAAAATAAGCAGCCATCGCGGTCGCCGTTGTATCAGATCCGCCGCGACCTAAAGTTGTTATTTCTTTTGTGACAGGGGAAACGCCTTGAAAGCCAGCTAAGATCACCACTTTATTTTGGCGCAAAGACTCAACCACACGCATTGGTTTTACATCTTGAATAAAGGCATTCACGTGAGAGTCATCGGTCATAATGCCGGCTTGGCTGCCGGTAAAGCTAATGGCCGAGCAGCCAAGGTCATTTAAGGCCATGCTAAATAAAGACATGCTCATGCGCTCACCCACAGACATTAGCATATCTAATTCACGACGATGGGGACTTCGTGAAACTTGATTGGCTAAATCAATCAGCGAGTCCGTGGTTTTACCCATGGCACTAACGACAACGATCAAAGGATTTTTTTTTGATAAAGCTGCCACTCGCAAAGCCGCATGTTTGATCAGCTCGGGAGTAGCAAGTGTGGCTCCGCCAAATTTTTGAACAATTAAACCCGGAAATTCCATATTACTTCCAGGCAACTTTTTGTGAGATCTGCTGGAGATAGTCAGTCACCATTTTTTGAGCACCGAAGGGAATACGAATCAAATGACGTTCGACCTGTCGTGGAACGTAGCCTAAAAGTAATTCTGCATTGAGATCTTTTAATGACTTGCGAGTGATTCCTAAATGATCAGCAACGCCATCTAAATCAGTTCCACCTGGCACAGCCACCACATCATAAACCAGAGGATTCATGGGCTCAAGATTACGAAAGCCATAAAGGTTAGGAGCTTTTGCAATCAGCATCGCAGCTAGGATTTTTGGCACGTACTCTTCAGTTTCAAGAGGTAAAGCTTTGGCTCGAATTAAATTCCAAAAATCTTTTGTTCCATGCTTAGTGATTTTTTTTCTAAGTCCATTTTCTCCCATATTATAACTGGCAGCGACGAGATACCATGAGCCAAACTCGGTGTATAGATCACGAAGATATTTTGTCGCAGCAATCGTGCTTTTGTGATAATCGCGACGCTCATCCAACCACCAATTTCGATTTAAACCATAGCGAAGTCCGGTGCTTTCAATAAATTGCCAAGGACCCACGGCTTGCGCTGAACTAACGGCAGTAGCGGAGAATCCACTTTCAATCATCACCATGTAAGCTAAATCCTGCGGCAATCCTGCTTGCTGGAGTTCTTTTTGAATTGGTGGCATGTGACGGCTTGAACGCTCTAGCCATTCGCGAAACCATTTTCGGCCTCTGGTTTGATAGAAATGAATCCAGTTGCTGACTTTTTTATTATAAGTGACAGGTAAATCAAAAATCAGGGCATCAGATTGGTTGCGACTTGATTTTTTTGTTAAAGCTTTTAGCTTTTCTTTTAAAGAATAATTTTTATCAATAGCTAAGGCAGAAGTTGGTTTTGATTTTTCAGCAATTTCGGGAATAGGAGCACTAAGAACTGGAGCCGCAGTTATTAAAATACAAATACAGATTAATGCAGAAAATAAAAAAGTTTTCATGTGATTCTTATAGTGTCACAAAAATAGATTAAGTTAAGTAACATGTTTTTGACACTAGTGCTTTATTTCTGACAGAAAGATCCTTGAGCTTGTTCTAATAAAGATACCTACTTTAGTCGAGATAAGAAAAAGTCGTCGCCTGAAATGTGATTTCAATTGAGGCCAGAAAAATAATTTTTTAGAAAATGAATAAAGCCCTTCTTAGGGCCAGTCGGTTTTAATTTTTATAGGCAGGCTAGGTCGTGTGGCACACGGCTTGCTGTTTTCATATATGTGGAGGATTTGGATGAGTACTAAAGGCGTGTACACAGCTTTAAGTGGGGCCATCGCACAAAGCCAAAGAATAGATACGATTGCGAATAATATCGCAAACGTTAACACGCCTGGGTTTAAAAAAGACAAACAAGTCTTTCAAGAATACCTCACTGCTAATGAGAAACCTTCAGACGTTATGCAAGTTCCTCGAGTTCCGGCTTCTATTGAAAGTTTTTATGATATGCAAGGCGGAGATAAGAGCTTCGTCGATAGCAAAGGGACTTTCACTGATCATTCGCAAGGAACGGTTAAATACACGGGCAATAAAATGGACTTAGCGATTGAAGGTAAAGGATTTTTTGAAATCGCGACACCGCAAGGAACAAGATTTGCTCGAGCTGGAAACTTTACTTTGGACGGTGAAGGAAAGCTTGTCACCCGTGAAGGAATGCCAGTTTTAAAAGAAGCTCCTCCTGGAACAGATCCACAAAGTCGAGTGATTCGCCTTAATGGTCAAGCGCCGATGGCTATTAATGACAATGGTGAAGTTTTTGAGGGCACAGAATCTGTTGGAAAAATCTCAATTGTAAATGTTGAAAAACCAGATGATTTGCAAAAAGTTGGCAATGGAATGTTTGCATTTAAAACCAATGCCACACCCGAAGTCGTCAATGTGGCGAATTCAAGCGTGAAGCAAGGTTTCTTAGAGCTCAGCAATGTGAATATCGTGCAAGAAATGACTGATATGATTTCTGCCAACCGAGTTTTTGAAAGTACACAAAAAGCGATCAGTGCCTATGACCAGATGTCTGACAAATTAGTCAATGTCGTTGGCAAAACAGGAATGTAAACTAAGTAAGATTTGACGAGAGAAGGAGCACAGAGTGATTAAAAGTTTAAATACAGCTGCAACAGGTATGGCCGCACAACAAGATAATATGGATGTCATATCCAATAATATTGCCAACGTGTCCACCACTGGATTTAAAAGATCACGGGCTGAATTTGAAGATCTCATGTATCAAACACAAAAAGAGCCAGGCACAGTCACAGGTTTAAATGCTTACTCTCCCAATGGTGTGCAAACAGGCTTGGGCGTGCGAACAGCTTCCGTGCAAAAAGACTTTGAAGTGGGCAATGCGCTGGTAACAAAAAATATTCTTGATGTTCAAATTGAAGGGTCGGGATTTTTTCAGGTTCTAACTCCTGATGGACAGATTGCCTACACTCGCGATGGTTCTTTTAAAAAAGATCCTACGGGAAAAATTGTTGATAAAAATGGAAATGCGTTACAGCCCGAAATTACTTTGCCTCCCAATATGGCAGGACTTGATATCACAGCCTCAGGTGAAGTGAAGGCAATTATTGGAAATAGCAATGAGCCTCAAAGTTTAGGACAAATTGATATTGTTAACTTTATCAATCCAGCAGGTTTGAAATCGATGGGAAGAAACTTGTTCACACAAAGTCCAGCCAGTGGAAATCCTTTAACAACCAGGCCTGGATTGAATGGAACAGGGTACTTAGCCCAAGGGCAATTGGAATCTAGTAACGTTAATATTGTCGATGAAATGGTAAATATGATTCGGGCGCAACGAGCTTATGAAACGAATAGCAAAGTGATTCAAGCGTCAGATCAAATGCTTCAGTCCGTGAACTCATTGAGGTAATGATGAGAATAATTTTTTTAGCCTTTATACTTTTTGTTAGCCCAGTCTTTGCTGAAAATCGACCTGAAATTCTTTTTGATCAACAGATTGAAGTTCCTTTATTGAAAAATTGGGTTTTAGGAGATTTCGTCAAAGTTAATAATCCCACACCAATGCTGCTTGAAAGTTTAGAAAATTTTGTAGTGACGAAAGAGCAAGTTGAAAAAGGTTTCAATATCCAAAGTGTTCGCGAACTTTACAAAAGCCTTGTTTTGCAAAACCCTGCTGTGGCGGCTGAAAATCCAAAACTTATTGTGTCGCAAAAAATTGATATTAAAATGGCTCACGCATTTTCAGAAATCCATTTTAGAAGAAAGCTGACCAACCATCTTTCCAGTCAATGTCACCCTTGCGAAGTTAAAATTCAAAAAGTTCTTATTCCGGCAAAAATTATGATGGATGCGCAGATTGATTGGTCTGAAGTGAAACTTGCGCCCTCGCTTTTAATTTCATTGCTGCAGCAGGAAGAAAAAAATCTGCAAGTCCAGTGGATTTCTGTCACTGTAAAAATTAAAAAAAATGTCCTAGTAGCTTTACGTAATATCAATTTCGGAGAACGAATTTCTGAAAAAGATTTTGAAGCTCGCTGGATCGACGTTTCGTTTTCGAAAGAAGAGCCTTTAACATTTGAATTAATTAAAAAATATCAGCTTGCGGCTCAGCCCATTATGAAACATCGAATGATATTGCCCTCTCAATTAAAAGAAGAGCCTGCGACGCATAAAGGGCAATCCGTAAAAGCCGTGATAGGCGAAGATGGCATTGAAATTTCAATGTCAGCAGTAGCCGAAGAAACTGGAAAAATTGGTGACTTAATAAAAATTAAAAATCCTGAGAACAAAAAAATTATGTCAGCGACTATTATTGAAAAGGGTGTGGTGAGAATTCAATGAAAATACTTTTAGTTGCACTAACTATGATTTTGTTAAATGGGTGCGCCACTGTTACGGAAAATATTCCGTTTGGGGGCGATGAAAAGCCTGCCCGGTATTCAGAAAATTCACAAATGACGGCGCCGACAAATCGACAGTACAAAAAAATGACAAAAAATCGAATGGAAGAAGAATCCGACGTAGGTTCACAGGCGGGATCGATGTGGATTATGGATGGACAATCATCTTATTTATTCACGCAAAATAAAACTCGTAGAGATGGTGATATCTTAAATGTTAAATTAGAAGGCCCGGCTCAAAAGCAAGTTGAAACAAAAGTACGAGTGATTAAAAAATTATTGAAACAAATCGAAGAGCAAGAAAAAATTGAAAATGGTGGATCTAAAGAACAAACATTGGCTGATAAAGACAGTCCTGATGGAAAAGGGCGAGCCCCAGCGGCAGCACCGAAAGCGGAAGAAAAAGAAGAAAAATCTGATTTGACTGAGATCGCTTTAATTCCTACGCGAATTGTTGAAAAATTAGCGGACGGTAATTACCGCGTGAAGGGTTCTCAGCCTTTCATGATTGATAAAAAAGAATATAAAGTGATCGTGACGGGAATGATTCGTCCTGAAGATTACAATGACGAAGGTGTGAGCTCTACGAAACTTTTAGATCCGCAATTTGATGTTGTTAGCCTAAGAAGGAACAAAGCCAATGCTTCTGATACGCTGTAGAAATTTTGTTTTGAAAATGTTTTTATTGATGGCCGTTATATTTGCGGGACTGGATGCTGATGCCGCTCGTCTTAAGGACATTGCAAGTATTCGTGGAGTTCGAGAGAATCAGTTGATTGGTTACGGAATCGTTGTGGGTCTTAAGGGCACAGGCGATGGCAAAAGCGAATTCATGGCAAAAAGTGTTGTTCGAATGCTGGATAAGTTGGGTGTAAAATTAGATAACCAAGATT
The DNA here is from genome assembly GCA_043720615.1 of Pseudobdellovibrionaceae bacterium. Taxonomy (GTDB): domain Bacteria; phylum Bdellovibrionota; class Bdellovibrionia; order Bdellovibrionales; family Bdellovibrionaceae; genus JAYWDA01. Next base: position 134,448 of record JAYSSI010000033.1, on the reverse strand, counting down.
TTACAAGTAAGAATGTGGCCGCCGTTATTGTAACTGCGACTTTGCCTGGCTTTGCCAAAGCAGGTAATCCCCTGGATGTCACAGTGAGTGCGTTAGGTGATGCACAAAGTTTAGCGGGTGGAATGTTATTGCAAACTCCTTTGCGCGCCGCCAATGAACAAGTCTTTGCGGTCGCTCAGGGTTCTATTATAATTGGTGGTGACGTCAAAGACATGCATTTAACTGTGGGCCGAGTTCCCAATGGTGGCATGGTTGAAAAAGATGTACAGGCTGATTTTTCTTCTCGAAAAATGTTTCGTATGACTTTGCACAATCCAGATTTTACAACGGCTGCAAGATCTATATTAACAATTAATAAAGAATTAGGTGGTCACTTTGCGACGGCCAAAGATGCAGGAACGATTGATATCGTAACGCCTTTTGCCTATGAAAATCGTGGTGTCGAACTTTTAGCAACAATTGAAGCTATCAATGTTAATCCTGACAACAAGGCCGTTGTTATCGTCAATGAAAGAACAGGCACGGTTGTCATTGGAGACAGAGTTAAAATTTCTAAGGTGGCCATATCACACGGTGGTATGAGTGTTAAAATTGGAACTGGTAAAAATGTAACAGAAGAAAAAATCGCTTTGTTAGATGGTGGGGCTAGTGTGGGAGATCTCGTCCAGGCCCTAAATAAACTCGGAGTCTCTCCTAAAGACCTGATCTCAATACTTCAGTCGATAAAGTCAGCTGGAGCTTTGCACGGGGAACTCGAAATATTATGACATTTTTGTATCAGAATGAATCAAGCTTATGTAAAATAGTATTATCAGCAAATTCATGGATGAGTTTGTTGGCCGGGGAGGGTGAGGAAGAGATCGAGAACCATGGATGGTCAAGAGTCAAAAGTTTCTCGCAGGAAACAGAGGCAAGAGGTCAGCAAACACCAAGGATTGGTGCCCATAGGCCAAAGCTAAAGAGTCTTAAGCGCAGGATGCGCACAGATTCTCAAACTCAACTCCCCAATTTTTCTTCCCAAGCAGTAAGTTGTAAAGATCATGTCAACCGTTAAGAGCCCAGGTTTTCCTGTGCGAAGTGGAATGACTCCGCCCGAACCGAAATCGATTCAAACAAAGTTTCGCGAAGTTTCGGATCTTTACGAAAAGCAATTTATGCGTGAGATGGTCAAAGCCATGCGTTCGACCGTTCAAGATTCAGGTTTTGTTAAAACCAATCAAGCGGAAAAAATTTTTCGTGAACAACTTGATGATAATTACGTTGATAAGTGGAGTGAAAAAGGCGGCGTTGGCTTTAGTGACATTATTTATGATCAACTGATGGAAAAATACGGACCGATTTTAAATAAAGCGCAATTGAAGCAACCGCATGCTCCGATTGCGATGGATGAAAAAAGTAATACCTCTATAAAATTTCAAGTGACAAAAAATACCAGTGATAAAAATGGCGAACGAATGGATATGTCCATTTCTGCCAAAGATGGAAAGTGGGATCGTTCGAACGTGGTCAGTCCTTGGGCCGGAACCTTACTTAATAAAATTGCTTTGGGCGATGATCAGCAAGCTTTAGAAATCGACCATGGCAATGGACTTTTGGGTCGTTATGTTTTTAAAGGTCAAATGGCTAACTTGGACCTGTCTTCAAAATTAGAAGCAGGCCAGGTACTAGGGCGAGTGAGCCCTGATGCAAAGGCCTTATATTGGAGCTTACGTGGACCAGCGTCAGAAAATTTTACGGTAAGTCCAGAGACTGTAAATCCTAAAGTGGAATAGCTTTGTGGGAGTGTCCCACTGTGATACTATCTAAGTATATTGACCGTCTCAAATCGAGATAGTCCCGAGGAGGCAAGTATGAAGATTACACACTCAAAGGTTGGACAAAATTTAAATTCAGTCGATGGTGCAAAAACTGAAGCCTCCAAAAAAACAGGTAAACAAGGTCCTGTTTCATCTGTCGGCGCAGATAATTTTGGAAGCGAGATAGGCGCATCGAAAGTGGATGTTTCTCCACGAGCTCAAGAAGCTAAGCTGATCAAAGAGTTGGCGATGGCTGCTCCGGATGTTGATGCTGCTAAAGTTGCGCGCTTTCAAAAAGCCATTGATGAAGGAACTTATAAAATTGATTCTAAAGCCGTAGCTAGTAAAATGGTCGACGAACATTTAGAAACAATGGAGTAGGAAGCTAACATGGACGCATTAGTTGAGCGAGCTTACCTAAAACTAAAAAGTAACTTAGAAGATCTCACAAAGCTTTATCGGACTTTGCTTGATACGGTTCGTAAAGAAAAAGAAATTTACTTAAAAGCAGATCTTAAAGAATTGCATGAAATCAATCAGGGCAAAGAAACTTTATTGATGAAAATTAAGATGGTGGATGTTTTAAGAATTAAACATGCCCAAGAATTAGCTTTGCAAATTGGCGCTGATGCTGAAAACCCAAGACTTCTTGATATCGCAAAATATTTGCAAGGCGAAGCGGCCGATCGATTGCGTGGCCTTCATGCTGCTCTTGATATTTTGCTGAGAAGATTGACCGATATTAATAAAGAAAATGAAGAGTTTGCGCAAAAAGCTTTAAGCACCCTGAACGGCGCAATGACAAATATCAAAGAAACTTTATCAGGTAAAAAAACTTACGAGAAAAAAGGACAAATGAAGTCAGGCCCTGATCAGGCTGGAAACTTCGTAAGAAAAGAAGTTTAGAGATCACACCAGAGGTAAGGATGCCTCGAACGGGGACAGGATGTCGAAGATCTCATCGATGTTAGATATTGGAAAGAGATCTCTTTCCAATAGTCAGACGGCCTTACAGACTGTCTCACATAACATCGCCAATAAAACAACTGAGGGCTTCTCTCGTCAACGTGTTGAGATATTGACGAATGCTCCTCACAGTCCGGGTCAGCTTCAAGTTGGAACGGGCGCCAGAGCGGGATTGATCACTCGAACCAATAATCCATGGTTAGAAAAACAAATTCAAAGAGAAGGCACAAGCCTTGGCTACTCTGATGCTAGGGCTGATGCCTTAGCACGCGTTGAACAAGTTTATAATGAGCAGGCCAACAAAGGTTTAAATCAGTACATGGCAGATTTTTTTAATGGCTTTCGCGAGATGTCAGCCAACCCAGAAAGTCTTGCGGGCCGAACCATGGTGCGTGAATCAGCGGTTGCTTTAACCAACGATTTTAAACGAGTGGTCGGTCAGCTCAAAGATGTGCAAGCCGATTTAGATCATCAAATCACGGCCACTGTGGATGAAGTCAATCAAGCCACAAAAGAAATTGCAGATCTAAATATGAAAATTAAATTGGTGGAAACACAAGGTGTTCCCTCTAATGATGAGCGCGATCGTCGAGATCTTTTATTAAAAAAATTAGGCGAAAAATTAGAAGTCAATTGGGCGGAAGGCGCTGATGGCATGGTTTCGGTCACTGCCGGCCGAGCTGCCGTTCTGGTTTCAGGAGTTGATTCCACTGATTTAAAAACTTATTCAGTCGGAGAAAAAGTAGGAACTCAGATATTTTATAGTACGGTCAAAGGTGGCACTCAGTTTAATATTACCGAACATCTCCGGGGTGGCCGCGTGGGTGGAGCTTTAGAAGTTCGAGATGAAGTGATCGGAGGACTTCTTAATCGAATGGATACCTTAGCCTTTAATTTTGGAAAAGAAGTCAATGAAGCTCATTCGCAAGGGTTTGATCGCTATGGAAAACAAGGCGATCAATTTTTTGAAATGCCTATGGATGCAACAGATGCAGCGACGAAATTAGCTATTAACCAAGACATTTATAGTGATGTCGGTCGTATCGCCGCAGCCGCAAGACCCAATGCCCCGGGTGATAATACCATCGCGAATATGATTTCTTCATTGCAGAATCGTAAAGTGATGAGTGAAGGAGCTGCGACCTTTGATGATTATTATAACACTGAAGTAGGTCAAATTGGCAGTGTGACCAATCGAGCGATCAAGACGATGGAAACACAAAAAAATATCATGCAGCAATTGGGAAATCTTCGAGAAAGTATCAGCGGCGTGAGTTTAGATGAAGAAACAACAAAAATGATTGAGTTTCAAAAAGCGTATGATGCTTCGGCACGGTTGATTCGAACAGCCGATGAAATGTTCGATACCATTTTGAATTTAAAGCGAATGTAAGGTTAACGGATGAGAATCGCAGATAAAATGCAATTCAATCAAGTCCAACAGAACACGACAAAAAATCGTTCTGATATGTATGATTTGCAAAATCAAGCCGCGACTCAAAAGCGAATCAACAAACCTTCGGATGATCCACTTGCATCGACTCGAGTCTTAGGAGCTCGGACGGAAGAGCGAGGCAACACTCAATTTATTAAAAATATTAATAATGCTAAATCTTTTTTAGAATTCACTGATCAGTCCTTAAGCGAATTAGGCGATATTATGATTCGTGCCAAAGAGCTTGCGGTAGGGCAAGCCAGTGATGCTGGGGCTAGCGAAGAGACAAGGCAAGTGACAGGTCTTGAAGTGAATCAGATCTTGAGCCAAGCCATTCAAATTGGAAATCGAAAATTGAGTGATCGATTTATTTTCGGCGGCTATCAAACTCAATCAACTCCTTTTGATCGCAGTGGTAATTATTTGGGTGATGATGGGGATATGAAAATTCAAACGCATAAAGATGCGTTTATTTCGATGAATCTGCCGGGAAGTAAGGTTTTCCTTGGGAAAGGTTTTTCGGGCGACGGTTTACTTCGACCTCGGGTCGACTCGCCAAAGACAGTTGACGATTTGAATGAGTTATTAACCGATGAAAAGAAAAACAAAGAATTAAATAAGAAAATTGAAGACGATTATATTCAACTGCGGGCCCCTGCCGCCGTTGGGAAAGCCGGTCAGATTGGGACTAAAGATCCTATCACCGAACGTTCAGGTGTGAATATTTTCCAAGTTCTCTCGGGACTGGAAATTTCTTTACGCACCAATGATAAAGCAGGAATTCAGTCAGCTTTAGATACTTTGGACCAGGCTATTTCGCAGGTGGTCTTATCTCGGTCTGAGGTCGGATCACGGATTATGGCTGTCAATAACTCCACAGAGAGTCTGCAGAAGGCGATCGTCGATAATAAGATATTAGCATCACAGTTAGAAGATGCCGACGTTTATCAGGTAGTTAGTGACATAAATAGAACAGACAGTGCCTTAAAGGCGACATTAGAAGTTTCTCCAAAACTCATTCAGACTAGCCTCCTTGACTTTCTAAGATAGAAATTATACCTACAGTTCCGCTTTAAACCGCCGATATTTACGGTGAGCCTGTCGTCAAGAAGACTGGTTGGCGTGTTTAAAATTGAAGGAGTATTCAATGCTGGTTCTAACAAGGAAGTTGGGTGAAAGCATCGCTATCGATGATCATATCAAAATTCGCGTTGTCCAAATCAAAGGGAAACAAGTGCGTCTAGGAATAGAAGCTCCCAAGGACACAAAAATTCATCGAGAAGAAGTTTACATGGCCATTCAAGAGCAAAACCAACAGTCCTCTGTTGTTTCCTCAGATTCTAGTCGAGCTGTTGCTAAACTTTTGAAAACGTAACGCATCGCCGTCTGCGTTCTAAGACTCTCAAAATTCAATTGATAGGACCTAGATTTAGGTCCAGATTTATATCTTGGATGCACCTTTTGCAGCTCTCGTTAGTCTAAACTAAGGAGGGCTCAGTCCGGAGATCCAAAGCTAGTTTTGCTAGTTAGTTATGCAGTCATGCAATAGAGGGGGCAGTGTGGTTATTGCTACGTCACGATTTGGTCAGGTTGAAATCAAAAACGAAGATATTCTGACATTCTCAGATGGTCTTTTAGGATTTGCTGATTTAAAAAAATTCGTGCTGCTTGATGACCCAAGTGACGAAATCTTTGCTTGGTTGCAAAGCTGTGATGCAGGAGCCATTGCGTTTCCTCTTCTAGAGCCTGAGATTTTTTCTGACTCTTACAATGTGACAATGTCTAAAGGTGATCTTGAGGCTTTGAAAATTAAAGATCCAAAAGACGCCCATTATTTTTCCATCATTACAATTCCTGAAGATCCCACTCTTATGACGGCAAACATGAAAGCGCCAATAGTTATCCACTTGAAAGAAAAGCTGGCTCGTCAGTGTGTCCTTCAAGATAACAACTTAGCGATTCGTGAACCCATTTTTAAGAAGCTTCAGCAACGTGTGGTGAACAGTCCTAGCATTTCTATCAAAGGACAGTTGTCGGGAATCGACAGCGCTGTTCGTATCGATAAAAAACGCGAGCCCGAGCAATCTGTTTAATTTTTTGTTACTGACTGTCTCCAGCTTTTTCAATGGAGTTTCGCATCAGATCTTTAACTTGGGATTTGCGAACATTGCCACCCAACAAAGTTTTAAGCCTATCATGCACGCTGGGATCATTGATCAGAGCGCCTAAAGAACCCTGGCCCTTATCAATCTTTGTCATGATGTTATCAAAGCGCTCAACGGCCCTTGTAAGGCGTTGGCCTGTGTCGGCTTGGCTGAGGGAACCTGTGAATTGTTGAGCTTGCTGAGATGTCGCCGCTAAGCTTTCCGTTGCCTTTGACAAGTTCTGCATAATTTTTTCAAGTTTGCGATCTCCATTGATCGTCAATGTCGACTTATGAAGTTCATTGATAATATCAAAAACTTTTCCGGCGTCTTTACTGCGCTCAGAAATAATCGCAAATAAATCTGTTGCTGTGGCGACTTCTAGGATAGCCCCATCGTTAACAGGCTTTTCTGAAGCTGGGCCAGGAATAATAAAAACAAACTTATCGCCCAAGGCCCCTTGCGTGCGAATTTCAACTTGCGAGCCCATAGGGATTCGACTTAAAAACCGGTCTTCAATTTTCATTGTAACATCAAGCGTTTTTTTATCATTCACAAACTCTATACTTTCAATATTACCAACCGCTACGCCTGATAAAGAAACAACACTGCCTCGATCTAAACCCTGCACTTGATCAAAGTAAGCATGAAGTCGGACATAGTTTTTAAATAACGCACGATCAGCGCCTAACATAAAAATTGTCGTCATGATTGCCACCAGACCAAAGAGGAGAAATCCTCCAACAATAATCTGCACTCGATTTTGAGTTTCCACTAGGCGGCCTCACCTTTCATAAACTTTGCAAAGACGGATTCATCATTTTTTTCTAAATCTCTAAAGGTGCCATCAAAAGCAATCTTGCCATTTTGCAAAAAAGCCAATCGATCACAGACGGCCAATGCCGTCGGCATATCATGTGTCACTAAAATGGAAGTCACACCTTTTGATTTGAGTGTTAAAATTAATTCTTGAATTCGTTTCGTATTAAAAGGATCCAAGCCCGCCGTGGGCTCATCATAAAGCATCACTCGCGGATTGAGCATCATAGCTCGAGCTAAGCCCACGCGCTTTTGCATGCCGCCCGAAAGTTGTCCTGGAAAAACTTGCTCATTTCCTTCAAGGCCAAACTCTTTTAAAACTTGAAAAATCTTTTCGCGGATTTGTTGATGAGATAAATCGGTATGCTCTTTTAAGGGATATGCTAAGTTTCCAAAGACTGTCATAGAATCAAAAAGAGCTCCGCCTTGAAACGCATAAGCAACTTTTTTTCTAACTTCACCAAGTTCTTTTTCGCGAAGTTGGGCAATGTCTTGATCTTCAATCCAAATTTCGCCATGGTCGGGCTTTTCTAATCCAATCAGACTTCTTAAGATCACGGATTTTCCCGCTCCTGAACCACCAATCAGTCCAATGCACTGACCTTTTTCGACGGTGAAAGAGACGTCTTGATGAACGACTTTTTTTCCGTAGGATTTTCTAAAATTTTTAACTTCGATCATAGCCATTGTTCAATCACCCAAAATATTTTAGTTAAAAAGAAATCTCCTACAAGAATCATAATTGAAGACATCACCACGGCCTTAGTTGTCGCTTGGCCTACTTCTTTGGTGCCGTTTTTGACATTAAGCCCATAATAACAAGCAGAAACCGCGACAAACAGAGCAAAGAAAAAAGTTTTACAAAATCCAGAAAGATAATCTTTTAAAGTTAGGGTCGTTATGATTTTTAAAAAGTAAAACTGGGGATCAAGACCTAATTCCGAGGTTCCGACAATTAAACTACCAAAATTACCAATGATATTTGCAAGTCCACACAATAAAGGTAAACAAATCATGCAGGCAAGAACCCGAGGAACGACAATTTTTTTAATCGGAGATGTTCCCAAGGCGCGAATAGCATCCACTTGCTGAGTCACAACCATAGAGCCAATTTCACTGGCGATACCAGCTCCAACCCGAGCTGCGAACATTAAACTTGTAAAAACGGGGCCCATTTCTCGAAGAATAATCACTGCGACAAGTTTAGGAACATAAAGTTTACCGCCAAATTTTTCTAAGCCCATGCCAAATTGTAAAGCCATCACCATTCCAGTACTAACAGCCGTGATTAAAACAAGAGGCATTGATTTAAAACCAATTTGGTAAATCTGCTCCGTCAACAGTCTAAAATAAATGGGTCCACGAAAAATATCGCGACAGATTTGATAAAGCAAAACCCCCCAGCCACCAATAAAACTTAGGACATCAAATCCTAAAGCAAGAAAGGGAGTGGTGAGTGTTTGAATCATGGCGCTTTAAATCCTTTAAAAAATTGGTCAAAGGAGTTTAAGTCTGAATTAAATTTTTCGCTGACGCCGCCATAAACCAGGCTATAATTACAGTTGTTTTTCTTAAAAGTAATCACTCGCAATTTAACTAAAATGCCATCGACGTTACCTTGAGCTAAAGTTTCAAGACTTTCGCGGCCATTAAAAGTTTTAGAACTTGAAGAATTTATTTTCAAATTTTCTAAAAAATTAAGTGTATCGGACTCAATTTGTTGAAGAGGTGGATCAAGAGGGGATCCGCACTCGGATTGATAGGAAATAGTATTTCCAGTTTTTTCATTAATCCAGGCTTTATCTGCACTTTTGCTGGCCATGGGTACAAAAGGTTTTTCTGGAACTTTGAAGTTGATATTGGCAGCTTTCACGCCACTTGAAGACGGAATGTTCACTGAAACACAACCGGTCAAAAGCAGAAATAAATGCAGAAAAAAATAAGGAAAGATTATATTCTTAAGGTGGTTCATAGTGCATTCTATATCGGTTTAATAGCAGATAAATTTGACGTCTATTCATGGGCTTGAAAAGCTTTAGGCTTAAGTCGATGTCATCAGCTTGTCAGGCCTGACAAAATCACGTGCTGAATTAGTGAAAGGAAACGTTTAAATCCCTGACCAAGACGCTTCGATCTTGGCATGTAATGTGCTGTTAACAAGTCTGAGACCGAGTCAACATCCAGGATGGAGCAGACCCTTGTTAAGATGGATTTTTTTATTAAGTATTTTAATTTTAGCAGGACCATGGGCAAGTGCAATAGCTGCAGGGATCAAAGGCCAAATCACAAGTCAGAATGATACTGTTCATGTTGAATTCACTGGACGTGAGTCTTGGGAATACGACATAAAAAAAGTGACTCAAAATAAAAAATCCTACATGCAGCTGACAATTGAAGTCCTTGATGATGCAACCACACTGCAACTCAAAAATTTTAAAAGCCCCTACGTAAAATCAATTAAAATTGAAGCCGGGCCTGATAAAAAAAATCTAGTTCTATTTGAACTTGCTAAAGAAAATGTAGAAAGCTTTGACTATCTGACTGACCAACCTTCGCGACTGATAATTGATTTTTTTCTGACGGCTACAAAAGGGAAAGAGTCGGTGTCTGAATCGGAAAAAATTGCCGAGCCTAAGTCTGTTGTAATAAAATCTGCTAACAATGTTAGAAAGCCTGCCACGACTGATATTTTAATTATTAATGATAAAGGACCAGTTAACATAAGTGAAGCGCCAGCTCAGAATTTAGCAAAAGCCGAAGTCAGATCAGGAATTTTTGATGGTGGTGATGCTAATTTTGAACGTTTCTCAATTAAAGATTATGAAATTAAAGAAGCTTCCATATTAAAAAGTAAAGACAACTATTATATTCCCTTTCCAATTCTTGAACTTGAAAATTTAAATTGGAAAAAAGTGCGAGCCGCTGTCCCAGAGTACAGCATTCGTTCGAATGACACTGACGAAAATAAGCAAGCCAGGCTGTTGCTGACATTATTTAAAAAAGGCCGATTTCAAGTATATCTAAAAACCTTAGAATGGTTTCAAGAGAAATACCCTGAGTCTCAGTACAACGAAGTTATCTCTTATATGACAGCCGACATTTTTTATAAAAATTGGCAAATAGATAATCGACCCTCTGACTTTGATATGGCCATTGAAAAATACAAGTCCGCTTTAAGAAAATTTCCAGATTCTGTTCTTGCTGAGCGCGTATCTTTAATGAACGGTTATTTGCAATTGGATCGAGGCGACACATTAGCCGCCATTAAGAATCTGAATGAGCACATTTCAAATTCAAAATACGGTGGTCCTCATGTGTTTTCTAAAGATTTAGCACGTCTGGGTGTTGCGCTTTCATATTTGAAACTTAATAAATACAACGAAGCTTTTCAAGCCCTTGATGAAATAGAAAATAATTCACCTCATATGGATTTAAAAATGGAAGCGTCTTACAGAAAAGGCGACATTTTTGTAAAGTCTAAAAATTTCGCGCGGGCTGTCGAGGAATATCAAAGAGCTTTAAAAACCTATCCTCAGGGTCAATCCATTTTACCAAACGCATTTTATAATCAAGGTGAATCATTATTTTTAATGGAAAAACATCGGCAAAGTATGGATGTATTCCGTGAATTCGCCAGACGTTTTCCCTCAGATGGCCATGCTCCCTTTGCATTAACTCGTTTGGGTGAATTGATGGAAATCTTAGGCGCCGATAAAACCCGTGTGATTGGTGCTTATCTAGAAACTTATTTTAGATATGGTGAAAGTCCAAGTGTGATTATTGCTAGATTAAGGCTATTAAGCGCACGTATGAAGGGGATGAAAGCAAAAGATGTTGATACGACAGTGAAAGAAATTTTGTCACTTTCGCAAAAATTAGATCTTCCTAATATTCAACAATTTGCGACAGTGATGATAGCTGATGGCTACAATCAACGAGGCGACTATATTAAAGCTGTTGATCTGTTAGTTAAATTCTTTCAGCTCAACCCTACAGGGGTCGATGAGGCTCAATTAAAAAAGAGAATTGTTGCCAATATCAATGACAAAATGCGAGATGAAATAAAAGGTGGAAAATTTATTGATGGCTTAAAAACGCATCAAAAATTTGCCGACAGTTGGCTGAAGGGCACAGCCCGCTTAGACACGGCTTACTACTTAGGAGCCGCTTTCGAACAAGGTGGCGCTCAGCAAGAGGCCGAAAAATATTATCAAGAAGTTTTGAATTCTTACTATGCGGCGGCAAGTACAGAAAAAATAAAGAGTGTCTCTATTTTAGAGCATCTTCCTTCAATCGATAGCCTTAATTTAAGGTTAGCCAGTGTGACGGCTTATCAAGGAAGAATGAATAAAGCTTACGAGTATTTAAAAAATATCAAAAATCCTGAAAAAATGCCTGATGAAGATCAAATTGAACGAGTCGCTTTAGCGGTTAAACTTTTAGATAAGCGAGGGGATTCAGATTCAGCCATTCGGTATCTCACTGAACTGATTAAAACTTGGCAAGGGCAGCCAGTTCTGTTGGCTGAGCCCTATTTTGATTTGGCAGAACTTGAAGTCAAAATTGGTAAAAAAGAAGATGCTAAAAAATCTTTTGAAAAAGTTGATCGACTTATGAAGGATTCGAAAAATATTTCAGAAACAGTTCATTCAAATGCTCTTGAAAAACTGGGACAGCTTTATTTTAACGATAAACAAATTGATAAAAGCGTAACTACTTTTAAAGATCTCTTAGATCTTTATGAAGAAAAGAAACCTTTGGCCTCCATTCGATACCAATTAGGAAAAATATATTTTGATCGCGGTGATATTCAAAAAGCGGCTGACGTCTGGGCTGAATTTAAAAATGATAAAACAGGTGTATGGCAGCAGTTAACTCAAGAAGAGTTAAAGGGTGTCGCCTGGCAGGACAACTACAAAAAATATATAAAAAGAATTCCAGCCGTTGCGGGGAAAATAAAATGAGTTTGATTGATTTTGGACAGCTAAAATTTCGTAGCCAAGCCTTTGGTAAACTGGCTTTACAAGCTGAAAAAGTTTTAAAAGCTAATACGGACATCTTGATTTACGGAGCTTCTGGGACTGGTAAAACTTCATGGTCAAAAAATTTGGCTAACCGGAAAGCCTCTCACAGTTGTCGTATGTTTGAGGGGCGTGATTTTTCGTTTGATGATTTTTATCACGCCGTTACTCAGGAACTAATAGACACAGTGATCATTGAAGATATTGAGCAGCTTTCTTTTTCTGATCAATCTAAGCTTTTAGTTTGGCTTGAAAACTCATCAAAAAAAATAAGGGCACTTTTTACAACAAGAGCCTCTTTGTGGGACCTCGTCGGTCAGCAAAGTTTTAGATCAGATCTTTATTTCAAAATTTCTGTGGCCACTCTTAAGTTGCCAGAACTTAAAGAAATGAAAGAAGATATTGCCATCCTTTCCAGTCATTTTTTAGGAGTTTTTCAAATTTTGCATAATAAGCCCAACATGTTTTTAACAGAAGAGGCCTTATTAAAACTCAGTTGCTGGGATTGGCCGGGGAATTTTTCAGAGCTTGAAAATATTTTAGAGAAAGCTGTTTTGTTATCTGAAAGCCAAGCTATTCAGGAAGACGATATAGAAACAAATGATAGAGTGTCGCTACAGCCGATGGCTCTGCCAATTAAAAAGCTTGCCGAAGTTGAGCGGGATTTAATTCTGCAAACTTTAAAAGTGACAGATCAGAATCGAACACGCGCCGCTGAAATCCTTGGAATTTCAATTCGAACTTTAAGAAATAAAATACAAGAATATAAAGAGGAGGGTGTTCTATGAGCAGTCTTTTTGATAAAACAACCGCAGCGCTGCAAACGTCAATTAATATGCGGCAATTGCGGCACAATCTGACAGCCTCAAATATTGCGAATGCCGAAACACCTGGCTATCATGCAAAAAAATTAGATTTTGAAGAGGCTTTAGCTCGAGCCATCGACTTAAGTGGAACAAGAAGCATCCATGCCAATCACCCAGAACATTTTGCGACCGGTGGAGCAAATCCTAGCGTCAGGCCTGAAATTTACGACAATCCTGAAGGTGCGATTAACAATGATGGAAATTCAGTGGATCTTGAAAAAGAAATGTCAGCCTTGTCTGAAAATGCCATTTTATACAAAACAGCCATTCAGTTGATCAACAAAAAAATGGCCGCTTTAAAATATGCAGCTTCAGAAACAAGATAAAGTTGAGCTAATTTTGAATTGGGGCGGAGGACAAGATGTCTGATTTTTTAAAGGGAATGCGAATCAGTTCAAGTGGAATGGCGGCGCAAAGAATGCGCATGAATACCATTTCCAGCAATATCGCCAATATCAATACGACTCAATCTCCCGAGGGTGGTCCTTATCGCCGTAAAGATGTTGTGTTTGAAGCTATGCCTGAGGCCAAGACCTTTGGCGATATTATCATGGCCACAGATCCCCGAAACGATATGCAAAGAGTGCAAGTCACTGATGTGATTTCGGATCGCAAAGCGCCTTTGATGAAATATGAGCCCGATCATCCTGATGCAAACCCCGATGGCTACGTGGCCTATCCGAATATAAATTTAATGGAAGAAATGACAAATATGATTCAGGCCAGTCGAGCTTACGAAGCCAATGTCTCGAGTATGCAAGCGCAGAAGGATTTATCATTAAGTGCATTAGAAATTGGCCGTTAAGGTCCTGTTTCATAATGAGAAGTGCTAGAAGCTAGAAATTAACATGAGGTTAGAGTAAAATATTAGAGGAAGGTTCGGTGTAACCATGGATGGTTTTACTGTAGGAAAAGCAGATCGATTTTTACAGACGGGTTCTATCGGGGACTCTAAGTCGATCAGTATTCAAAAACCGTCTGTCATGGGTGAAGTTGAGTCTCCGAACTCAACCAGTTTTGCTGACACCCTTAAAGTCGCCATGGGAAATGTTAATCAACTCCAATTAGCGGCGGATCGCGGCGCTCAAGATTTAGCAACAGGAAAAACTGATAACGTGGCTGACGTTATGATCGCCACTGAAAAAGCAGACATCGCTTTAAGAGTGATGGTGCAAGTTAGAAATAAAATTATAGATGCGTACCAAGAAATTATGAAAATGCAAGTTTAGGCTGAGTGGTTTTAATGAGTGTTCTAATGTGGGACTTATTTTTCAGGAGCAACAGTGAATAAGATTTTCGGCGGGTTGGTTGTTCAGTTTAGAGAATTTTTTGGAAATCTTGGCCCAACCAAGAGACTCTCGGTCATTGCCGTTTCAGTCATTGCGGTGGCGGCTCTTGCAACCATGACAATCATGGCCACTGGTCGCGACTACGCTCCGCTTTTAACTAATGTTCCCACAGATCAAGTTTCAAGTATCATTGCTAAATTAAACGAAAAAAATATTCCCTTTCAACTTCGCGATGATGGAAAAACAATCGTCATTCCAAAAGACCTTTTGCACTCAACGCAAATGGCATTAATGTCTGAAATGGGCTCTCCAAAAATGGGTAACATTGGTCTTGAGATTTTTGATAAACAAGACTTCGGAATTAATTCCTACGCTCAAAAAATTAACTATCAAAGAGCCCTTCAAGGCGAACTGATGCGAGCCATTAATACTTTAACGGCCGTGAAGCAATCAAAAGTCATTTTGGCTTTGCCTGCTAAAAAAACCTTTTTGGAAGATGGCGCTGCGGCTTCAGCTTCAGTGGTTGTTGAGCTTCATCAAGGCAAAGAACTTTCCAGTGAACAAGTTCGAGGAATTCGATATTTAGTAGCCAATGCTGTCGAGGCTATGGATCCCGATCGTGTGACAGTCTTAGATGAACGTGGAAAAGTTCTGACACGCCAAAATGACGGATCAACGGCGGGCTCATCAGATATTAATGATTTAAAGCAAAAGATCGAATCAGATTTTGAAGGTCGAATCGAATCTATATTATCTAAAGTCGTTGGTCAGGCTAAGGTCGTTGCTAAAGTCAATGCGACCTTAAATAACAAAGTCGTTTCATCGGTTGAAGAATCTGTCGATCCCGATCGTACGGCTATTCGTGGCCAGACGACAGAAGAAGAATCTCTTGATGGTTCAAGAACAAATCCCGCAGGAGTTCCGGGATCAAGAGCTAATTTGCCGGGAGCTGAAGACGCTGGCCAAATTGGTTTTAAACAAGATGTTAAAAAAGAAATTAAAACGACAAATTATGATGTTCCAAAAACAGTTCGTAATATCAAAGAGGCCGCAGGCGCACTAGAGAGAATCAGTGTCGCAGTGGTTGTTGACGGAGTTCAAGTCACAACAACAAAAGAAGACGGAACGACAGAAACCAAGTATACGCCAAGGTCAGCCGAAGAATTAGCCAAATACGAATCTTTAGTAAAAAGTGCCGTTGGGTTTAATATTGCACGTGGTGACAGTGTTAAAATTGAAAACATGCAGTTTCAACCTGAAGATTTTTCTGAAGCTGAAAGACTGTTAACTAATTTAGAGCGTCGAAAACTTTTGCATGCATTATTTAAATGGGCTCTTTTAGGTTTTAGTTTAGCCCTTTTCTTTTTCATTGTTGTCCGACCATTTATGCAATGGATTACGGATAGCTTTCAAGACTCGGTGGAAGAAATGCTTCCTCGAACCATTGAAGAGTTAGAAGAGCTTCAATCGGTTGATAGCACTTTACCAGGTATGTCGACAGCCCTTCCAATCTTACAAGAATCCGTAGATCCTGAAAAAGCTGAAGCTGAATTATTAAAAGATCGCATTATGGGAATCATGCAAAAAGATGAAGAGAAATCAGCTAATGCCTTTGGCATGTGGCTGGTTAGAAAGGATGGCCCTTAATGAAAATCTTCAAAGCAGAAAACATTGAATATGAAAATTTGAAGGGTTTTGATAAAGCCGCTATCTTGATAAACTATTTAGGAAAAGAAGCCTTAAAAAGTCTTTTTAAAACAATGGAAGACGGCGACATTAGAAAACTGATTAACTTAATGTCAAAATATAGAATTGTTCCTGTGCATGTCACAAAAAAAGTTCTCGAAGAATTTTACGAAATGATCAGTGAAACTGAGGATTATATTTTTTCTGAAGCCGTTTCAAATAAAGATTCAATCGTTGATGCTTTAGGTGAAGAGCGAGCTCGAGGTATTTTGGGTGGATTAAATATCTCCTCAGGTGGCGCAAGATCTTTAGAATCACTAGAGATGGTGGATGCTAAATCTTTGGCGACATTTTTAGTCAATGAACATCCGCAAACAGTGGCCGTTATTTTAGCTCACTTAGAGCCAGAGAAAAAAGGCGAAGTTTTAAAACGACTGCCCGAAGCCTTACAAGCTGAAGTTGTCTTACGTATGGCCAATTTAGATCATGTCGACCCCGAGTTGATTGCAGAAATTGATCGTGTGCTTAAAAATCAATTAGCCAATACAGCCACCGTCGAGCAAGCTTCTTTGGGTGGTGTTCAGCCCGTCGCAGAAATGCTTAACGTCATGGATAAAAACACAGAAACTTCTATTATGTCGCGCTTGGAAGAAAAAGATCCCTTGCTAGCAGAAGAGATCAGAAAATTGATGTTTGTCTTCGACGATATTACAAAAATCGACGATCGAGGAATTCAAACCCTCCTCAAGGAAATTCCAAACGAAAAGCTTTTGTTGGCTCTCAAAACGGCCAGCGAAGATATTCGTGGCAAGATTTTCAAAAATATCTCGGCACGTGCGGCCGAAATGCTCAAAGAAGATTTATCAAACATGGGTCCTTCACGTCTGTCCGATGTTGAAGGTGCTCAGCAGGAAATTGTTAATGCCGCTCGTCGTTTAGAGGCTGAAGGCAAGATCTTGATCGCAAGAGGTGGTTCAGAGGATGCAATGGTCTAAGAACTTTCTTAGGAAAGATATCGCAGCTAATAAAGTTCTAGAGTTCGTACCTCAAAAATTCGAATTGGGCACGCCCCATCAGGCCATTAATTATTTGAACGCCAAAAAACATGGCTCAGATTTTCAAATGAGCGATGTGATGCGAGAGCAAACAGGTATTGATCAAATTGAAAGAACAAATGAAGAAGAAAAAATTGAGGCCAAAGCTCTAGAAAAGTTAAAAGAAATTCAAGAGCTCGCCTACAAAGAAGCCTATCAGTTGGGTCTTGATGAAGGTGAAAAAAAGGCCTTTGCTGAATTTTCAGCTCACATCCAGTCAAATCTGGATCGTTTTGCCATTGTCGTGGGTCATATTGAAAAAATGAAAGAAACTATGATGAACTTCAATGAAGCTCATTTAATTAAGTTGATGTTTCATATGGCTTCACGAATCGCGCATACACAATTAGAAAATAATAATCCCTTGATCGTAGATATTATTAAAAACTCGGTCAGTCTTGCGCAGGATGAAGAAGAAGTGGTCGTTCGAGTTTCTAACGAACAATTTAATTTTCTTGAACAATTAAAAACAGAAACAAATAGAGAGTACGATTTTCTAAAAAAAGTAAAGCTTGAGCCCTCTGATGAAGTGGCCTCTGGCGGCTGCATTATCGAAACGAACTATGGTGAAGTCGATGCTCGTATTGAGCAAAGAACAAAGCAGCTCTGGGAAGGCTTACTGGATAATATGCCGAAAGTAAAAAATAAATTGGAAGGCCATGAGTAATTTCTCTGTGAATTTTGATAAATATGAAGAATTCACGTCCAGCGTGCATTTATCCCATGACAGTGGAAAAGTAACAGAAGTTGTCGGAATGTTAATTCGTGGCTATTTGCCAGGGGCTTCATTGGGAAGTGTCGTGCAAATTACACCCACGGGTATGGATCGACAGTTTCTGGCCGAAGTGGTGGGCTTTAAAGATAAATATGTTTTGATGATGCCGCTGGGGGATATGAAGGGCATCAGCTTAGGTTCAAAAATTGTTCTTTCTCGGCAAATGGCAAGCGTGCGAGTTTCAAATGAAATGCTAGGTCGAATTGTTGATGGCTTAGGTCGACCTATTGATCAAAATATTGATATCGAAGATTTTCGTGAAGTGCCACTTTACAGTGAGCCTAGAAATCCTCTTTTAAGAAAACCCATCCGTGAAAGTTTAGATTTAGGCATTAGATCCATCAATACCTCTCTTACGATTGGAAAAGGTCAGCGAGTTTCTATCATGGCAGGTTCAGGCGTGGGAAAATCTGTTCTGTTAGGAATGATTTCTCGGTATGCAAAAGCTGATGTCAATGTCATTGCAATGATCGGCGAACGAGGTCGTGAGGTTCGCGAATTTATTGAAAATGATTTAGGACCCTCGGGGATGGCTAAATCAGTCATTGTTTGCGTGACATCAGATCAAAGTCCTTTACTGCGAATGCGTGGAGCTTACGTCGCAACGGCCATTGCAGAATTTTTTAGCGCTCAAGGAAAAAATGTATTACTAACGATGGATTCAATTACACGTTTTGCAATGGCTCAGCGAGAGATTGGCTTAAGCACTGGCGAGCCCCCTTCTTCAAAAGGTTATACACCAAGTGTGTTTTCAATATTACCCAAACTGCTTGAGCGAGCTGGAAACTTCGAAAATGAAGGAAGCATTACGGGCCTTTATACGACATTAGTTGAAGGTGACGATATGAATGATCCAATCGGGGATGCGGTGAGATCTATTGTTGATGGACATATTGTTCTTTCTAGATCCATGGCACAACGGGGCCATTTTCCAGCCATTGATATTTTGCAAAGTGCTAGCCGAGTGATGACAAGTGTTTCTTCGCCGGAACAATTAAAGTTGGCACAAAAAATTCGCGAAACGTTAGCGGTTTATAAAGATGCTGAAGATCTTATAAATATTGGGGCCTATAAGCCAGGCTCAAATCCAAAAATTGATAAAGCCGTTAAGTTGATTGACCCCGTCAATGACTATCTCAGGCAAGATGTCGGAGATCCTACAGACATGATTCAGTGTATGAGAAGATTGCAGCAAATTTTTATCCAAGGTTAGGATCGTGCCCTGATGAGATTTAAATTTCCCTTGCAGAAAGTTCTTGAGCACCGAAAGGTGATTGAAGATCTGGCGCAAAAAGATTTTCAAGAGGCCATGGCACTTTTAGTAAAAGAAAATAAAACTTTATCTGAGCGGCAAGATCAAATGCGAATTGCCTATGATAATATTTTCCAAGCTCAACATTCTCAGTCGGGCCAGACCTCTGCACAGCTCAAGCAACTGAATGATTTTATCCTTGGTCAAAAGGTCCGTATCGAAAGACAGAGGGCTAAGATCCAGGAATGCGAAATTAGGGTCGAGAAACTCAGAGAAATTTTGCGAGAAAAGGCAGTAGACTATAAAATAATAGAAAGACTTCGAGAACGGAAGAAAACTGAATTTAATGAAGAAGTGGCAAAAAGAGATCAAAAAGAAATGGATGAAATTGCAATCTTAAGAAAGGCTCACGGAAATAGAGCATGAAAAGTGGATACGATCAGTTTTTTACAAAAGCGAGACAGAATGCAGCGATAGGCGCTAAGCCTCGCGCTCCTCAGGCGCCACCTCGTGCTGCCAATCATAATTTGACGGCGAAAGAAATGGATACTCATTTGAAAAAAAGAATGGGAATGCCAAATAAGAAAAAACCAAAGAAAATTTCTTGGAAATTGGCAGGCTTATCATTTATTGGTGTCATTATTACTGCTGTTGGTTTTGTAAATCATGAAAAACTAGAAAATGTTTTAGCTTCAATAGAAATTAACTTCTTAGGTTCGGCGCAAGCTCAATCAGCAACGCGAGCTCCAGCTGCGGTGAAACCTGAAGTAGCCAAGGCCGCTCCCGTTGAAAAAGTCATTGAAGGTCAACAAGAGCTAGATCACTTATCAAAACTGCGTGATAAGAAAAAAGAACTTGATGCGAGAGAAGATGAAATCAATCGACTGGATGTCGAACTGCAAAAACAAAAGTTTGATCTGGAAGCTCGATTAAAAGAATTGCGAGAGACTCGTGAACAGATTTCAAAAATGCTTGAAGATCGTGTCAAAAATGATGAAGCCAAAGTGGAAACACTTGTTCAAATGTATTCCAACATGCGTCCCCCTCAAGCAGCTAAAGTGTTTGAAACTTTGGATGAAGACTTAGCGATTGATATTTTAGGACGTATGAAAAAGAAAAGTGCCGCAGATATTATGAATTTATTAAAACCAGAAAAGGCGCAAATCTTTTCTGAAAAGTTCGCTGGATATAAGCGTAAATAGTTTTTAACAAATAATTACAAGTCCGCGGCTGGGGGCTGCGGATAACAACAAGGAGGTTGGGTGTTTAATTCAATCAGTGTCGGTCCTCCCCAGGGTCCGCCGAGCTGGAGCTCTTCAAAACCTGATAAGGTTGAAGAGACAAAAGAGTCTTTCGATAGAACACTTGCCGAAAAGGTCAGTTCTAAAAGCGACATGAAAGTGTCGGATCGAAAGGTTTTAAGTAAGGATGAGAAAAAAGAAGAGGTTGTCTCGCAGAATCCTCTTCAGAAGAGAGCAGCAGCATTAAGGCAGAAAGCCATTGAAGGATTCATGGACTCTTTTGAGAGTGAATTCAACGTCCCTCCGACGCGACTCGTGGAGGCGATGGCTCAGTTGCCCGCAGCTGATCTTTTAAAAAATCCTGAAGAAACCGTAGACTCTGTTTTAGCTCAGCTAGATCTTACAGAGGAACAGGAAATACAGGCCAAGGAAATGTATTTGAACTTGGTTTCCGATTTGAATCGGATTGATAAAGCCTCACAGCCACCCGTGGTTGTGACAGCCGATGCCAATGCGATGATGGGAAGCCAGCTCAAAGAACGCTTTGTCGTAGCGCAGGAGAAAAAATCAATCCTGAATCAATCTTTGGAAAAGATGAACAATAATTTTTTTATGAAGCCAGCCATTGCTCCATCACCGACAAGCCCCGTGGTTGCAAAACCTCTTGAACAAGAAGTTTTGCAGAACAACTGGGATGGCTTTGAGGCTGCTATGGATTTAGAAAATAAGTTGGGTGAAGATCCAGCTCTATTTAAAGATCCTTCAAAAACATTTCAAGATCTTCCGGGTATAGAAAACCCCACAGAATCTGGAAGTTCAATGAAGGCTAAATCCGCTGGCGATAATAACGTTACTGGCACAAGTCTTTTAGAGCAGCTAAAAAAATTAACTGAGCCACAGACTCAGCTAGAAAATTTTGCAGCACCCGGGACGGAAATTCCTTTAGAGGCTCCTTTGCAAGCTCCAATGCAGGCATCAGTCGCAGGATTAGCAGTCAAGAATGCACAAGCTCAGCAACAACAGGGCGAAGGCTTCTCGCAAAAAAATTCTGGCATGAATGGTGGCAATGAAAATTCTAAAAAGGATTCAGAGGTTGCCTCATCAGGTGACAGTCTAAATCTTTTAGGAGCTTCAGAGGCCAACTCTTTTAGAACTTCTACTGCCGAGACGTCGAAACCTTTTATGTCGACCCCAATGACAGGCGCCACAGGGCTTGCATCCATGGGAGAAAATAAAGAAGGTCCTTCTGACATCAACATCCGCCAAATTATGAATCAGGCGCAATACCTGATCAAAAAAGGTGGCGGTGAGGTGAAGGTCGAGATGAGTCCTGATGGCCTAGGTCTGGTCCACTTAAAAATGGCGATTCAAGATGGCAAAGTGAATCTTCAAATGGCGACTGAAACACCCGAGGCAAAGCAAGCGATTGAGAGCGGAATGTCCGATCTAAAATCCAGCCTAGCCGCGCACAAGCTTTCAGTGGATCATGTAAAGGTGGATGTTGTGAATTCGTCTTCAGCAGGAAGTGCTGCAGATAATTCATCACAGTCTTTTAACCAGCAAGCGCAGAGGGATAGCACGCGACAATTCTGGAATCAGTTCCAGGAAAACTTTGGAAACCGTTCTCAGCGTGAGGGCTTTAGTGAAGCTCCCGGACTGAAAGGTTACGGAACTAAAAGAAGCGATCCCTTGGCACCGGTAGAAGGCACAAGCACTGCCAAAAGCAGAAGCGTTGAAGGAAAAGGTAATGGACTGAACCTTGTTGCGTAATTGCAATAAGGTTCAAGAAAAAAAGGGGGAAATATGGCAGTGATGGGTGTTAAATTAAATACTAAACAATTTGGTACGACCCAAGATAAACCGCAATCGGCAAATGCCATTTCCTCTAGCATCAGTGCGACGGACAAAGATAAAATTAATGGAGAAAATGTTGGAGATGCGCTGAATAAATTAGCGGATCCTAATTGGGTTGATCCTCAAAAGAAAATGCGAACTGTCGGAAATGACAAAATGGACAAAGACGCATTTTTTAAATTGATGCTGGCTCAGTTAAAAAATCAAGATCCAACCAATCCATTAAAGTCGCATGAGATGGCTGCCCAATTAGCTAGCTTTTCTTCGCTCGAGCAAATGCAAAACATGAACTCCACTTTGACGGAAATGAAAAATGGCCAAAAGCCTGCCGAACAGTTTCAAGCTTTATCGCTGATTGGTAAATCAGTGGGTGGAGACTCTTCGAAATTAGTTCGCGCTAAAGGTGACATAAGCCACGATTTCAAATTCACTTTACCAATGGACGCAACAGATGTGTCTGTTCAAGTGAGAAATCAAGAGGGAGAAGTCGTCCGTAAATACGATATGAAAAATCTAAAAACGGGTGATAATAAAATCATGTGGAATGGAAAAGATGAAAGAGATTTAGCCGCAGCACCTGGTGAATACAGTTTTTCAATTGAAGCTAAGGGAAGTGGTGGAAATAAAATTGCGGTCAAAACAGATTTCAGTGGAGTGATCACAGGCGTGAATTATACTTCTGAGGGCCCAGTCTTAATGATAGGAAATCAGACCATTCGTCTGAAGGACGTTCGTAAGATTACAGACCCTAGTCTTATGAGTAACGACCAGATTGTAAAAGATGTGACAGCTCAGGACTTGAAGAAAGACCCTCCAGCAGAGGAAACTAAGAACAAGGAAAAGTCACCTGCTGGAACTCAGGCTGCTATGAATAAAATCATGGACAGTGTGGGAATGAGTCGAGATATGATCGCTCAACTTCAGAAGGAGACAAAATAGTCATGGAAGTTAAAAAAGTCAGTGGACTTGAAAACCTTGGTGGGGTGCAAACAAACCCTACAGTTCCGAAAGGACAACAAGGGCCCTCATTCCGCGACGCTTTAAACCAAGTGCAAAACCAAGGTGTAAAAGCACCTGCCGTTAGCGCAATGGGTGGCATGAGTGAGACTCAGCCATTAAAGTTTAGTAACCATGCTGTTGAGCGAATGCAAAGCCGAGGAATACGGTTTTCACCTGAATCAATGGCACGATTGGATGAGGCAGTGACGAAAGCTTCTTCCAAGGGATCAAAGAATTCTTTGATCCTGATGGATGAGACAGCTTTGATTGTTAGTGTGAAGAATCGCACGGTCGTAACAGTGATGGATAAAGCCGCACTGAAAGACAATGTGTTTACGAATATTGACAGTACGATTGTAATGTAAGAATTGAAGTTAGTTTAAGCAGTAAGTTTTTGAAAATTTAATAAACAGGGCTGGTCCTCACAAGGAAGCCCTCCAATATAAAACAGCTGATTGATTGAAGCTGTTCTATGACACGGAGGTCATATGGGTATTCTCTCGTCTTTAATTACCGGTGTATCCGGATTAACCGCACAAGGTGAAGCATTAGGAGTTACGGCAGATAATATTGCTAACTCCAACACCACTGGTTTTAAAGCCAGCCGAGCGGAGTTTCAAGATATCATCTCTAAGAGCTTAAAAGGTATCTTAGGGGGAAATCAGATCGGTCGCGGGGTTAAAATCGGCGCGGTCAATCCTATCATCGTTCAAGGTAACGTTGATGCCACAGACAAGGTCACTGATCTTGCGATTTCTGGTGATGGATACTACAAAGTGAAAGGTTCTGACGGAGAATCTTACACTCGAGATGGATCTTTCCATTTTGATAGAGAAGGTTATTTAACAACCAATGATAACCAAAAAGTTCAAGGCTTTGAAGCCGATGAAAAAGGTCGCATCATCAATAAAGTGAGCGATATTAAATTTCCTCGTGCTCTCGTTCCTGCAAAAGGAACAACAGAACTTAAAATGGATCTTAATTTAGATTCCCGAGTCGAAGCCACGAAAACATTTGATCCAAAAGATCCTTACTCAACGTCGCATTACTCAACTGGTGTTGAAGTTTATGATTCTCAAGGTAACAAACATCTTGTCACATATTTTTTCAACAAATCAGCCGATCGCCAATGGGATTACAAAGGCATGGTTGATGGCAAAGAAGTGACAGGCGCAGAAGAAGGCGCATTAGCACAAGTTTGTGCTGGTAAATTAGAATTTACAGTTGATGGAAAATTACAATCCAATGATCTGACAGATTCAAGCTTCAACTTTAAAGGTGGAGCTTTACAAGATCAAAAAATTAAATTGAACTTCGGTGATGCGATCAAAGATGGTGGCAAAGGCATCGACGGTTCTAAACAGTACGGTAAAAACTCTGATTTGATCAATTGGGGACAAGATGGATCTGCGGCTGGAACAATCAGTGGATTATCTTTCAATGACGAAGGAGTCTTAACGGCCGTTTATACAAATGGTCAATCTCAAGATTTAGCGCAGATTGCTTTAGCTAAGTTTGAAAATCCCGAAGCGATGTTTAAGGTCGGTAACAATCGATTGAAAGAATCTCGTGATTCAGGTTCTTCAGCTCTTGGTGCTCCGGGTGCTAATGGTCGCGGAAAGATTTTTGCAAAATCTTTGGAAAGATCAACGGTTGATTTAGCTTCTGAATTCGTTTCGATGATTCAAAGTCAGCGGGCCTTCCAAGCGAATGCTAAGACAATTACGACAACGGATGAGTTATTAAGCGAAATCATTCAGTTGAAGAGATAATAATTAGTTAGTTAAAATTTTTATGACCTTAAGACCTCGGGAAGAGAGAACCCGGGGTCTTTTTTTATAAATTTATGTTCACAATTTTGCTGGCAGAGCTGATGACGTCTGCATTTATTAGAATGGATCGAGTGGTTCCATTTACTACCAAAGGCTTCCAATAAAATGTCATGTTTGAGAACGTGGCCAAGATTTGTGGAGATGCGCTGAGTGGTGTTATACATGAGACATCACTATAAAGTTCTCCTGTGACTGAACTTGTTATGGTTAATAGTAAATTAGATTTTGTTACAGCCGCAGCTCCTGTTGACTGACTGGTTTGTACAGTCATGGGCTGACAAACTCCTGAAGTTATAGAAGTGGGGGGAGATACAAAGTCCAATTTAGTGATGCCGCCATTGATTGTGACCGTCTCACCCACATTAGCGACTCCAGTCACGCCTAGGTTTGGACTGATCGTAACCATGTCGCCGAGATGAGCTTGGTAATGAAAAGTAGTATAATATTCGCCTGCAGGAATGCTAGCGCTTGTGACTGTGCCGCTGCATGTAGAACTTGAATTGCCTGTACAAAAGATGCCTTTTTTAGGTGCATCTAAAATAAGAGGTATTGTTGTAACAGCAGTTGTAACAATCGGAGTGCCGTTCTTATTGAATTGCGCCACCCAGTACATCGCAGGATTAGGGTCAGAAAAATTTATTGTTTTATGCCCGTTTACTTGAACATAATTTACTGTACCTTCATTCGATATATCATAATCAAATTGAGCAATGCCTTTATCGACACTAAGACTTGAAACAGAAATAGAACCTCTAATATCGCTTGTCGGAAATAATTTTATATAAAGTTTATGAGTAGAATTCAAAGTTGTAAAAGAAGTAATCTCGGTCGAGCAAGCATTGGTAGAAAAAATTTTCAACCCTGCGGTAGAAGAAATATTTATTGTGTCATTTGTAGTAAATAAAGCGCCGCTATATTCCCTGATTGTTATATCAACCGGATAACACATACCTAATAAAATCTTGTAAGGCGCATCAACATCAAAATATATACTAGACGGATCTTTAACTACAAAACTAACGACTCCCAGAGAAATATCCAGTGCAATTGGGCTATTGCCATAATTGATTTTAAATTCGTGAATCTGGCCAACAGGTGCATCCGCTATGGCTGGCATTTTATGAAAAACTCTTAAACTACTTTGATTTGCCGGAATTTCTAAGGAAGTAGGCGATAATTTAGTAAGAGGATTTAAATTCAAACAACCCTCATAACTTGAATAAAGATCGTATGGCGGTTCGATTGTAGAATTAATTTTGTGAGCCAAAGAAAAAGGGATAGCGGCGGAATGTCTCGCAAATAAATCACTACCAGAACGTAAATTAATTATTAATTCAGAACAATGACCTGGAGCAGTGCCTAAAGACGGGTTATCTTTTTCCAATGTTAGTTTTGCTGGAATATGTGGGGACATATAAACCGTGGGCTCTGTTGTGTAAGAACCTGAAACACCACGGATCGCAATCTTAGTAATATTCAAATCAACTGTTGGTAGAACTCTAAATGAATTAAAAATCATTTCATCAAGATGATGTTCATAAATCCAAAAATAAAAAGTACTATCTGAGCAGTTCACATCATATGGTCCGCTGGGTGTTAAGGTTTCAGTGTAAGGATAAAGCGTCCCGTTAATTGGATAGGTCCCATTGACAGGCGAAGGTGTAGTCATGGATATATTTTGCCAACTTCCGTCGTTGAATGAAATTTGCAGGGATGTAATAATATCTAAACAAGTTCCACTAAAAAGCGCATATTTATTGGCTTTAAAATCTTGATTAAATGGGTTTACATTGGTTGTCTTCATCGCAACTAAAGTTGTACTTAAAGCTTGCACCGCAAGATTAGCCGCTTTCGTACAGCCACTCAGCGAAAGGGTCACGATGACACTTAGAAAAGTTATTAATGAATAGAATCTTGCAATAACGTTCCGCATACATATTCTTCGGACGTACAGACTAAGGGCTTAAGAGCCATTTTGAAACGTCTTACGATGATACAATCAAATCAACGAAATCAGGTTTGATTAAAAATTAGGGCTCTACAATCAAAACAAGATTCTTCAAATTCGAAACATAAATTTGATAAGCTTTTTCACCAATAACAGCCTGATAAACTTCGCTCTGATTTTTATTGGAAAAAGTCTCGATTTTATTCATATGTCGAATATCTAAAGCCGAGTCATTTTTTTGACTTAAAGTCGCAAGCGATTTTTTAAGATCACTTTTTTGAACTTCAATTTTCTCTGAAGTTACTTTTGCATTCGAAGTTTTATTTTGCAGCTCTTGCGATAAAAATTGCGCCACTTGCTCAGCAGAGGTCTCTTGTTCAATTCCGGTCAGGTTGTAGAGCATAGACTTCGGAACCGATCCTGGTACCTTCATCTGTACAGCTAGAGAAGCTTCAGCAAACCCACAAAAACTGAATACAAGACCGATATAAATAAGCTTATGCATGGCGGCCCCTCCCCAGGGAATAAGTCGGCAACATAGCATAAATTTAAGAGCTAAAAAATAAGCATTTTTAGAGGGGAATTTATTATCTGTTGAAACTTTAGACGCCCAGGTAACTTCTTCTGACTTCGTCGTTGTTTAGAAGCTCAGAACCAGCTCCTTCAAGCTTAATTAAGCCGGTTTCAATCACATAAGCTCGGTTGGCAATCTTTAGCGCCATCCGGGCATTTTGTTCGACCAGTAAAATGGTCATGCCTTCTTTATTAAGCCGCACAATAATCTGAAAAATTTGCGCCACAATCAAAGGCGCTAAACCTAGGGAAGGCTCATCAAGCAGCAATAATTCTGGCTTGCACATCAGGGCTCTGCATATTGCAACCATTTGCTGTTCGCCACCGCTTAAAGTTCCAGCCAATTGTTTTTGTCGTTCTTTCACGCGAGGAAAAAGATCAAAACAATATTCTAAATCCTTTTTAATACCCGGCTTATCAGATCTAGAATAAGCCCCTAACTCTAAATTTTCTAACACCGTCATCTGCGGAAAGACACCTCGGCCCTCAGGTGATTGGGCCATTCCCAATTTTACGCGAAGGTGGGCTGGTGTTTTTAATAAATCTTTATCTTTTATTTTGATATCCCCTTGGGCTTCGACCAAGCCTGATAGGGCACGCAAGGTAGTGGTTTTACCTGCGCCGTTAGCACCAATTAAAGAAACTATTTCGCCTTTTGAAATATGAAAGCTAATGCCTCTTAAGGCTTCAATAGATCCATATGCCACTTTTAAATTTTTAACATCTAACAGTCGACTCATGCTTCCTCCGCCACGCCCAAATAAGCTTCTATGACTTTTGGCGAATTTTGAATCTGCTGGGCTGTGCCTTCAGCAATTTTAACTCCGTGATCAAGCACAATAATTTTTTCGCAAATTCCCATCACTAGTTTCATATCATGCTCGATGAGTAAAACAGTCAGAGCGAAATTTTTTCTAACTTGAGCAATGATTTCCATCAATTGATGGGTTTCCGAATGATTCATTCCTGCCGCAGGTTCATCGAGTAAAATCATTTTAGGGTTGGTTGCTAAAGCTCTTACGATTTCAAGTTTTCGTTGATCTCCGTAAGGTAATGACGAGGCCTCGGTCAGGGCTTTATCTGCCATTCCAAAGACTTTTAAAAGTTCGTAGGCTTTTTCGGTATTTTGTTTTTCCTGGGCGTAAAACTTTTTTGATTTCGCCACACAATCCCAAAGGCCGTAAGAAACATGTTGATGGCAGGCAATTAAAATATTTTCTAGCACGGTTAAATTTTTAAAAAGTCGAATATTTTGAAAAGTCCTGGTCAGTCCCACTTTTGAAATTTGAAAAGGTTTTAATTTTACAATTGATTTTCCGCTGACAGAAATATTTCCCGAAGTGGGTAAGTAAACTCCCGTTAATAAATTAAATACTGTTGTCTTGCCAGCCCCATTAGGTCCAATCAACCCGACCAGCTGGCCTTTTTCAATATTGAAACTTAAATCAGCCACCGCTTTCAGGCCGCCAAACTGAATGGTCAGATTTTCAACGTTAAGAAGAACGTCGGACATATTTTCTCCATAGATCAGGAAATTCTTTATTTCCAAAAAGTCCTTCAGGTCGAACAATCATCACAATAATTAAGGTCAGGGAATAAATCACCATTCGAAGATCCACTCCCGTTATGTCTTGGACGCTTCTAAGGGCTTCAGGAAGAAGAGTAACAATAATTGCAGCGGCGATAGAGCCTGTCAGGCTTCCCATGCCTCCTAGGACCACCATAATCACAGCATTAATACTTAAAATCAGAGAAAAAGAATTGGGAGTGATAAAATTATTTACAAAAGCAAATAAAGAGCCCGCAACACCTGCAAAAAAACTAGAAATTAAAAAAGCTCGCACTTTTACTTTTGTTGAATTAATTCCCATCGCTTCAGCGGCCACATCATCTTCGCGAATGCTTAAAAAAGCTCGGCCATGACTGCTATGGCATATTCGCCAAATCACTAAAAATGTGATCACAAGCCAAAAACTGCAATACAAATAGGTCATCAATCGACCTGTATCAAGGCCAATGATTTGACCTGGTAATTGATCAGGTAAACCAGGAATTCCCGAGTAGCCCCGAGCTCCACCAAGAAATTCTAAATTAACAAAGGCCGAACGGATAATTTCGCCAAAGCCCAATGTTACAATCGCTAAATAATCGCCTTTTAATTTCAGCGAAGGTTGGCCGACTAAAAACCCAAAGGCTGCCGCCAAGCAACCCGATAAAATAGTGGCTAGCAAGAAATTTAAAATTGATAGTGAAGGAGGAAATATTACTAATTTCGTCGAGACATAAGCCGTCGTGTAAGCGCCAATCGCCATAAAGCCTGCATGTCCTAAAGAAAACTGCCCAGTGTAGCCATTCACTAAATTTAAACTGATCGCCATCACACAATTGATTAAAATAAATAAAGTCATTAACTGCAAATAAGAATTAAATCCAAAATTTATAATCAGTCCTATTAGCAGCATCACAGCAAAAGCAAGAGATGGACTTTTTAAAGCTTTCATTAAACTTTCTCCGCCGTGTATTTTCCTAAAAGTCCTGCGGGTCGGTAAAGAAGAATTAAAATTAAAATTCCAAAGGCCAAAGCATCTCGGTAACTGCTAGAAAGATATCCTGAAACCATCTCTTCAGAAAGCCCCATGATAAGACCCCCAATCACAGCCCCTGTGATATTTCCGATGCCGCCAAGAACGGCTGCAACAAATGCTTTAAGTCCAATCATTGTTCCCATCAAGGGGTCGATTTTAGGATATTTCATGCCGACTAAAATACTTCCAATCGCAGCCAAACTAGAACCCACAATAAAAGTAAAAGTAATAATTCGATCTGTATTAATTCCTAACATGCGTGCAACGGCTGCGTTTTGACTGACAGCTCGCATGGCTTTGCCAACCTTGGTGTGCTGAATTAAAAAGTGCAAAGCCAGCATGGCAAGCAAGCTCACTCCTAAGACAGTGACGTCAAAAATTTTAATGCTAAGCGTGCCAAGACTAAAAATTTCTGCGTCTTCCATGATATCTGGAAAGACCTTAGGATCAGCACCAAATACAACTTGTCCTGTGTATTGCAAAAAAAGACTGACACCAATCGCGGTGATAAGGACATTAATTTTGGGAGCTTTTCGCAAAGGTTTATAAGCCAATCGCTCGATCAAGACACCAAGCACACTGCAAACAATCATCGAGATCAGCATCAGCGTAATCAAAGTGCTTAAGCCGGGTTGATTTTCAATCCCGAACCACTTGGCCGCATAGTAAGCCGTGAAAGCGCCCACCATATAAACATCTGAATGAGCAAAGTTGATCATTTGTAAAATGCCGTACACCATGGTGTAACCCAAAGCGATCAAAGCATAAATACTTCCAAGATTAATACCATTAAGAATATGTTGAAAAAATTCTTCCATTAGAGAGGATTCACCGTGGTTACAAATTTACGTTTTTCATTATCAATTTGAACAATCACAGCAGGCTTCACAGCATCTCGATTTTCATTCAAAGTGATTTTACCTGTAACACCAAGAAAATCTTTGGTCTTTGCTAATTCATCGCGGATATTTTGAGGAGTGACTTCAGTGGTGCGTTCCATCGCGGCCACTAAAATTTTCGCAGCATCATATCCCAAAGCGGCTAAACCATCTGGGACTTCATTGTATCGAGCTTTAAATTTTTTAATAAAATCTTGCACACTAGGATCGGTTGATTCTGTTGAATAATGATTCGAGTAATAATGACCATTGATCGCTTCTTTGCCAATTTCATGAAGTCTTGTGCTATCCCATCCGTCGCCACCCAAAAGAGGAACCTTTAATCCTAACTGCACAGCTTGTCTTGCGATAAGACCTACTTCTGTGTAGTAGCCAGGAATAAAAATCGCTTCAGGAGATTTACTTTTCATCTGTGTCAATTGCGCTTTAAAGTCGATATCTTTTTCTTGATAAGACAAATCTGTCACAATTGTTCCGCCTAATTTTTTAAATGATTCGATAAAGGCGTCAGCTAAACCAATCGAGTAAAGATTGGCTTTATCTCGAAAAATCGCCACTTTTTTTACTTTTAAATTTTCCCAGGCAAACTTAGCCATCACAAGACCTTGAAAAGGATCAATAAAACAAACTCTGAAAACAAAATCGCGCCCTTTGGTGATGGAAGGGTTGGTTGAACTTGGTGTGATCAAGGGAACTTTGTTTTGCTGAGCAAAAGGCGCTGCTGCTTCCGTTAAAGAGGAGGCGACTTCTCCAATGACAGCCACCACTTTATTTTGTGTGATTAAGCGAGTGACTGCGGCCGCCGCTTCATCGGGCTTTCCTTGGTCATCTAATGTGATGAGTTTGATTTTTTTTCCGCGGACGCCGCCTTTTTCATTGGCTTCGTCCAAAGCCATTTTGATGCCTTTGTTAGTAGACAGTCCGAAGGTGGCGGTCGATCCCGTTAAAGAACTATATTCGCCCACCAAAATTTCATTCTGAGACTTGGTGCAACCTAAAAACAGAACTAAACAAAACAAACTGAGAGATGATAAGATAGCTAATTGGCTGGCACGTTGTTGTTTCATAAAAAACCCCCGGAGAATTATTAAATTCTTTAATCATTCTTAATGTTTAGATATGATCGCAGGGGCTTAGTGCAGGCGTCAAAAAAAACCTCAAGCCGCAAGGCGAAATACAGTGTTATCAGGACCGTCGAGCTATCTATCGCTAAGAGCGCGAAGGGCCCTATGTCCGAATTTCTATTCCAATTATTTGGGAACAAAGACAACAACCCAAACCCAACTTTCAAGGAGTTCTAGCGATTGAATGCTCATTGAGTACTATAAATCAGAAAACGCTCACCAGTGAATTTAAGTTGAAAGCAAATTAGCTAAATTGACATAATCCAAGGACTGTTTTTTTTCAGTTTTTGTAACGATATCAAGCGGGACCTGCACAAGCTGGTGACCTTCGATACCGATCATGACATCGCAAATTCCGCTCAGTAGAGTTTCAACCGCGGCGGCGCCCATTCGAGAAGCAAGGATGCGATCATTGGCTGTTGGACTTCCGCCTCTTTGCTGGTGGCCCAACACGCAAACTTTGGCATCAAGACCTGATTTTTTTCTAATCGCATCGCCTAAGTCATAAGCTCGACCGGGTTTTTGCCCTTCGACAGTCACAATAATACTGCTTTTTTTACCCCGCTTCATGGACTCTTTGATGCGTTCCACAGCTTTTTCCACAGTGGTATTGCCATCGGGTGTAAAAATCTCTTCAGCACCACCGGCAAGTCCGACAAAGGAAGCAATAGCACCTGAGTTTCGACCCATAACTTCCACAATAAAAACTCGGTCATGACTGTCAGCCGTGTCGCGAATTTTATCAATAGCATCTAGAGCTGTATTGACAGCCGTATCAAATCCAATGGTGCGATCCGTTCCAAAAATATCATTATCAATAGTGCCGGGAATTCCAACAATAGGAATTTGATGTTCTTCCCAAAGTAAGTGAGCGCCTTGGAAAGACCCATCGCCGCCAATGCAAACAGCCGCATCAATCTGATGAGCTTTTAAATGATCGGCTGCTTTTTTTCTGAATTCTGGCTTTAAAAATTCTAAACATCGACCTGTTTTAATGACAGTACCGCCGCGCTGAATGATGTTGGCCATATCTCGCACTTGCAAGAGCTGGATTTTATCATTCACCATGCCAGAATAACCGCCAATAACTCCGTAAACTTCAAGATTGCGCTGATAACCCAAGCGAACAACCGCTCGAGTGGCGGCGTTCATTCCCGGAGCATCTCCGCCACTTGTATAGACTGCGATTTTTTTAACTGATTGCTTAAACTGAGCCATAATGATTGCACCAAAAAAAAGGGACCTATGAGGTCCCTTTCTCAAAAATTAATTTATAAATTAAGCCTAGTTAACCATAGATTTAAATTCAGCGCCAGCGCGGAATTTAGGAGCCCATGAAGCAGGGATTTTGATCGCTTTTCCAGTTTGTGGATTGCGGCCAGTGCGAGCTTTACGCTTTGCTTTAGTGAAAGTACCGAAACCAACAAGTTTCACGTCGTCACCTTTTTTAACTGCTTTTTTGATATTATCCATAGTGCAATCTAAGAATGTCTCAGCTTGAGCTTTAGAAACATTTGTCTCGGTGGCAATCTTTTCGATCAACTGTGCTTTATTCATTTGAACTCCTTGTTCAGTTTGTTGTTCGTACTTTTTAATTATGTAAAAATGTATGTTCAGCAAAATGAGATAACATTTTTGAACGCAGGTCAACCCGAAAAAGTGTCATCAAATTTTAAAGCGTCATTCTTCTGAAGGATCGCGATCTAAATCATCAATTTCTATAGAGCTCTCTTGATCTAAATTTTTGGTGGGGATTTTATATTTTTCATCAGCCCATTCCCCAAGATCGATCATTTTGCATCTTTCGGAGCAGAAGGGGCGGTAAAGATTTTCTAAAGAGTATTCAATGATTTTGCCACAGTGGGGACAGCGGATTTTTCTCATACTTAATAACTTGTCATAAAATCCGCTTTTTTGTCTAGCATGAAGGCGATCAATATCCGCAGTAGTAAGAGTAGTTATCGTTCTTAACAAGTGTTCCAGTCATAAAAGTGATTCCTTCATAAGCAATACTGTAGGCAAAGTAAGCATCACCAGGTTTTCCTTGTGCCACTTGCACTTGGATTAGGCTTCGGTTGGCTAAAGTATAAAGATCACCATATTGGCGGCCTTCAAAGCCTTGGCTGTTGTTAATTTGAAAAGTCGACATCGAAAGACTTAATGGATTTCGCGTAGCATAAGAGTTTGAGTTGTACACTGGGAAACCAATTAAGCCAGAAATAAAATCTGAAAATTTAGGCAAAGAATAATAATAGTTACTGGCTTGAGGATAAGCATAAAATTGCAGACCAGTAAGCCCATTGCCGGCACTTAAATTCACTCTAAAGCGACCCGCACTCCAAGTTGAACAAGCCGCACTTTCACCTGTGATATGGTTCTGATCACAAACGCCCATCGCTTCTTTCAAAAACTTTTGAACTTGAGTTGTGTTGGTAATTTTTAAACTATTATAACAATAATTATCAGATGAGTAACCTGTACCTTCCAAGCTGCTGTAGATAGGTGTTGTTAAACCTTGAGGCCCCTGGCAAAGAGAGCTGCCGCCGTTATTAACTAAAGTTGATCCCGCCGGGCAACTCGCGCCACCCAGTGGAACAGTTGCAATCGTTGAATTTTTAGATTCACTTTTTCCGCAGGCAATAACGCCAACCACAGAAAAAAGACTAAGAGCGATCCACAACCAATTTCGATTTTTCATAAAAACCTCACTACCAATTCAAGGATTCACCAATTATGCCAACCTATCGGGGATCAAATGAATATATGGCCATCTCCACAGTATTTCCTGTGTCTCAGAACGAGACTCAACAATCCTTGTCACTTTGCTGTCTGAAATTTTGGCAGCCTGAGGGGTATAAAAACCCCAATGAAAATACTATTAAGCCGAGGCTAATCCAAGCAGATATGGACAATAGGAAGCTGGGCCCACGAAAGTCATCACGCCAAAACTCTAGAAAAAAACGAGTGAGACTATGAAGACTGAGCCAAGTAAAAAACAAACTCCCCGATTTTTTGAAGTAACCAGAAAAGACTTTGGTTCTATTTTTTTCGAAATACAAAATTAATATTAAAACCAGGGACTCCATGAGGGTCGCATAAAGAGGCGTAGGGTGACGATGCTCCACATGCCAATAGACTTCAGTGAAGGGGCCATAACAGCAACCGGACATCAAACAGGCTAATCTTCCAAAAGCGTATCCGGCTGATAATACGGGTGCGGATAAATCAAAATATTGACCGATGGCCAAAGTTTTTTTCTTTTTGAGATACAACCAAACAACACTCAGCCCAAGTAAAAGACCGCCGTAATAAACATAACCACCTCGACTAAAGTCAAAAACTCGCCAGGGCTCTCTCAAATACAATTCTGGATATTCATAAATAACATGAAATCCTCGGGCTCCGATAAAGCCAAAAATTAAACCACCAAGGCTTAGATCTAAAACAAACTGAGGTTTAAAGTTTTGTACGACCGCACGCTGACGAATCCATATCAGGCACAAACAAACCACAGCACTTATGACTAGATAATATATCGGAAATTCAGCCATAAGCTCTTCTCTTTAAGACGATAGCCTAATTTTGATGGTTTCATGAGGAAAATTCAAGCTCCTTCTGGTCATCATAACGGCAAAACTTCATACTAAGCTCTATGAAAATGCATCCGGTCGATATTGCCAAAGAATTTCGTCATTTTAATTTTTTTAGATCTTTCAATGATGATCTCTTACTTCAACTTTGTGCGATGACGGAAATAGAAACTTTCCCTAAAGGTTCGATGATTTTAACAGAAGGACAAAAAAATAAATCCTTATATTTTTTACGTTCAGGAGTTGCCGAGATTTTATTGGCTGGCGAAGTCGTAGCTATATTGCAAACTGCTGGGGATGTGATGGGCGACATGAGTGTTGTCACCGAAAGAGCAGTTACGACTTCAATAAAAGCGGCCGTTGATGTTGAATGCTTTGTTTTAAATTCTGAATATTTTAATCATGTAGCCCCTAAAGATAAAGATCACTTTATGGCAATCTTTTACAAAGTCTACGCCGTGATTCTTGCGGATCGCCTTGTTAGAACCAATGAAAAGGCAAGATTGTTTGAAATTGCAAATCGAGAACTTCACCAAGCCCAAGTTAATCTCGAAAAATTGGGTGATAAAACTGTTCTTCTGGTTGAGTCTGATCGCAAGCAACTGATGATGGCGAAAATGGCCGTAGGTGCAACAGGCGTTAAAATGGATGTCGCTTCCGAAATAGGTGCCGCTTTAGAATATCTTGATAAAAATAATTACCATGCCGTTTTTTGTGATGAAACTCATGTCGATATTTTAAAGCAGCTCAGTGCTTCAAAACCTGATACTAAACTTGTCCTCATGATTCAAAAGGGCGTTGAGAAAAATCTGCCTATCGTAAAGGACATGATTGATATTGATAGTTTGATCTCAAGAGATCCCGACGATCGTTCTTTAACAATGCGAATGCTGTTAACGACGCTGACAAAAGTTTTAAACAATGAATATTTTGGTATGGAAAAATATCTTACCTGGGGTGTTGAAGTTCATAGTAAATTTGTTTCGGCAAGCTTTCAACGCACGGATCTTAAAGAAGAGATGACTCAACATTTAAAAAAAATCGGCATCCGTGGAACGATATTGGATCGCTGTTATTTGGTGGCTGAAGAAATGTTGATGAATGCAATTTACGATGCCCCCACGGACTCTAAAGGACAGTCGATTTTTAATCATTTATCGCGACAAACAGATGTTGTCTTAGAGTCTCACTTACAATCACAATTAAAATATGCCTGTGATGGGACAATGCTAGCTGTATCAGTCACAGATCCTTTTGGTGCCCTCACTAGAAAAACTTTAGTGGAATATCTTGAAAGTTGTTACCAGGGTCGGGCTGGCACATTGCATGCCGGGAAGGGCGGCGCCGGACGAGGACTCCATCAAATTATTGAAAACTCTGATCTCACAATTTTTAATGTTAAAAAAGGGGTTAAAACAGAAGTGATATGCTTTTTTCATATCGAAGCCCATATTCGCGAAGCCAATCCTTCATTCCATTATTTTTTCTCGGAATAAGCCTCAGCCTTTTTTTCACGATACATAATCCAAAGCAAAAATAAAACTCCTAAAACAATGGCCGAGTCAGCGATATTAAAAGCCGGCCAGTTGTAAGTTCGTCCATTTGGAAGTTTGATATAAAAATCTAAAAAATCGATCACGTACTTAAAATAAAGCCGATCGATATAATTTCCAACCGCGCCACCAAATATGCACGACAGGGCCACTACTTGCGCGACATCTTTATCGTTCACTCCGCGAAATAAAAGCAAAATAAATATTAAAGCCAGCGGCGGCATAGATAAGAAAAAAATCTCACGAAAAACAGGGTGTGAGTGAGCTAAAAATCCAAAAGCGGCACCTTGGTTTCGAACATACACCAAATTAAAAAATTTAGGGATAACAGTGATGCTTTCTCCCAGTCGAAAGCTCGTATGAACTGCTAACTTCGTCAACTGGTCCATGGCAACGATAAATCCTGCAATTGAAATCAAAAATAAATATTTTTTTCTCATGTCAGAGCCTCAACACATTTAGGGCATATTTCAGGAAATTTCTCACTTTGACCTGTGTCCTTAGAATAAATCCAACAACGCAAGCACTTATTGCCTGGAGCTTTACCGGCTTCTACTTTAAAAGGACCCGATTTTAAATGCACTTCTGAAACAATCAAAAATTCACGAAGGTCATAAGCTTTTGTTAAATCCTCTAGAACAGTTCCTTCTGCCGAAATTGTGACAGTCGACTCTAAACTTGAACCAATTGTTTTTTGAGCTCGAAGTTCTTCTAAGGATCTTTGAACTTCAGAGCGAACTTTTAAAAGATTTTCAAAGTGCAAAGTTAAATTTTCGTTTTCCCACTCTTTGGGAGCGATTGGGAAATTTAATAAAAAAACACTTTCTTCCGTTTTACCTTTAAAGTGCGAATAAGCTTCTTCACTTAAAAAAGAAACAATCGGAGCCATCATGCGAATCACATAATCAGTCACCTGATAAATTACAGTTTGCGCGGATCTACGAGGAACGCCATCCGCCTTCCAGGTGTACAAGCGATCTTTTAAGACGTCCAAATAAGTGGCCGACATGGTGACTGTAAAAAAATTATTGATTAAATGATAAACTTTGTAGAACTCATAGTTTTCATAAGCGTCCGTCACTTTTTCAGTGAGAACAGCCAACTCAGACAAAGCCCATTGATCCAGCTTCGTCATTTTTGCAATTGGAATTTGGTCTTTTGTAAAATCAAAATCAGAGATCGCGCCTAATAAAAAGCGCAGAGTGTTTCGAAACCTACGATAGGTTTCCGTCACACGAGTGAGCTCTTCAGTGCCGCAGCCCACATCGCGACCGTAGTCACTGTAAGCCACCCAAAGTCGAATGATCTCAGCGCCCGATTTATCGGTCAGCGATTGCGGGTCGACATAATTGCCAACCGATTTACTCATTTTACGACCTTGAGAATCTGTCACCATTCCATGAGTCAAAAGGGCTTTAAAAGGAGACACGCCATTGGTGGCCATAGAAGATAACATGGAAGTATTAAACCATCCTCGATGTTGATCACTTCCTTCTAAATAAATATCTGCTGGAAAGCCAAGCTCTGGGCGAAGTTTTTGAACGGCCGCATGGCAAATCCCTGAATCAAACCAAACGTCTAAAATATCTCGGCCGTGTTTAAAGCCTTCAGAGCCAAATTTTCCTTTTACAGAAAAATTGGCAATGACATCTTCAGGGGCCGTTTTCCAAAAAGCTTCAATGCCATTTTTTTCAATCACATCAGCGATTCTCATCATAATATCAGCATCAGCTAAGGGTTCACCCGTGGCTTTGCAATAATAAATGGGAATCGGGACTCCCCATATACGCTGCCGACTTAGGCACCAGTCAGGTCGACCTTCAATCATAGCGCGAAAGCGAGCCTCGCCCCAATCGGGATAAAACTCGATATCATTTAAAGCTTTCATCGTTTTTGCGCGAATTTCAGAACCCTCTAAATCAATTCCTAAAAACCATTGAGGCGTCGTTCGGTATATTAAAGGAGTTTTTGATCTCCAGCTGTGCGGATAGCTATGAGTGATTTCACGATAACCTAATAAAAGTCCCGAAGCTTTTAAACGCTCGACAATTAAGGGGTTCACCTTAAAAATATTTTGTCCCTTGTACTCAGGCACATCATCGGTAAAAAGTCCGCAATCATCCACCGGGCAAAGAACAGGAAGTTGATAAGTTTGACCCACTCTAAAATCATCCACACCGTGTCCTGGAGCCGTATGAACAGCACCCGTTCCCGCATCTTGAGTCACATGCGAACCAAGAATAATAACAGAGTCCCGATCAATCCAAGGATGTCTGGCTTTCCCTTTTTCTAAATCAACACCTTTAATAGTTTTTTCTAAAGTTAAAGTATGACCTGTGTCTTTTTCAAAAAACTCTTTTAAAGCTTTAGCCACGACAATGGCTTCATTATTAATTTCATAGATTCCATATTCAAAATCAGGATGTAAGCAAATCGCCACATTGGCTGGTAAAGTCCACGGAGTTGTTGTCCAGATGACAAAATTAACTTTGGAATTTTTAGAACCAATTTTTTTCAAAGTGGCAGCATCAGTCACAGGAAATTTAACATACACCGCAGGGCTTTTATGATCGTGGTATTCAACTTCAGCATCGGCCAAAGCCGTTTTCAAAGCCCAGTTCCAAAAAACTGGCTTTTCTCCGCGGTAAATCACACCTTTTTTAAAAGCTTTTGCAAACTCTCGAACTTCTTCAGCTTCGTACTCTTTTGACATTGTCAGATAGGGATTTTCCCAATCAGCTAAAATACCTAAACGCTTAAATTGCTCGCGCTGATGGTTGACCCAAGTTAAAGCCTCTTCACGGCAGAGCTGCAAAATTTCGTCGTCTGTTTTTTTTAATTTTTTTTCAGACAAATCTTTCATCACTTTGTGTTCGATAGGAAGCCCATGGCAATCCCATCCAGGAATAAAAGCGGCTGAAAACCCGGTCATATTTTTATATTTAATAATAATATCTTTTAAAATTTTATTAAGACAGTGACCCATGTGAATCGAGCCGTTGGCGTAAGGAGGACCATCAGGCAAAACAAACTTTTTGTGGCTGGCATTTTTTGCAACAACACGTTGATAGATCTTTTTGTCTTTCCAGTTGCTAAGAATTTCTGGTTCTTTGACATTAAGATTTCCCTTCATTGGAAAATCAGTCTGCGGCAAGCGAACGGTGGATTTGTAGTCCGGAGTGTTTGACATATTTTTTAAAGCCCTTATTTTATTCGATCAGAATTTTTTTTGCTTTTTCGTAACCTAGTTTGATTAACATTCTTAACGCTTCTGATTGATCACTCAAATTAAATCCATTTTTAATTTCATCCAGCATTTGAACCGACAAAGTATCTAGACCTGTTGCCAAACTAGAACCAGAGATTGAAGCAGAGCCAGAGCTCCGCGAGATAGAGGTGGCTTTAGCAGAAGGTGATGGCTGCGGTGGAGGGCTTGTGCTGGCGGGAGGAATAAAGTTTGAATTAAATTCAGAAATGGATGTTGAAGCCGAAGCCGCCAAATAAGCCTGCGTCGCAAGCTCTTCGGCACTTGGTGATTTTACTTTGGGTGCTTGTCCCGAACTGGGTCTAGATTGACCAATCTCAAGTTCTCCCATCAATCCAGCCAAGCTTTTTAATTCATTTTTAAAATTCTGAATGCTGGGTCGATCCAAAGCTTCTTCACCATCTCGGGTAGTTTTTAAATAGAGACTGACCAAAATATCCGGAGTCGTCGCCATTCCGCGGATGGAAGCATTCTGATTTTGAAGCCAAGCATAGGCTCGCAATAAAGTATCTTTGGTATAAGCCTGAGGGGGGAGGGGATTCATTGCCATGAAGGAAATGAATCTAAAGTTCGGTCTCACTTGAGTCAACTAATGCAAAGCATTAAAAGACATGAACTTTGCAATTATTTAGTCGCAGCAGCTCAAGTCTTTCCACTTCGATCAGAGGTTAAGCAATATAATCTTTTGCGTTGATTCCGTACTTCTCAATTTTGCGAAGTAAGGTTTTCTTAGGTATATTTGCGTGCAAAGCTGTTTGGTTGATGCGGCCTTTAAATGTTTTTAAAGCCTTCACAATAAATTCTTTTTCAAAAGCTTCTTTCTGCGCATTGAAATCAAGATCTCCCGATAAAGGCTGATCGCCTTCACCTAAAATATGAACAATATCTGCATCTAATTCGCTCTCGTCATCCAAATCAGTATTATCTGATCCGCCGTTAGTATCTCCGACCAATGAACTTTCATTCGTCTCAGAAAGCTTAGCTTCATTCACCGCGTTGGCTAATTGGAGAAGGTCAACTCCACAAGCATCAAGCAGTGCTTCAGGCAAAGAAGCCAAAGTGACAACGTGAGTGGGTTCCAAAACAAAAGCATGCTCAATCACGTTTTCTAATTCACGGATATTGCCTGGCCAGTTGTACTTTTTAAGAACGGCCATAGCATCTGCTGATATTCCAGTGATGCGTTTTTTGTGATTCTCATTAAATTTTTTGATAAAGATTGATATCATTTTTTCGATATCATCTTTTCTTTCTGCTAAAGAGGGTAAAAATATAGGGACCACATTCAGGCGATAAAATAAGTCCTCGCGAAACTGTCCTGTTTTGTTCATTTCTTCTAATGGCCGATTCGTAGCGGCAATGATTCTTACATTCGATGGAATTTCTCGATTCGCGCCAACAGGAGCAAACATTTTCTCCTGAAGGACACGTAAGATTTTAACTTGCATCAAAGGAGGCATATCTCCGATTTCATCAAGAAATAAAGTTCCCCCTTCTGCATATTGAAATTTTCCAATTTTACGTTGGTCAGCACCGGTAAAAGAACCTTTTTCATGACCAAACAATTCTGATTCAAATAAATTTTCTGGAATGGCCGAACAGTTGATCGCCACAAATTTTGAATCTTTGCGAGTCGAATTAAAATGGATCGCTCGGGCCACAAGTTCTTTTCCCGTGCCTGAAGCTCCACGAATTAAAACCGGAGTGTCCACTTTTGCAAGGCGGTGAATAATATTAAATACCTTCTGCATCTGCGAAGTATTGCCGATTATTTTACGTCCTTCTTCCACCAATACAGGAGCAGAAGCTGCGATATTAGAAATTAAAGTATTGGCAACAACGGCTTTATCAATCAGCTCAATTAAAGCCTCAGACGCCACAGGTTTTGATAGATAATTATAAGCGCCATCTTTAACAGCTTGGACCGCATCACTTAATTCAGCATGAGCCGTTAACATTAAAATAATTGTTGCTGGTTCTAGTTCTTTAATTTTTTTAAGAGTCTCAAGACCGTTCATGCGAGGCATATCGACATCCATTAAAACAATGTCGAATTTTTCAGTGGCTGCTTTAAATTTTTCAAGGGCATTGATGCCATCAAAGGCATCTTCAATATTAAACCGTCGCGTTGATTCTAGAGCCGAGCGAATCGAGAACCGCAGTCCTGAGTCGTCATCAACAACTAATACCTTCAACATCAAATCCCCCCGGTTAAAACTCATGCTTTAAGATATAGGTAGTTCTACCGTAAAAGTTGAACCCTGGCCATATGTAGACTCTACAAAGATCTTCCCGCTGTGGAGTTCAACAAAATATTTGGCTAAATAAAGCCCTAAACCCGAGCCTTTAATCGTCGAACTTTTAGCATTTTGGCTGCGGTAAAATTTCATAAACAAGTTGGGTAGATCCTCGGGAGCAATACCAGGGCCCTGGTCTGCGATCTGAATGACAATAGCCCCATTCTGCTCCTCGGTAGAGATCAAAATCTTGGTCTCCTCATTAGAATATTTAATGGCATTTTCAACCAGGTTCGAAAGCACCTGTTTGATCAAATCGGGATCGACCAAAATTGGAAAAAGGACCTCAAATTCCTTTAAAATCTGAATTTTTTTCAACCGAGCCAAGAAATCATGTTTAGAGATCACCTCATCTAAAAGGGAGTTCACGTCTTTACTCTGTTTATGCAGCTGGACAGCTTGGCTTTCAATACGTCCGTAATTAAGGATGGAATTAATAAACTTTAGTAAGTCTTCACCCGATTGCTTGATCGTATCAACAGCTTCCTGTTGATGATGACTGATCTGAGTGGGATCCCTTAAAATGACATCCGTCATTCCTAAGATTCTCGCAATCGGTGTTTTTAAATCGTGGGACATCATCGAAATAAAATTGGTTTTAAGTTCTTCGACCTGTTTGAGCAATCTGTGCTTTTGATATATTTCCCAGCTGCGACGATTTTCGATAATCAAACGGTAAGGAATAAAAAAGTAATAACAGAGGAATATAGCTAACCATGGATGCGACATTGAAATCCAAAGACCAAAGGGCCAAAAAGAAAAAAAGCCTAAAAGTCCAAAGCCAAATAAACTTCCACCTAAAATAAATAAAC
Organism: Pseudobdellovibrionaceae bacterium; assembly: GCA_043720615.1. Lineage (GTDB taxonomy): Bacteria > Bdellovibrionota > Bdellovibrionia > Bdellovibrionales > Bdellovibrionaceae > JAYWDA01. The sequence goes on along the minus strand of JAYSSI010000033.1, from coordinate 90,733 downwards.
CCAGCAGTGGGCGCAAAGAAAAAACCACGTAAACTGTAAGGATAGAAATCAATCCAACAAAAATAAAATCCCACCAAAAAGACACTCGTACAAGGGCATTATTTAAAATCAAAGTATCAAACATGTTGGCATGAAGTTCAGTGGATGTCATCGCTAGGATATCCCTAGAGTAGGGCGTTCTTACGTAATCCCGTTCCATCTTTTCATTGCCAATTTTTATTAACTTAGAAGTTTTTAAATCTTGTCCGACCAAGACAATTCGATTTTTTAAGAAACTGGGATCAGCTGAGCCTTCTAATACTTTCGAAAAGCTCAATTGCGGGTATGAGCCTTCGGGATGAAAATTAATATACAATTGATCACTGTCTAAAAAATCAAAAAGTCCTCGAATTTTAGTGCGATCTTTCAAATCAGGATTGATCTTTTCAGCCAAATGCAAATGCAGCATTTTACGGCCTTGGTAGGCGATCATCATTCGCCGAGAGACTCCGTCTTTTGCAAAATTACTAATGTCAGCACTTTTTAAGCCAGGAAAAACAGGCAGCTCATTCAGTGGTTCTTCGTAAGACGATCGAATGTCTTGTCCTTGAACCCCTAAATCCTCGATCATAAAATAAACTTCAGAAGTCTTCTTCGAAATTTCGGCCAAGGCTTCTTTTGTCTTAAAGGTCCCTTGCAAATCCTTTAAATCCAAATCAAAGACAATCGCTCGTGGTTCGTAAGAATTTAATTTTTCGATAAGATTTCGTACATCGTTGGCATTGGGCTCATTTTTAAGAGCTTGAACCGTCGCTTCATCAATCATCACCATAGAAATTTGATCAGACATAGCGGGGAGTGGGCGTAGTCTGACACGAATGTCATAGAGAAAAGATTCAAAAAAATCGAGTCTTATTTGAGTGATAAAAAAGGCCAGAGTCAGCGCTAAAAATAAGCGCAAAACACCAACCAGTATTTTTTTATGAGGCCACGCTGACGGTGACTTTCGGGATTCTTCTAAAAGCGGTGGTATTGCCATGAAAAGACATTATCTGACGGGAATGCAGCCGTCTCCACCTTTTGCAGAAAGCATTGTATTTTTTTCTGCTTTTTTGACGTGAATCTTTTTAATGTGTTTCTTGTCGGCCATGGGGCGCTCCCTTGTCTTTTTCATCATTTATTCCTCTGTTAAGGCCGTAGTATTTTAAGGCGACGGCTGCTAAATATCTAGTTCTAAAGCAAAAGTCATTTTTTTTATTTATATTCTTTCCATCCAAACTTTCATGAACAAATGAGCAACCGCCACCGCATAAAAAGCGGGCCCAGCAATCGCCGCACTTGTTCGTTTCAACTTGGCTTTGAGAGTACTTTTCAAGCTGATCGTAATCTAAAGTCGCCCCATCGCCGATTTGATTTTTTTTATCACCCACAGCCCAAGGGCAATTAAAAATTCTGTTTCTGGCATCAATTACAGCCAAAGTTTTACCTAGACCGCAATGGTTTTCGATTCTTTCTTGGTTATCTAAAACAGTAAAATATCGATCAAATAAGTGAAAGCGGCGCAGCTCTTTTTCGCCTCCTAAAATAAAAGCTCGCTCGGCGGCCTTTTCATAGGATTCAACAAATTTTTCCGAAGAATCCGTGCTCGTTTCATTCACTGAATAGGTAAATTCAAAACGATCTACTGGCAATGTTCTAAAAAAATTGTAAGTTGCATCGACATCAAAATGATTCGGATCCATGACGGAGTGAAGCTCAATATAAGGAATTCTATCTCTTTGCAGAGCTAATTTTTTTAAGCCTTCCAAAATTTTTGCAGTAGCGCCACGGCCCGCACGATCGGGTCGACGAGAGTCATTCACTTCGGCGGGCCCATCTAAACTGATATCTACAGCACAGCCAATATCATTGAGCATCGCAATGTTTTTATCGGTTAATAATGTTCCATTGGTTGTGATTTTAAAGGTCGCAAAGATTTCTTTTTTTGCGCCTTCTTCATTTGTGTAATCAGCAATGGCCTTTATCGCTTCAGGATAAAGCAAAGGTTCGCCACCAAGAAAACTGATATGAAAAGAACTTCCCGATGACAACTGATCTAGGAAGAAACGAATTTGCGGCAAAGTTTTTTCTACGGAGATTTTTTTGATGACATCGCCATAAGTTCCATCTCCACCCGCCGCGCAGTAGGTGCAGTGCAAATTGCAAATTTGAGTCACATTGATGGTCAGGCTTCGAATTGTAAATTTCAGAGGAACGGCAGAGACATCAGGATTTTCGCTGTTCTCCCAGCCCCGTAATTCTTCAGCGGCATTTGTTAATTGCAATAGACCTTCTGTATTTGCATTGAGAAAGCTTGCGACCGGCAAGGCCTCCCAGGCTTCAGAACTCAGCTCGGCCATTTCCATATTGCGCGAATGAAACGCCACAGGATTTTCTGTCCCGCGTTTAAAGGCAACGATATCCTTAAAACGTCGCAACTGAATTTTAGGCTGGAGTTTGTTTTGAATCATAACCGATATATCCCTTAGATTAACAGTGTCGTTTTGACACCGATCTTCAAGTCCAAACAATAAGTTGCAATAACAAGGCCTGAAAAGGGAGGTCTAAACTCTTGAATATAGGGAATTATCGGTGTCAAAAAGTCGCTAAAATTGAGAAATTTTTATAACTAGAGTTTTACTTCCATACTCTCGTGGGCAAAGTCCCAAAGAACGGGCTCGATATCTTCTTTTGAGTCTTTCGCATTTTCTAGCCGCCAAGTGTAGTACTCAAGAGTTTGGCGTTTAATTTCTTGGATCTGATGAATCGTTGCGCCTGGATCATGATGGGCAAAAAGGACCTGTTTAATTCCTTCGCGAAACGCAATATCTAAACCAATCTGAGCCGCGCTATGTCCCCAATTGGCTTTTTCTGCAAGCTCCGGAAAAGTATACTGAGCATCGAAGTACATTAAATCTGCTTTTTCATAAAGTGGTAGATCTAGGCCCATTTCTTCGCGGCTGACACGAGTTCCTTCGGTATCCACGCAATGGGCGTAAGCTTTTCCACCATTTTCAATTTTATATCCCCAACAAGGATCTGGGTGATCCAATTGATAAGGTGTCACTTTCAAGTCCCCAATCATAATGGGCTTGCGAGGTTCTAAAACGTGAAATTGAATTTTCGAGGTTAAATCTTCAAAGGCCACAGGAAAGTAGGGCTTTTTAAAAACGCCACGAACCATTTCTTCAAGCTCGGGCTGAACGGCGTAATAATGGATGGGAATTCCCGGCATAAAGTGCGGTGTAAAAAAGGGCAAACCAATCACATGATCCCAATGAAAATGAGTCATAAAAATATGAAATGGACCTTTGGGGCGACCATAAGTTCCGCTCATTATTTTTTCACTCAAAATTCGAATACCACTGCCGCCATCAATAATTAATTTAGCTTTCGGGCTATAAACTTCCACGCAAGTGGTGGCCGCGCCGTAACCTCCGACATGAGGAACATCTTGAGAGGTCAAAAATTTTGAAATTTGCGAAGCATCCCGGTAACCTGCCGCAAAAAAACTGCGCATGAGTCCATCAATGTGCACACACCAATCGTATGGAATTTGCGTTGAGGGAAGTGATCCTCTGACGCCCCAAAATTTTACATTGAATGCATTCATTGACATACCAATCTAGAATGGCACGCCGTATTTATGATTCAATGGATATTTTAAATTCCCGCTAGTCTCGGGTCCAGAGGAGAGCTTAAATCTTATCGAAGTTAATAATCGTGTCTGACTTTGGTCTTGTCATACATGTTTTCACAATTAAATTAGAAGAGTCTGAAGTGTTATCCAACGGCAAAATCACTTCGCCTTTTTCGACTTTGGCTTCGCAAGTTCCACAAACTCCCTCTAAACAAGAATAGGGTGGCTCGAGACCGGCGCGAAGGGCCGCCTCTAAAAAACTTTCTTGGGAAATCATTTCCACAGTTTCAGTTTGGCCATGGCAAATGATCTGGCATTTCATTACCTAGTTCCTTTTTTAAAAATCAATTCTATGGACTGCTTGTCTTCGGGATTATCGATAGCATTCATTCTTTCAAGTTCTGAAGAAGTAAATATTTCTTTCTCCGTATTTTCCGGCCAAGAAAAATCAATGATCGGTTGGCGCAGAGTTAAGGCTTTCATAGTATCAATCCAGATAGGCACAGCCCCACTAGCCCCAGTTAAGCCAGTTTTTTCATTCTGATCAAAACCCACCCAAACAATCGTCGTCATTTTTGGAGTAAAGCCTGCAAACCAAGTGTCTTTGAAATCACTAGTTGTTCCCGTTTTACCAGCGGCCGGGGAGGTGAAACCACTGGCAAGCACTGCTTTTGCAGTCCCGGTTTGAACAGTTTGCTTCATCATACCTACGAGCACTGCGACGGAGGCAGGGTCTTCGTATATAGTGATCTGAGGTTCAAATTTATACAGCAATTGACCTTGCCTATCTTCGACTTTTAAAACGTAACTTAACTCCGGAGTTTGCCCCATTTGAGAAAGTGCCATGTAGGATCTTAAAACTTCAAAAGGATAAAGTTCAAAAGCCCCCAAGGTTAATGCCGGGAAGGGTTTAAGTTTAGATTGGACTCCCAGATCATAAGCCGTCTTGATAATATTATCTAATCCCACATCCAATCCAATTTTAGCCGTCGATGCATTCAAGCTATTTTTGAGAGCAAAAAACAAAGGCACTGAGCCAAAATACTTATTACCGTAATTTTCTGGCGTCCAAGATTTTCCTTCATATTTTATTTTAAATTTTTCATCGAGCACCAAAGTGGTCGGTAGAAAAGGTTTCCCTTCCGCGTTTAAAGATCGAAGCACACTGAGATAAACAAATGGCTTCATGATGGATCCTACTTGCCGGTGCCCATCTATGGCGCGATTGAACTGAGTTTTTCTAAAATTTCGACCGCCTACTAAAACATGAACAAGCCCTGTTGCGGCATCACCACTCAGAACGGCGCCCTCTAAAAGAAGACCCATTTCCTTTTTGGCTTTGATGGGCAGATTGTTTTTTTCAAGAGAGCTCAGATGATTTTGTAAAGATTCTTGCGCTCTTTGCTGGGCCTGAAGATTAAGAGCAGTGAAAACTTTTACACCATGAAGGGGCAGATTATTTTTTACTAAAAATTTTCGAACCGCATCAATGTAATAAGGAGCTGTTTCTTGCGCTTGCGCTTTTGGCAAGGCTCCGGTTAAAGGTTTTGCAGCTGCTGCCACCGAATCTTCAGTGCTAATAAAATTTAATTCTCGCATCTTTCCTAAAACAAGATGACGACGTTTTGTTGCATTCTCAGGTTTTTTCCATGGATTATAAAGACCGGGACTATTAAGAACCGATGCTAACAAGGCACATTCATGAAGTTGAAGATCTTTTAAATCTTTTTGAAAGTAATATTCAGCCGCCGCATCAAAGCCATGCACCCTGAAAGCTCCGCTTTGTCCCATATAAATAATATTTAAGTAGGTTTCTAAAATCTCGTCTTTAGAAAATCGAGATTCTAAAAGAACCGACATAATCAGTTCTTGAAATTTTCTTTTGTAGGTTTTTTCATTGGTTAGAAAATAATTTTTAACCAATTGCTGAGTGATGGTACTTCCGCCTTGAGCTCTTTGTCGAAGAATCACATTTTTATAAATAGCCCGCAAAAAACTTGTGAAGCTAAAACCTTGATGATCTAAAAAATTCTGATCTTCAATGGCCATGACAGCGTTCATGCACTGAACGGGAACGTCGCTGAGTTCGATTTGCTTTTGCAGTAAAGGCTCAGTATCTAAATATTGAGCCATCAATAAAGGTTCAAGCTGAGCCTCTGTAGTAATTCCTTGCGGGCTCCATAATTCGGCAATTGAAGTTGCGCTTAAAAAAATCCAATGAACTTCTGCGGCCTGGGAATTTTTCCTAACAAAAGCAAAACAACTTTGCCACTCTTCTGGCAAAGATTTTTGAGTCTTCGCGGTGCATAGGTTGTGATCTCCTCGAAAATAATCGCCGGCCAAAAGAACTTGGTTCGGGGCTCGCGATCGGTAATTGCTTCGTAGAAATTCTTTTTCGATATCTTCAGGGGTCCACAGCTCGTCTTTTTTAAAAGTGACAGGGTAGGCATAGAATGCAGTGGGCTCCAGAAGTTGCTTCTGAGCCATTTTTTGCGTCATCAAGCCATCCAAATGCCAGAAAGCCGCTATCAGTCCGATGATAAAGAGCGTCAGAAAGATTGTAAACACAAGTAAAATGGTCTTTAATCGAGAGCGAAACAACATGGTCTCAAAATACCAAAAAGGGTGACGAAAACAATGAAATTGACGCCCGGTCAGATGCAATCGCTCGCACGTAAAGTTCTAGACCACTGGAAAAAACAAAATCTGGTGACATTTAAGGCTGATGAAGGCGTTGTGCTTAATCGAGTCCTTGAGGTGATGAAAGCTGAAATTCAAAAAGAATCCGATCTTGATCGAGATGTTAATAATATGCTCGATCAGCTTGAGCGTACCAATGCCGGCGAGTTTCAGCGGTTTAAGATGTATCCAATTTTAAAGCAAAAGCTGGCTAAAGAAAAAAAGGTGATTCTATGATTTTATCAGAAGATCGTCAGTCTCACTGGGCCCACTTGATCACTGATAGCGTTTGGAATGACGACTTGGTTGATTTTAGTGATGAAGATCAAGCATTGCGCGCCACAAAAAAAGCCATTGCCGAGTTTGTTAAAGATGATCAAGACATTGATACCGCAGCTAGAAATAAAGTGGCCTCGCTTAAAAGAGGTGTCATGGAAGGTAGCCCTGAGTGGGACATCATGTATAAAAAATATTACGAAGAAGAACGAGGAAAACGTGGCCCAAGGTAAGAAAAAGAAAATGACTAAAAAGCCGGCAACTAAAGTTGCCAAAAAATCTTCAAAAAATCCAGCTTTGAAAAAAGCTGCTTCTAAAAAAGTGGTAGCTAAAAAGGTTGTAGCTAAAATTCAACCCAAAGTTGATCTGACTAAGTTTTTAACTCCGCTTGATGATCGGTTGATTGTGCAATTGACAGAGCGAGAGGCAAAAACAGCGGGTGGACTTTATATTCCTGATACGGTTTCTACGGTGACTGGAAATTTAGAAGGACATGTTATTGCTATTGGCCGAGGACACCGAGATAAAAAAGGTCGAATTCGTCCTCTTGATGTATCTGTGGGAGACCGGATTTTATTTCCTCAGTACTCAGGCAGTAAAATTGATATTCAAGGCGCCGATGTGGTCATTCTCCGTGAGAGTGACGTCATGGGTTTATTTCAAAAATAAATTAAAGAGGATTTATGCGATTATACACCAGTGTTATTTTATTTTTAGTTTTTAAAACATCGACAGTTTTTGCCACTTCGCTAGATTGGACAGGCGGTTATCGATTTGAGTGGACTCAAGTTGATCGCCCTTCTTTGGCAACACCTGGTGAGCGAAAAGCTTATGGTTTAAATTACCTTTATCTTTCGCCAAAAATTATTCCCTCTGACGGTGTTGATATCGTCAGTCGCTTTGATATTTTAAATTCAAGCGATGCGGCTTATCAAAACTCGCAAGTGGGACAAATTTGGGGAGCGGGTCTGCCAACTTCACCGACGACGGATGGTTCTCGGCGCAATGTAAATTCAAAAACTCAAAATGCATCGAGTGTGATGGCTTCCCAACTTTATATGAAGTTAAATCAAGAGTATGGGTCATTACTCATCGGTCGTACTCCTTTTGAATTTGGAACTGGCATGACCTACAGTGCTGGTAACGGCTCTTTTGATCACTGGTATAATACGCGTGATGTTGTTGCTTACAAATTTATCATTGGAAATTTTTATTTTATGCCCATGCTGGGCCGGGTTTACGATCTAGATGTGGGGCAAGGAAATTCGATTCAAGATGAAATTCTTGAATTGGGCTATGAAGCTCCAGATAGTGGATCTAAATTAGCTGTGCTAGTTGAAAAAAGAAAATCTTCTTTTGGCGCCAATGATATCGATACCACTCGCTTTCTACCTACCGGGACAACAGGAACTGTTGTCAGTGAATATTCAACTCAAAGAACAAATTTTTTACTAGGTAAGCAATGGAGTCGATTTGGATTTAAAATCGAGGGTTCATTTTTAACTGGCGATACGGGAATTCAAACTTCCTCGGGCGAGTTTGTAAAAATTAATTCTTACGGTATTGCAACGGAATGGTATTTTCCAAATCCAGAATCAAAATGGGATTGGAATCTACGCGCCGGTATGGCCACAGGAAATGATCCCACCACAGCGGACAATGAAGGCTTTCAATTTGATCGCAATTACGATGTGGCTTTTTTGTTATTCAACCATCGTTTAGGTCAACGAGATTTTTTAACAACAACTGCGATCAAAGATCAATCGGCGGGACGCGGGCTTTCAAATTCAGTGGATGATGAAGCCATTGGTAACGCTTGGTACATTTCTCCGAAAATTAAATATGCTTGGAACGAAAAATGGGATGTCAGCAATTCTTTGACCTATGCTCAAAGCTGGCTGAATCCAACCAATGCAAGTGGTTACAGTAAAAATTTAGGTTTTGAGTATGACTTTGAATTGGTTTTTAAGCCGCGAAACAATTTTCAATGGATGAATCGTATTGGATATTTTCAACCAGGCGATGCTTTCAAAAATGGCACTAGCAATCTAGATGTCTCTTCAACTTTTGGATTTGAATCTAAAATTGCGATCACTTTTTAATCTTTATCCTCAAAATAAAACGAGCCCGTCTTGGGCTCGTGGAGGATCGGTTCATAAATAATTTTTAATTTTATTAAAACGCAGGTGGAACGTTGTTATTTCCAACAGATCCGGTACCTGGATTTAACTGTGGCGCTGGTGGACGACTAAAGCTTCCGTTATTTTGCTGACGGTTTTCGTTCAATTGGTTTCCTACTGAACCAGGTTGTTGAGATCTTTGTGAAGAGCCACCTGGAATTTGTAGTTTTTGACCGAATTGCAAGCGCTGAACACCATTCGAATTTCCTTCAACAAATCTTTTTGAAGTAGGAACTAGGCTGCCATTCGTGTGACTTGTGTTGGACTCAAATAATCGTGATGTTAGATCATCGTAACGATCCATTAATTGGTCACGAAAGTTTTCTTCGATAAAGTTCTCTTTGACAGCATGGTTTAAGCCTAATTGATTTTCTCTTTCTAAAAGACTTGTCACCTTTGGACCAAATTGCTGTTTCATTTGACCAACTTCATACATCAAAGTTTGCATTCTATTGAGGCTGCGCTGCTTAGATTGCAATGGCGTATTAGGGTCAGCAATTCGTGCGTCCAATTCTTGAATCATATTTTCTTTGTTCTTAATTTCTACCGCAGCTGTTTTTGCAGCTTCAACAGAAGCTTCAATAATCATTTTACGAGCGTCTTTGTAATGACCAGGTAAAGCTTTGTGTAATTTTTCAATTTGGTCAGCTGAAGATTCACTGAATTTTGATTCAGTTAATGAACTTGAAATTTTCTCTTTCACATTCTCGCTTATAAAATCTTCAACTTTTTCTTGGCGGTTTTTGCCAAAAATCTTTTTATTTTCAGAGTCTTTAAGTGTCGACTTTAATTTGCTGGTATAGCATTTGACTGCGGCAGCATCTTTTTCAATCTCTCCACATGAATCTTCGATCTCTGCTAATAAATCATCAGCACGCTGATCTTTTTGATCGTCAGTCATATCTTCTGGAGCAATTGTTGATAAATCAATTTTTGATTCTTTTGATTTAGTTTTATTTGGAGCATTTGGAACAGATGCTAAAATAATTTTTTCAGCCTCTTCCATCGATGCAGATAAGTCTTCGATAGCGCTGGTGTAATTAATGTCTGAAGTGAAAACACCATTACCACAACTGTCACAAAGTGCTTTACGTGGATCAGCTTTTTTATCGATCACGAAAGTGGCTTTGCCATTTCCGATATCAATGATGGTGGCATTTGTTTCAGCGCCAGAGACATTAACTTTTCCCTGATGACTTAATTTTTTGGCAGGTTTTGCAGGCGTTAATTTTTCAGTGGCAATAACATCTGTCACTCCACCTTCAGTAGAGGCTAGATCTAGACGACCTGCTGATCCATCAAAGAGATGTCCTAAATTAAAACTTAATGTAGCTAATAGGCATACTGTAATGCCCCATTTGTGTTGTTGTTTCATATAATCCTCCTTATATAGGGTCATCATGACCGGTTTCTTCACTTAAATAATAAGCGAGAATCAAACCAATTATGGAAGTCCCCATAAATCTTGTAAGTATTTAAAAAGTTTGAATTTTATGACCAGATAGAAAAGACGTTTCACAATGAGAAAGTGTGTAAATTCTAGTGCCCCATTCTGAGAAGGGTGGTTCTTTCCGTGATTTCATAGAGTTAGTGGTGTATTTAATGATTTTTAAAGCCCCCTAAAAGAGACTAAAAATGGCTATTTTTAACTTCAAAATCACTCCAAAGCCTGAAGCCATATCAGAAAATGATTGGATGGATTGGACTTGGCAGCTTAGAAATTCTCTCAAAAATCACCAGGATTTTAAGAAAGCTTTTAAGCTCACTGATGGCGAAGAAGCGGCTTTTATTCATGGAGAAAAAGTATTTAATATCAGATCAACTCCGTATTACGCAGCCCTCGCACAAAATGGCCCCGAAGATCCTATTCGAAAAATACTCATGCCCGAAGCTTCTGAGCTTTCAGATGGCTCCCAGCAGATGCTAGATCCCTTAGGCGAGATGAAAAATAACCCTGCGCCCCGGATTATTCATCGATATTCCGACCGAGTTTTATTTCTTATCACTGATATCTGCAGTGTTTATTGCCGCTACTGCACCAGAAAACATTTTACGGGACAGGATCAAGCCTTAGCTCTGCCTCAAGAATATCAATTAGCTTTAGAGTATATTAAATCTCATAAAGGTATTCGCGAAGTTATTCTTTCTGGCGGAGACCCGTTAACAGTTTCAGATCAGCAATTAGAAAAAGTTTTAAAAGATTTGCGTGATATTCCTCATCTTGAAATTATTCGTATTGGCACAAGGATGCCCGTCGTGGCACCAATGCGAGTCACCGAAAAGCTAGCTCAAATGATACGAAAATATAAACCGGTATTTGTAATGACCCACTTTAATCATCCCCGAGAGCTGACGGCAGAAGCAGCACAAGCTGTGGAAACATTGGTGGATAACGGCATTCCGGTAATGAATCAGATGGTTTTATTAAATGGAATCAATAATCATCCTGCGGTTGTTCAGGCCTTATCTCGTAGACTTTTATTTTTACGGGTAAAACCCTATTATATGTTTCAGTGTGATCCCTCAAGGGGCACTGATCACCTAAGAACTTCCATTGAAAATTCGTTAGAAGTACAAAAAGAATTATGGGGTCATTTATCAGGGCTAGCGATGCCAACTTTATCTCTTGATATTCCCGATGGCGGAGGGAAGGCCACACTCGTTCCAAATTTTGAAACTTCAAAAAATAAGTTGAAGCGAGTGTACAAAGGTTGGGACGGGATCGAAGCTGAGTATATTAATCCTGCCTCTGAACAAATGCGGTTGCCTTTTGATTACGAAGATTATCTCAAAGAATGGGATGAACTTAAATCAGCCAAAATTTAAATTCTTTCAAGCCTTGCGTACTTAACCACAAACTTTTTCACTGTATTATCAGCAAACATCACACTGACTTTCATTTCTGGACCAGAACCTTCGACTGAAAAAATAGAGCCAGCGCCAAAGGTTGGGTGACGAACTTTCATTCCCTTATTGTAGCTGGCCGTTGATGTAGGGACATCAGTATCGTAATTTGGAAAATCTTGAGTATCAAAACTGTCAGCCGGGATATGTTTTGGAATATTGTAAGCGTCTGCTCCCAGGCTTGCGTATTTTTTCACAAAGGCAGAACGCTCGACAGTGGTGGTAAAATTCACGGCTTCTTTTGGAATTTCACTTAAAAATCTTGAGGGTGGGTTGTGTTGTTCTTGTCCCCAGACGCGGCGATAGCGACAATGGGTTAAGAAAAGTTTTTCTCGCGCCCGAGTCATACCCACATAAGCCAGTCTACGCTCTTCTTCAACTTCATCACCAGTGGTCGATTCAGCGGATCGTCCGCTTGGAAAAAGATTTTCTTCAAGTCCAACAATAAAAACAAAAGGAAACTCTAAGCCTTTTGAAATATGCAAAGTCATCATGGTGACAGAATTAATTTGTTGATCGTAATTGTCGATGTCTGAGACCAGAGCCATCTCTTCTAAAAAAGATTGAATGGTGGCGTCGTCACCACGTTCTTTGCTGAACTGCTCGATGGCATTATCAAGTTCTTCTAAGTTTTCAATACGAGTTTCAGCTTCTGGAGTGTCTTCAGCCTTAAGAGCTTGAAGATACTTCGTGCGATCTAAAATAATATGATAAAACTCTGACAAAGGAAAATTATTAATCTGACCGCGCAGATCATCCATCACATCTAAAAACCGACGAATCTTACTGACTGTTCCCGCATTAAAAGTTTTTTCGTTCACAGCAATATGGCAAGCTTCCAGTAATGTGATTTTTCTTTGATGGGCTAATTCTTCAAGGCGATCCAAGGTGGTTTTACCTATTCCTCGAGCCGGAACATTAATAATACGTTTGACGGAAATATCATCGGCAGGATTTAAAGAAAGCCTCATATAGCCTAAGACGTCTTTAATCTCCATACGTTCATAAAATCTAATGCCACCAACGATTCGGTAGGGGATTGCTAAAGTGCGAAGTTGTTCTTCAAGAACTCGTGATTGAGCATTGGTCCGATAAAATATGGCAAAATCATTGTACGAGCTTGCGCCCTCGCTCATCATTTTTTGAATACCTTGAGCGATGTAGCGAGCTTCATCATACTCGTTGTTTTCTTCGCGAACTTGGATCAAATCCCCTTCGGGGTTAGATGTAAAAAGAGTTTTTTCTTTTCTTTGACTGTTGTTGCGAATCACCTGTGTCGCGGCTCGAACAATATTGCCACTGGATCTGTAGTTTTCCTCAAGCTTGACTATTTTTGCACCGGGGAAATCTCGTTCAAAACTTAAAATATTTTGAATATCTGCGCCCCGCCAACTGTAGATCGATTGATCTTCGTCGCCAACAACACAAAGCTGCTGATGTTTTTTTGCCAAAGCTAAAATAAGAAGATACTGGATGTGATTGGTGTCTTGATATTCATCAACCATGATGTATTTAAATTTTTCTTGATACTGAGCTAAAAGATCCGGATACATTTGAAAAAGTTCGTAGGTTTTAAGTAAAAGATCATCAAAATCAAGAGCGTTAGCTTTGCGCATTTCAAGATCGTAAGATTTATAAACTTCTAAAGATTTAGGGTCCATAATTCCGCGCACGCCGTTGATTTCAATTTGCTCTGGCGAAAGACCTTTCATTTTAACCGCACTGATGCGGGATTGAAATCCTTTGGCGGGGTACATTTTATCGTTAATATTTAAAATATTCATCACTTTTTTAATTTGTGAAAGCTGGTCACCACTGTCGTAAATTAAAAAGAAGCTTTTATAATGTAACATTTCGATATGACGTCTTAAAATTCGTACACAGAAACTATGAAATGTACTGACCCATAGTTCGCTGCGAACTGGAAAATTCATATCATTCAAAATTCCATGAATTCTGTGTTCCATTTCTTTGGCGGCCTTATTGGTAAAGGTCACACATAAAATCTCATCGGGGGCGGCATATCCTTGGCCGATGATATTGGCCATTCGGTGCGTGAGCACGCGAGTCTTGCCAGAACCTGCCCCGGCAAGAATAAGCAGAGGTCCTTGGATCGTTAAAACGGCGTCCATTTGAGGTGGATTCAAAGAATGTGTAATGTTTTCCAAACCAGACAAAATGGCCTCATTATCAGTTATATTACACCGTCATTTTTAATTTAAAAAAGACGGATGAAAATCAGGTCAAGTTATAGTGGGTGGAGGCCTTTTTGTGAAGAAGCTTTTTACATTCTTAGTGAGCTTTTCGCTTCTGGCCACAATGAGCTCTGTGGTGGGCTGCACAAGCCCAACAGAGACTGAAAATGCCACTGGCGATATCAAGGTTCAGATTCCGGTTCGTGAAAATGATCAGCCTCAACTTAAAGTTGTAACCCTTCATCAGATCGAAGATTTAAGACGGGTCTTAGGCGGATACGCTATTTTTTATTATGCGCCTAAAATCGAAGGCTCCTTAGTTATGGGTGAGGTTCCTCACGCAAGGTTCACTAAAATGAACGACGATATCTTTGTCCCTGCCAACCGGCAATCTGCTGAAATGGCCGCCATTTATTATCATCTTCAAAATTTATCAGCCTTTGATGCTGTTTTGGGTTTAGCAGATCTTAACGTGGGTCCTCGAAAAGTGGCGATTTCAACAAGAATTTTAAAAAGTAATATGCTGGTTCGTGACAATTCATTTTATGATCAAAACTCTGATGCCATGATCTTTGTCGATTTTGAGTCTATGGGATTACCACTCACTTTGAATTCAGGCGTGATTGCGCACGAGCATTTTCACTCCATTTTTTCTAAACTCGTGATACTGCCACTCATTAAAGCCGGCAGACTTTCAGAGACATTAAAAGTTTCTACACACAGAACAGAGATTAAAACTGCTAGCAGTTCTGCCGATTTGGAATCTGAATTTACGGGCTTAAATGAGAAAGAGTTAAAACGAAACTTTCAGAATTTTATTTTATTAAAGGCCCTCAATGAAGGCCTGGCCGATTTCTGGGGCTGGCATTATTCTAAGAATGAAAAATTTGTTTCCATCTCAATACCGGGTGAAACCGGTCGATCCTTGGAAGAACCATCGTATGGTTTTCCTTCTCAAAAAACTCGCAATGAACAAATAGACAGTATGTTTGATCTTTATCTTATGTCTAAAAATAAAGAGAAAGCTCTGGATGAAATTCAGGATTGGGGAGGGCGATATGCTTATTCATTGGGAAATCAGTACGCTCGATTTTTTAGAAACTTAAGTAAAACCAATGTAGGGCAAGATTCAGATCCTGCTTCTCAAAATATTTTACCCCTGAGATTGATTTTTATGTTGAATGATTTGCGTGAAAAATTAATGAACAATCAGACTCAGCAGTTGATACAGCCCGAGAATGTGATTGAAAGTTTTTGTACAAAAAATTCTGATCTATTTAAAAAATACTGCCGTCTTCCAGAAACTTTACTACAAAATCATGCCAAAGTTGTGGGAGATGCTAGATGAAAGGTACAGCTTTCATTTTCCTTCTTCTTTGGTCAGCTTCTACTTTTGCAGAAAAAACTGTTTCTCAAACAAGTATTGAGTCCGGGTGGAAAAACTTTGAAGATAAAAATTCGCCCCGTCCCGTTCAGTGGGTTATTTCTCCTTTTGGTATTGAGCGGCGCTTAGAAGCTGCAACTAACCCTGTGATGGAAACGCGTGAGCCTGTGAATGTCGCATTAGGAATACGCCTCTTTCGACATTTAGTTTCGTTTGAATATTCGCGTTTTGGTGAATCAAGTGGAAATGGAACTTATCGTATCGAGAGAGAGTTTCAAGATTTGCTGGGCTGGTATAGATATTCTTTTTATAAAAGCCAATATATGCGTGGCACTTTTGGTGGCGGATTAGGAGTTTATCAAGAGCATGTGACAACTCATTTCTACAACATAAAGCAAACCATAGGGTCTGGAAATAAATGGACTGCAGCCACTGGGTTGGGACTTGAGTTTGCGCCCGTTAAGTATTTATCTTTATTTCTTGAAGCTCGCCTGATCAGTGGACAAAATTTAGATCCTAATCCTCATCCCGATGCTTTAGCTCGAATTTCGATCCAATTTTAAAAGTCTAAAAAAGAAAAAAAAGGGCGAACTTTTCAGTCGCCCTTTTTTAAATTTAGCTTAAAATTAATAAGTACTTTAATAAGTCATTTTTTGAATGATCGCACTTTCGATTTTTGACTTTTGCATAAATTCTGCGCGATAAGACTTTGCTTCGCTTTCATTTGGAAATTGTCCAACGCTCACGCGGTACCAAGTCTGACCATTCACTTTTGCAGGTAGGTAAAAAGCACTGTAGCCTTTATTTTTTAAGTCTTCCGCTCGTTTTTTAGCATCACCTTCGCTACTAAATGAAGCGATTTGAACAGTGAATTTTCCCGCTGGATACTGAGCCACATTCTTAGGTAAAGCGGCTGGCAATCGAACTTCATTAGCAGACTTTGCTTTCTCTGGCTTGGCTTCGAGGTGTTTATCTGTATGAGTTCCTTCAACAATATTTTGTGCCACTTTCATGGGTTGTTGAGGAGAAGTAACAGCCGCTGCAGGCGCAGTAACAGCCACAGGCTTCGCCGCAGGATTAAGATTGGCAGCACTTGGTGCACGAGCAACTTCAACTTTTGCAACCGCAGGTGTTGGTTCACTTTCATCAACATCGTCAGTCACAAACTCTTCCGCAAGCTTTGCGATTTCTTCATCGCTCATAGAACCGGATCTATTTGGAGCTTTCGCAGAAGCGACGTCACGATCTAAAGTCTCTTCTTTCATGGGCTCATAGGCAGCAATTTTATGTTGTTGATCACTGTATTTTTTGCCGACGAAAGTGCCGACAGCAAAAGACAAAAGTGAAATGACAAATACTAAGACTAATTTGACAATTGCATCGGATTTCGCGGCCATTGATTCCTCTTCGTTCAATTGTTAACAGGTCATTCCATTGACCGTACTTCTATGTTAGCCTTTCGGCGATGGATTCGTCAATCCGGGGTAAATATGGTAAAAAATTATAATAATCAAGATGTCTTGCTGAAAGTGATCCAGGCCTGCCGTCTCGGTCGAGAGATTTTATTGAAACATTATGGACACTTAGAACATATTGAAGAGAAACATTTGGCAGGTCTTGTGAGCGAAGCTGACAAGGCTTCGGAAGAAGCT
This sequence comes from Pseudobdellovibrionaceae bacterium, assembly GCA_043720615.1. Taxonomy (GTDB): domain Bacteria; phylum Bdellovibrionota; class Bdellovibrionia; order Bdellovibrionales; family Bdellovibrionaceae; genus JAYWDA01. The sequence goes on along the minus strand of JAYSSI010000033.1, from coordinate 73,805 downwards.
ATCAAAAAACAATTACTAAAATTTTTTCCAGAATCAGAATTTTTAGGTGAAGAAGAGTCTTATTTGACAGGGACCAAGGTCGGGACTCCGGCTTTGACTAAACCTCGTTGGATTTTGGATCCTTTGGATGGAACAACAAATTATGTTCACCGATTTCCTATTTTTTGCATTAGTCTAGGTTTGGAATTTCAAGGTCAAATACAAATCGCAGTGATTGATGTTCCTGTTTTGAATGAAACTTACACGGCCATTCGCGGTGGTGGAGCTTTTCTTAATGGTCGACCCATCAAAGTCAGCCAGACATCAGAATTAAAAAATTCGTTGCTTGCAACGGGATTTTTTGCCGACAACACAAGCGCATTAGATGAACAGTTAAAAATTTTTTCAAATTTAGTAAGAGTTTCTCGTGGAATTCGTCGAGCAGGTGCCGCTGCTTACGACCTTTGTATGGTGGCTCGCGGTGTTTTTGACGCTTTTTGGGAAAGAAATTTAAGTCCTTGGGATACAGCAGCAGGTTTACTTTTAGTCCAAGAGGCTGGTGGCCAAGTTGTTACTTACAGAGGAAAAACCTACGATCCTTATAAAAATTCAGTGATGGCAACAAATGGACTTTTAACTCAAACATTAGTCCAGTCTGTTTCAACAATGCTGTCAGAAGAAACACACTGATTGTCAAAAGCATGACTTCGTCATCGAAAAAAAATCTTTAAAATCGAATATGTCTTATTAGCCTGCGACTTACAAACGTAAGTCGAGTTGGCACTTTCGTTGCTGTAGCAATATTAGAGTAGTGTTCGCTCATATCAAGGAGGATAGAGTGGCAGAAGAAAAAGCAGCCGCCGCGTCGGAAGTTGCATCCGCTAGTGGAGGCTCAGGACAAAAGCCTGTGCTCTGGATGGCTGTCGCTATTATTAATGTCATCATCGTTGGAGCTGTTGGCTTCATGCTCTATAAAGGTCGTCAAAAAGACGCGGCCGAACCCAAAATTGAACACGTCATTGCTGGTGAAAAACAAGCTCAAGAAAACGAAGCGACAGAAGAGAAAGCATTTGTTGGTAAAGTTGTTCCCTTGGAAACTTTTATTGTTAACTTAGCTGGATCTAAAGGTCGAAAAATTGCCAAGGTCAATATGGAACTTGAGTTAAAGGGCGACGGTGTTTCGGAAGAAATCGAGAAACGTAAAGCTCAAATTCGCGATTACATCATAATTATTCTATCTTCTAAAACTTACGAAGAAGTTTCAAATAAAGATGGTAAAAATAATCTGCGTAACGAAATCAAAGACACCATCAATTCGTATTTAACTAAAGGCAAGATTACTAACGTTTTCTTCACCGATTTTATCTATAATTAAGGATTAACCATGAATCAGGTCTTATCCCAAAGTGAAGTTGACGCCCTGCTAGCTGCGGTCTCCGAAGGCGAGGTCACAGCCAGTGATTCCTCCTCTGGATCCAACGGTTCTGGAGGCGGAGGCGTTCGAGGCATCGATGATAAAAAAGTTGTCGCCTACGATTTAACCAGCCAAGATCGAATTATTCGGGGCCGTTTACCTCAGTTGGAAGTCATCTATGAAAAGTTTATGAGAGCTTTTCGAGTCAGCTTGTCTTCCTCTTTACGAAAAATTGCTTCGATCTCTTTAACCAGCACAGAGTTTCTTAAGTTTGGTGAATTTATTAACACCTTGCCACTGCCAACCTGCATGAGCGTTTTGCGTTTTGGTAATTTACGTGGTTCGGCCTTAATGGTGATTGAAAGTAAATTAGCCTATGCGCTCGTCGATAGTTTTTTTGGTGGGGCAGATCGACCTTACACAAAAATTGATGGAAAAGATTTTACACCGATCGAGCTGAGTATTGTTCGTAAAGTGGTAGAACTAGGAATTCATGATCTAGAAAATGCGTGGGCTTCCGTTGAAAAAATCGGATGCTCTTTTGTACGAACAGAAGTTAATCCACAATTTGTCGGCATTGTTCCACCAACAGATGTCGTAATTGCTTCTACATTTGATGTTGAGCTTGAAAATGCGACAGGCACTATTTCAATGGTTATTCCCTACTCTACGATCGAACCTATTAAACATAAACTTTCTAACGGCTTTCAAGTTGAGTCTGACCAGACCGATAAAAAACTTTGGACGGCCATTATTAAAGAGCAATTAATGGATACTCACTTAGACATCAAAGTCAGTCTTGGTGAAACAGAAATTCTCCTGAAAGACCTTATGGAAATGAAAGCAGGGGATGTAATTCCTCTGACTCAAGACGCGACGGGTGAGCTGAATGTTCAAGTCGAAGGCGTTGCTAAATTTAAAGGATATTACGGAAACCATCATGGAACAGTCGCGGTACAAGTGACACGTCCGATAGAAAAGTAAGGGGGATTTAAGTGGGAGATGATTTAGATAATCTGGCAGAAAAACTAGCACAAGAAGCAGAGGCGATGACCGCTGCGATGGAAACCAAGTCTGAAGGTAATTCTGGCTCTGGAGGCGGTGATAATTCAAATGCTATGTCTAGTGCAAAAGATCGCAATTTACAGATGATCTTAGATATTCCATTACGAGTTACTGTGGAATTAGGTCGTACAAAAATGCCAGTTAGCGATCTGTTAAATCTGACGCAAGGAAGTGTCATAGAACTTAACAAATTGGCTGGTGAGCCGATGGAAGTTTTAGTTAATGACAAATTAATTGCTCGCGGTGAGGCCGTCGTCGTCAATGAAAAATTTGGTGTTCGATTAACTGATATTATTTCTCCCTCTGAACGAGTTGAACAGCTTAACAAATAAGGAATTTATGAAAACAATTTTTCTAGTGTTAATGCTAAGTTTTCAAGTCGCACAAGCTCAGTCTGTAGTTAATCCCCCTGCAGAAAGTGAAACATTGATAGCACAGGCGACTGATAAAAAGGAAATAAATACTCCGGCGGAAACCGAGATCCCGCTTAATTTGGAGACTCCTAAAAAAGCAGCAGCATCAGAAGGAATTGTTGGTAAAGTCATATATACCATCGCTATTTTAATATTACTTGCGGGGGGTATCTTTTACTTCTTGCGAAGATATGCAATGCCAAAAAACTCCCAAATTCAGGCGCAAATTAAAGTTTTATCACAGCATCATTTTGGTCCAAAAAGAAGCCTGGCCTTAGTTCGTGTGGCCGGCGAATCTATTTTGATAGGAATTACTGATCAGAATATAAATTTAGTTAAATCATTATCTTTATTAGACGAAGACGTTCCGGAAGATGTGCCAAAAAGTTTTTCATCCACGTTAAAAGAACAAACTACAGAAGAAAACCAGACAACAACTTCGGAAGAAGATTTTGCTATTTCAGGAATAAAAGACATCGTTCAGCGCAGGCTTAAAAGTATGAGGAATTTTCAGTGAAATTAAATCTCAGCTGGATATATGTAACATTGATTGGCTTTGCAGTGATGTTGATCAGTTCATCGGCTTGGGCCCAAATGACTTTGCCAAGTGTGAACTTAGGATTCAAAACGACAGATAATCCCACCGAAATTGTCGGCGCTATAAAACTTGTTATGATATTAACAGTTTTAACTTTGGCTCCGGCTATTTTAATCATGATGACCGGTTTTACTCGCATTATTATAGTCCTTTCTTTTTTGCGCCAAGCTTTAGGTGTTCAGCAAATGCCACCCAATCAACTGCTTGTTGGATTAGCCTTATTCTTAACATTTTTCGTGATGGGTCCTGCTTTAACTGAAGTCAACACCAATGGAATACAGCCTTTTATGGCAGGAAAAATTTCTCAGGATCAAGCCGTTGAAAAATCTTTAGCACCACTGCGTAGATTTATGTTTTCACAAACGCGAGATGCTGATTTAGGTTTATTTATTAAGTTATCAAAAATTGAAAAGCCAAAAACAAGAGCCGATGTTCCAACCTTAACACTTGTTCCGGCTTTTGTTTTGTCAGAACTAAAAACGGCTTTTCAAATTGGATTTATTATTTTTCTACCTTTTCTAGTTATCGATATCATCGCTTCCAGTGTTTTGATGGCCATGGGGATGATGATGTTACCGCCGATTGTTATCTCGCTTCCTTTTAAAATTATGCTTTTTGTCCTTGTCGATGGTTGGGCTTTGATCGTCGGCTCAATGGTTAAAAGTTTCGGGTAAGGAATTAAATGACAGAAGATCTTATCATTCACTTAGGACAAGATGCTTTAAGAACAACCGCTTTGCTGGCGGCGCCGCTGTTGATTAGCACTCTGGTTGTCGGCTTAGGGGTCAGTATTTTTCAAGCATTGACTCAAATCAATGAAGCGACCCTTACCTTTGTCCCGAAAATGATTGTTGTCGCTATTGTAATTGTACTTGCGGGTCCGTGGATGATGGATGTGATGAGCCAATACACAATTAATTTATTTGAAAGCCTTCCAGCTTTGGTTAGGGAGTAATGAGCAGCCTGTACATGATGACTGAAGTACAAGTTCTTGTGTTTGCTCTGGTCCTTATCAGAATGATTTCATTTATTGTGGCATCACCTGTTTTTGGCAGTGAACAAATTAGTGCTCCTGCAAAAATTTTAATTTGTGTCACTCTAGCTATTTGTCTTTACCCTTCAATCCAAATTGATCCTAAAGTGTTTGATGGCTTGTCTAATGATATTATTTCTTTAGCCGGCCGCGAGGTTTTGGTTGGAATCAGTCTTGGGTTTTTTAGTCGAATGTTTTTTTATACTGTGTCTATGGCGGGCCAAGTTATTTCAAATTCAATCGGACTGAGCGCCGGTCAAATGTTTAATCCATTACTTGGAAGCCCAGGAAATATTATAGAGCAGTTTTATAGTATTCTTGGAATGCTTTTCTTCTTTATGGTCAACGGCCATCACATGCTTATCGGAGCATTAACTCAAAGTTTTGATTATATCAAAGTCGGACAATTAACATTTAATACAGCTCCTTTTTCAGAGGTCGCCCTGTTTGGACAAACGATTTTACTAATCACTGTGAAAATGTGTGCTCCTGTTATGGTAGCAATTTTACTAAGCAATGTAGCCATGGGTTTGCTGGGTCGAGCCATTCCTCAGTTAAATATTCTTGTCACAAGCTTCCCCGTCACAGTGATGTTGGGCTTAGCGGTTATGATCATCTGTGTGCCGCTTTATTTAAGCGGTCTTAATAATTTAATAGAAGTGGTTGCAGTTAATTTATTGCAATTGATGAAGGGTATTAATGTCTGACGAGCAGGGCGAACGATCAGAACAAGCAACGGACGCAAGGCGAGAAGAGTTTCGCAAGCGCGGACAAGTAGCTCATACCCGTGAGCTCGGTGGTGCCCTAATTTTATTAGTGGCAGCCTTAGGGCTTTATGTCATGGGTCGATTTTTATTTTCAAATATTTTTGAACTTTTTAATTACACACTGGGGCCTGATTTAGTAAAAAATATTCGTCATGGAGAGTATGCTGATCTATTAAATTTTATCGGCTATAAAGCACTTATCATGACATTGCCGTTGGTTTGTATAGCGACAATATTAGGCGTTGCTTCAAGCTATATTCAGTTTGGCTTTTTGCAAGTTGAAGATGCCATTGTTCCAGATTTTAATAAAATTAATCCGTTGGAAGGATTTAAAAGAATTTTCAGTTTGCGAAGCTTTGTCGAATGGTTGAAAAATTTAGCAAAAATGAGCGCGATCACAATTGTTCTTTATTTTATTTTAAAATCTGAAGTGACACAAATTCCAAAGCTCATGACTTTTTCTATTGAGCAGACACTGGTTTATATTGGTGTAGTCGTTTTTAAACTTTGCTTTTCCATTGGTCTTATTTCATTAGCATTAGCCTTGGGAGATTATTTTTTTCAACGTTGGGATTTAGAACGAAAAATGATGATGACCAAGCAAGAGGTCAAAGAAGAAGTGAAGCAGCGTGAGGGAGATCCAATGATCAAAGCCCGAATCCGCCGCATCCAACGTGAAATGGCTAATAAAAGAATGATGACTGAAATTCCAAATGCAGATGTCATAGTGACTAATCCAACTCATATTGCAGTCGCGCTTAAGTATTCAGCCGACCTGCCAGCTCCCCAAGTTATTGCTAAAGGGGCGGATTTAATCGCTGAAAAGATTCGTGAAATCGCACGCGAACATAATATTCCTATTGTGGAAAATAAACCTTTAGCTCGAACAATTTATAAAACTTTAAAATTAGGACAAGTGGTCCCTCGTGAGCTTTTTGTCGCGGTGGCAGAAGTCCTTTCTTATGTTTACAAGCTTAAGAAAAGAAAGTCGGGTAGAAAATAATGGATGATATTTTTCAATTTTTGAAAAGATTCGAAAAATATACTAAGAACACGGATCTATTTATCGCAGTGGGCTTATTAGCAATATTATCGGTGATGATTGTCCCTTTGCCACCGGTGATTTTGGATATGGCATTAAGCTTATCTTTAGCCATCAGTTTGTTGATTCTTTTAGTGGCTGTTTACACAAAAAGAGCTTTGGATTTTACGTCATTTCCATCTTTGCTGTTAATTACAACATTGTTTCGATTGTCGCTCAATGTGGCGACAACGCGTCTTATTTTAACACATGGACATGAGGGACCTAAAGCGGCTGGAGATGTCATCAATGCCTTTGGAAATTTTGTGGTTGGAAACAACTACGTCATTGGATTTATTGTTTTCATTATTTTAATAGTTATCAATTTTATTGTTATCACCAAGGGTTCTGGCCGGGTGGCTGAGGTCGCAGCACGATTTACTTTAGATGCTATGCCCGGAAAACAAATGTCAATCGATGCCGATTTAAATGCAGGATTGATCAACGAAACGGACGCACGTAAGCGTCGTCGTGAAATTGAGCAAGAAGCTGATTTTTATGGAGCTATGGATGGTGCCTCGAAATTTGTTCGCGGAGATGCCATTGCTGGGATTATTATTACTTTAATTAATGTTATTGGTGGCCTTTTAATCGGTGTTCTTCAAAAAAACTTAGATGTGGCTACTGCCGCTAAATACTACACAATGCTAACGATCGGTGATGGGTTAATGGCTCAAATTCCCGCTCTGATTATTTCAACGGCAGCTGGTATTATCGTCACTCGAAGCTCTGGCTCTGGTGAAAATATGGGACATGAAATCTCTTCTCAGTTATTGTTAAATCCTAAAGCTGTGTACGTGACAGCGACAGTGATTGGATTGTTAGCGCTAGTTCCAGGCTTACCAACGACACCTTTTCTTTTTTTAGCAGTGATTTTTGGTGGAGTGGGCTGGGTTATTTCTAAATATAAAATTGAAACAATTGAAACTGAAAAGAAAAAATACGAAGCCTTGTCCATGGGTCCTAAAAAAGAAAACATTGAAACAATGCTTCCATTGGATATGGTGGAATTGGAAGTAGGATACGGACTTATTAATGTGGTTGAATCTGACAAGAGTGGAGATTTATTAGAAAGAATTATCAGTATTCGAAAACAATTTGCTTTGGATTTGGGAATTATTGTTCCCAGTATTCATATCCGCGATAATTTACAATTAGGCCCTGGCGAATATCGTTTGCTAATTAAAGGCAATAAAGTCGGCGGAGGAATGTTACGTCCAGAGTGCATGCTTGCAATGGATCCAGGTAATGTTTCTGAACGAGTCGAAGGAATTCCAACCAAAGAGCCTGCATTTGGATTAGATGCCATGTGGATTTCTCCAAATCGAAAAGAAGAAGCAGAAATTTCGGGTTACACTGTGGTTGATTTGCCAACTGTGATGGCAACACACTTGACCGAAATTATTCGCACTCACGCGCATGAATTATTAGGTCGACAAGAAGCTTCTAGCTTGATCGAAAACTTTAAGAAAACAAATCCAAAAGTAGTCGAAGAGTTAATCCCTGATTTATTGCCTCTGGGAACTGTAGTCCGCGTTATGCAAAGTCTTTTAAAAGAGCAAGTTTCAATTCGAGATCTCTTAACTATTTTTGAAACTTTAGCTGATGATGCACCAAAAACAAAAGATGCAGATATTCTGACTGAGGGAGTACGTAAAGGCTTGGCGCGAGGAATTACAGCCAAATATACAACCGAGCAAGGAAATATTCCGGTCATTACTCTGCATCCTCGGCTCGAAGAAACAATTGCAAATTCGCTTCTTCAGACAGAACAAGGCGTGCAATTAGTTATGGATCCCAATTCAGCTCATTCTCTGATTAATCAAATTGCATTGACTGTCGAGACTCATCCTGAAATTGCGGGTCAGCCGATATTGCTAACGAATCCGACATCAAGACGACATATTTATCGACTGACATCTCGGTTTATACCTCAGCTTGTTGTTTTATCTCATAACGAATTAGTCGCAGAAGCTAACGTGAAATCTATTGCTTACGTGGAGTTGGGAAATGCAGGTTAAGAAATTTGAAGCCCGAACAATGAAAGAAGCTCTTGAGATGGTCAAGACTCAGTTAGGACCTGATGCGATTATTCTTTCTGCTCGCGATAACAACAAAAGCTTTGGCTTAGTTGGTGAGGGCAGTGTTGAAATCACGGCGGCTGTCAGTGAAGAAACTCTCCACAAGAAAAGATTTGTCGAATCTAGAATCAATGAAAAAGATAAACAGCGTTTTCAACAAAGCCCAGCCAAGGTTCAAAAAACAATTATTGAATCCATGGTTAAAAGGCATATGGACAATCAACCAAAGCAGATGACAAGACAGCGTTATATCGAAATTGATGACGCCAAAGAACAGGCTCGAAAAGATGAAGTCGCAGATGTCAGAATTAAAAACGCTGCGCAAAGAGCCTGGGCTAGTTTTGCAAGCAATACATGGCAAGAAGAAGCAGCTCCAGCCATGGCTCCTGTTCAGACAGCACCTGTTGATAATGCAGAGATCAATCAGTTAAAAAATGAAATTGCAGGACTTAAAGATTTGCTGACTCGATTTGAAAATATGCCTCAGCAGTTTGTCAGCTCTTATCCAGGGCAAAGTTACGGGCTGCCTTTTGAGCTCAGTTTTATGTTTGAAAGATTGGTTCAAACGGGAGTTTCTGAGGACTTTGCTGTTGATATTTTAAATCAAGTTCAAGAAACAGTCCCGGTCGCAAAATTGAAAAATAAATCATTGATTGAAGGTTGGGTGGCAAAACATATTTTAGATACCACTCGTATCGAAACCTCAGTGTCTGAAAAAATTCATGTTTTTATGGGCGGCGCAGGAAGTGGAAAGACTTCCCAGCTTGTAAAAATGGCCAGTGACTTGGTCATCAATCAAGGTAAAAAAGTAGCCTTATTTACAACGGATACATTTAAAGTTGGCGCTGCAGATCAACTGCGAATTTATGCGAAAATTTTAAATGTTCCCTTTGCCGTGATTCGTGGACCTGAAGATTGGTCAAAGATTATTAAGTTTTTGGCACAAGTCGATACTGTTTTAGTAGATGTGCCTAGTTTTAGCCTTAAGAATCAAGAAGAAATTCAAAAGCTAAAAAATATTTTACCCTCTAAAGATTTAAGCTGTCGGTACCACTTTGTTGTTTCTTCTATGGCAAAAGATTCCGACACAGAAGATTTAGCTCGTAGATATTCCGTGATTGGTTTTGATGATGTGATATTCACAGCCGTCGATCAGTCCATTCAACATGGAACTATTTATAATTTTATGAAAAGGCATAATTGTCCTATTCATTCATTTGGTCTTGGTCCCCGAGTGCCAGATGATTTTGAATTCGCAACTCGTGAGCGAGTTCTTGATTTACTCATGAAGATCACACAGTACAAATTTGAAGACGCCTCGGGCGATGTGAGGAAATAAATATGCAAGGACAAAGAACTAAAGTGATCAGCATTTCTTCTGGCAAAGGTGGAGTGGGAAAATCCACTCTTGTTGCAAATATGGCTTTTAAATTAGCCCAGCTTGGCAAGAAAGTATTAATTTTTGATGGTGATATGGGAATGGCCAACATTGATATCTTTTTTGGTGTCAGACCACATGGAAGTATACATGACGTAATTACTGGTGAAAAAACAATCAATGAAATTTTACTGGAAGTGATGCCAAATATATTCTTAATTCCTGGAGGTTCAGGAATTTGTGAACTGCAAAATTTAGATCATTTCAATCGTAGGGCTTTGGTTGATAAAGTCAGTCAGCTCCCACAAGATTTTGATGTCATGCTGATCGATACATCACCAGGCCTTGGAGATAATGTTTTGTATTTTAATTCTGCAGCAGATACTCGAGGAGTGATTCTAACTCCAGATCCTTCAAGTTTGGCAGATTGTTATGCCTTGATCAAAGTCTTGAATAAGAAGCACCGCGAGTCTCATTTTTCGCTCATTTGCAATCAAGTGAAAGATGAAATGGAAGGCCTTAGGCTGTACCAAAAGTTTTCAGATGTGACGAGTAAGTTTTTAAATATTGGACTGGACTATGTTGGCAGTATTCCGCAGGACCCTGTTTTAAGAATCAACAATCAAATGCAGCGACTTGTAGTTAAGCACGAGCCTCAGTCTACTTCGGCGCAAGCTATAGGAAACTTGGTCACAAGACTTATTCGAACTCATTCTCAAACTGAGACATCCAGTGGTTTACAAAGATTTTGGGAACAGGTCATCGGTGTGGCATAGAGTGAATTGGACTTTTAGTGCAGGATTCTGTTTGCTAGAATAATGAGATCAGGGGTAAAAATGGCTAAAAATGCAGCGCTGTTAAAAAAGTACAAAGAAGAGCCAAAGAGGCTGACACAAAAGCAAAAAGATCAGCTCATTAAGGAATATTCTCCTCTGATTAAATTTATAGCTCAAAAAATTGCTGTCAGATTACCATCAAATATTGAACTTGATGATTTAATATCAGCAGGTGTGATTGGTCTTATGGATGCGATCGATAAGTATGATCCATCGAGAGATAATAAATTTAAAACCTACGCAGAATTTCGTATTCGTGGAGCCATTCTTGATGAATTAAGAGCTCAGGATTGGGTGCCACGTTCCATCAGAGATAAAGCCAAGCTCTTAGATAAAACCATTGTGCATTTAGAAGCTGAATTTGGCAGATCGGCAACAGATGAAGAAGTGGCCAGTGCTTTAAGTATTTCGATGGATGAGTTCCATGATTTGGTCAATCAAGTGCGACCGGTGAGCTTACTTTCAATTGATGATGCTCAAACTTTTAGTAACACAGATAAAAAATCAATTTTGAATCTTTTAGAAGGTTCAAGACTTAATAATCCCTACAATCAGTTGAATATTAAAACCATCAAGGATTTAGTGGCTTCAGCGATTGAAGAGCTTCCCGAAAGACAAAGACTTGTACTTTCCTTATATTATTTTGAGGATTTGAATTTAAAAGAGATTGGTCAAGTTTTAAGAGTCACGGAAAGTCGTGTTTCTCAGTTGCACGCCCAAGCTGTTCAGAGATTAAGAGCTAAGCTCACTTCAAGTCTAGGTGCTGGAGAGATGGAAGTCGCTTAATCGACAATCATGCGAGACTTAATTTTTTTCATAAGTCTTGCTTCCATCTGACGAACCGCTTCTCGAGTGATCCCGTGCTTTTCACCAATTTCTTGCAACGTTAAGGGTTCATCACTAAGAATTCTTTCATCTAAAATAATTTTTTCTCGTTCTGAAAGCTCGGGGCGAATTTCTTCGATTTTATCTTTGAGTATCGCCAACTGTTCTTCGTTAGCAAGCCTGACATCGACAGGAATATCTTCTTTGTTATCTTTTTGGAGATCTTGAAAAGTATTTGAAGAGTCATCACCCACAGGTTTATCTAAGCTGACGTCACGACCTGAGAGTCTTTGAGCCATAGAAGTTATTTCATCTTCAGGAATTCCTAATCTTTGACTGAGCAAAGCTAAATTTGGTCCCTCGCCCATGGCATCTAAGGCTTCTTTTTGCTTTTGTAATTGATAAAAAAGTTTCCTCTGATTCTGAGTCGTGCCGATTCTGACAAGAGAGTATTGACGCATCAAGTACTCTTGAATATAGCCACGAATCCACCAGACAGCATAGGTGATCAAGCGGTTACCTTTGTAGGGATTAAACTCTCGAACGGCGTGCATTAATCCCACATTGCCTTCTTGAATTAAATCGATCATCCGAGAACCAAAGCGAGAATACTCGGCCGCTATTTTTACAACAAATCGCAGATTTGATTTTACTAAAGTTTGACCAATCTCGGGGTCTTTAGTTTCAATAAATTTTTGTGCTAACCGCAGTTCATCTTCACGACTAAGTACGGGATACTTTCGAATTTCATTCAAATACATGACTAGGGGATCGGTGCTAGTGATGTTTCGATGGGGTGATAAAGCGGGGACTTGGCTAGGCTTAGGAGTCACTAGTTTTTCAAGGTCTTGATTTGAGACTTCTAAATTTTCAACCGCCAATGATTCAATGATTTTATCATGAACAAGTTCGGCGACGACAGTTTTTCCTGTTTTCTTTTCAATGGCGGCAGGTTTAACCTTGGCCTTTAATGATTTTTTAGAAGTTACTTTTTTAGCCATGATATTTCATTTTAAGCTAAATGTTTGTTGAGCATTTTAACCAAGGACTCTTCAATTTTTCCTTTAAAGGGCATCAAGAGAAAAGGCAAATCGACAGTGATAAAAATTTGACTTTGCGGACCCGTGGAAGCCACGTTCATTTCAGCTTTAAATTGTGAACCTGAAATAGAAGCGCTCTTTTTAGAATCGTCAAAGGTGCACTGTGCTTTTGCATCTAGTTTGGCGATCTCACTCCCTTTGCTAAGAAAGCCTTTAATGGTTTTATAGGCTTCGTCGGCGTCTTTTATGGATGGATATTCTATCTTAAACTTTGGCATAAATTGAATGTAATCTGCCTCGGCTAGCACTGTCTATCAAAACTGATTTTGACCTCTTGGTAACACTGTGTCAGTATTTGATTTCACGTTGAGTCAATGGCTTGCGATAAGCCCAGGGAAATTTTATGAAGTTTGTAATTGAGCAGAAGCGATCTCATTATTGTGGCGACTTAAATCAAAAACAAGCTGGTCAAACTGTGACCCTTATGGGCTGGGTCAATACAAGACGGGATCACGGCAATCTTGTGTTTATTGACCTTCGAGATCGTCAGGGCATCGTGCAAGTGGTTTTGGATCCAAATAAAAAAGAAACTTCAACGGCCAAAGATCTAAGAGGCGAGTTTGTTCTTGCGGTTGAGGGAATTGTTCGCGAAAGACCTGAAGGCATGCGGAATTCAAAAATTAAAACTGGCACCATTGAAGTCGAAGCCCTTCGCTGTGAGGTTTTAAATGCATCGGCCGTTTTGCCATTTCAAATTGATGATGAAAACGTCAATGAAATGTTGCGATTAAAATATAGATATTTAGATTTACGCTCACCAAGATTACAAAAGCAGCTTTTTTTACGACATCATGTCGCTCAAAAAGTTCGAAGTTATCTTTCTGATAATGGTTTTATTGAAGTCGAAACTCCGATTTTATTTAAAAGTACTCCCGAAGGAGCTCGCGATTATTTAGTGCCTTCAAGAGTCAATCCTGGAAATTTTTATGCTCTCCCGCAGTCACCGCAACTGTTAAAACAACTTTTAATGGTTTCGAATTTTGATCGATATTTTCAGATTGCTAGATGCTTTAGGGACGAAGACTTGCGGGCCGATCGTCAGCCCGAGTTTTCACAAATTGATATTGAGATGTCGTTTATCGATGTCGATGATATTATTAAAATGAATGAAGGCCTTCTGCGACTCTTATGGAAAGAATTTCGCGGTATCGATATTGGGGATGTTCCTCAAATGACTTTTCAAGAGGCCATGGATCGCTATGGGAGTGATAAACCCGACGTGCGATTTGGAGTGGAAATTAAAGACCTTAAATCCATCGTGCAAGGTAAAGGCTTTAAAGTTTTTGATGATGTGATCGCCAGATCTGGAATAGTTCGCGGTATTGCCGTTCCAGGTGGTGGAAAGTTTTCGCGGGGTCAATTAGATAAGCTCACCGATATTTCAAAAAAAGCCGGCGCCAAAGGTTTGGTTTGGATCAAGTCTGAGCCTGACGGAAATATCACTTCATCCATAGCCAAATTTTTTAGTCCGGAAGATTTAAAAGCAATGCTGCAAACTTGTGGCGGAAAAAGTGGCGATGTCGCATTGATCGTAGCCGATGATTTTGATACGACTTGTGCTTCGCTTTCAGCCTTGCGATTACATGTTGGAAAAGAGCTTCAACTGATTGATAAAACTAAAGATCGATTTCTTTGGGTGGTTGATTTTCCTATGCTTGAGTTTTCTGCGGATGATAAACGATGGGTGCCTCGTCACCATCCTTTCACTTCACCTAAAGATGAATCCTTTGATGATCTGATGAATAATAACGATAAAGCCTATGGCAAAATGTTAGCTAAAGCTTACGATTTAGTCTGCAATGGTTATGAGATAGCGGGCGGAAGTATCAGAATTTATAGAAATGAAATTCAATCAGCCATGTTTAAACTTTTAGGTATGACTCCCGAGGAAACCCAAACCAAATTTGGATTTTTTCTAGAAGCCTTAAAATATGGAACGCCTCCACACGGAGGAATAGCTTGGGGAATGGATCGTTTGGTCATGATTCTTTGTAACACAGAAGCCATTCGTGAAGTGATTGCTTTTCCCAAAACGGCCAAAGCCACGTGCTTGATGTCTGATTGCCCTAGTGAGGTCACTAGGGATCAATTGACTGAAGTCGGTGTTAAGCTAAGTCCTTTGGCTGAGAAAGCTCTCGAAGATTCTAAAAAATAATATCGAAAGAGCAATCAAGTCTTTGGTCAGATCCAGAAATCAAGCCAATGTCTCAAGTTGAGCCACAACTTTCCGATGAAGAGAGGTAGAAGTCATGATGACTTTTAATTGCACACGGAGGTGTTATGGAAAAAATCAGCGGAATTATAGCTGCAAATGCTCGAACTCGGTCAGTGGATGTTTCAAAATCACAACCTGTTCGTCCTGGCGCCCCAACCTACGGTCGTCCCGAAGGTAAAGTCACAAAAGCTATCCTTGAAGATAAAATTTCACTCAGTGCCATTGCTAATGACAGACCCCTAGAGACTGGAAATTATAAAAATACAGAATCTGCAAAAGTGAAAATCATCAAAGACAGCGCGCAAAAATTCTTTGATACCCGAGTTCCTCAAAGTATTGCAAAAGACAGTGCCGGTCCCTTGTCTGAAGAAATTTTAGAAAAAATCTCAGAGCCTACTTCTGAACTGAGTTTATCTAGAGTAAAGCCTGAATCTTCAAGCGATGCGATAGCATAAAGTCCTTTAAATTTTCGCTGTCCCTGTGAATTTCGGCCAGTCACTAAGATGCCGTCCAGGGACATATGAATCAATCGGCGAATTGCTACTAGATTCCATTGCGGAGCGCCCAATTGCACTAGCATTTCCAATCGTAAAAGAGCTTGCCCAGGTGTTTCTGCGTGTAAAGTCCCAAGACTTCCGCGATGGCCTGATGATAATGCCATTAGAAAATCTTTCGCCTCAGCTCCACGCATTTCCCCAATAACTAAGCGATCAGGTCGCAAACGAAGCGCCGTTTTCAATAAATCCATCAAAGTCACTTCAGATAAAATTCCTTGAGAATCTTTGCGAGTCAGTAACTTTAAGCTAGCGTCATTGGGAATTTTAATTTCAGAGCTATCTTCTAAGACAATTGTTCTTTCGTCGGAACTTGTTTCACAGAGACAAGCGTTAAGAACTGAAGTTTTCCCTGAGCTTGTTGGTCCAATGACTAAAAAATTTTTGCCCTTCGTCATCCAGCTTTGTATCAGTTCTTTTTCTGATTGTCGACACCAGCCAGCTGCAACCAATTGATTTAAAGTCCATGGATTCTCTGGATGTCGTCTTAAACTTAAAATATCTCCGCCAAAATGTAATTCTGATCTTACCATATTTAAACGAAAAGGGCCTGTTTGCCCATCAACGATAGGGAATTCTGCGGTTGGATGAACATTGGCTGATTGTGAAATCGCATCAAAAATATTTCGGTACGTGGTGGCAGATAAAAACATTTCAGAATGTTTGTTGAGTCGACCATTTTTTTCAAACCAAATGGACTCAGGGCCATTGACAATAATTTCACAGATTTCTTTGTCATCAATTAAGCTCTCTAAAGGCCCCCACCCAAAAAACTCATCACAAATTCGTTTCTGAATGGATTCTGGATAATCCTTTATTAACTCTTGAATCCGTTTTTTTAATTTTTCAGAATAAGCCGTCTTTAATGATGATCCTAGTTGATAATCTTCACCCGAAAATTGATCCATACTATTTTGAATCTCAAGAACAAGAGTTTTAATTTCCATTTTGAGCCTGATCGACTAAATGTTTTGGAGGCTCATCTGCGGGTGCTGACTGTAAATCAATTATTTCGGGTCTTACAAATATGACAAGCTCTGTTCTATTTTCACGAAAATCTTTACTTGAAAAGAGGGCGCCTAAAATCGGTAAACGGGAAAGCCAAGGCATGCCTTCAGAGCTATGACTTTCTTCATTTTTAATAAGTCCAGATAAAGCAATTGTTCGTGGTGAGCGGAGATCAAAATAGCTTGAGACATGATGAGTGATAATGGCAGGAATTCCATCCACAGTTCGTGCAGGATCAATGCTTGAAACGTCAGTTTCGATTTGTAAGCTTATCTGCCCAAGACTATCTGCGACGGGTTTAACTTTTAAAACGATACCATATTTTTTCCACACAACATCACTCGCTTTATAATTCATAATTTTGATTGGGAACTCACCACCGGCGACAAATTCAGCTTCTTTACCACTTCGACAAATTAAATTGGGACTTGCTAAAACCTTCCCTCGGCCATTTTGTTCAAAGAAATTGGCGGTGGCTGTAATTCCTTGAGTCTCCAGTAATCCTTCAGGAAGAATTTGGGCCTGGTAACTGTCGGGCCAGCGAAGACCCACTTTTTGACTCCAAGATCTCTGAATTTCAGCAATCGTAATTTGGACTCTTATCGTTGGCTCCATGGCCAAGCTATTTGAGTCCTCAGAAACATGAATACCATAGGGATTTAATAATTTTTTATATTGAGTGAGGTAGATATGTTTTAAAGGCAATCGTATTCTGACGCCTTCAGAATACGTCAGTTTCTGCTTTGGTAAGGAGTTTTCTGACAATAAGGAATCAAAATATTTTTGAGAATCAATTTTTAAATCATCATTGAGCAGGGCGCTCATTACATAATTAATTTCTGAGCCCTTTAAATTAACCGCTAAGGTTTTCCAGTCTTCTAAACGAAAGATTTGACCTTGAACTTGAGTTTCCCCTTGGCTGTAATTAACTTTTAAACCCAGAATCTTTTTAAGAGCTTCTTGCAAATGAATATAAGCTTCTTGTTTTTTTGGATGAATCACATAAATTTGATGCTGCTGATTCCCGACACGAACTAGAGAACTCCCTTCTAATAAGCCTGTGAGCTTAATAAATCCTCCCATCACTTGAGCTTTAAGAATTTTGCTATCTTCTATCCAAATCCGAGAAGTATTGAGAGATATTTTTTTTTCCTCTCCCAATATTAAGTGGTCGATAGCAAGGGAAGAAGCAGTTGATAAAATCGGAATCAATAAGCTGGCTATAAAGATAAGTTTTTTCATAGCCTTCGATGAATGCAATACTGAATCCAAAAGGATGGCTTATGGCATGGAACTAGTTAAATGATTATGTCCGAGAATTCCGAATTTTAGATATCAAAAAAGACAGTCACGCCATTTGAATTATTTCGAATATTTAAAGCTGAGCCATGTTTATTTAAAATAGCTTGCGCCACAGATAGCCCCAGTCCCAAGCCTTTAGCATGATTCATAATATCTCCATCAATGAAAAAGGGAGAGAATATTTTTTCGATCACTTTCTCTGGAATGTGTGAGCCTATATTTGTAACGGAAATTCTAAATTTACTTTCAACTTGTTGGCTTTCAATTAAAATCTCTGATTTTTCAGTCCCAAATTTGGCTGAATTATTTATTAAACGATCGACAACTTGTCCGAGCAATCTAGCGTCGGCTCGAAAAGTGCCTTCTTGAAAATTTTCTTTTAAAGTCTGTTTTTTCTTCATCAAAAGCTCTTTTGTTTCAAGTTTTAGCTCAGGTAAAAAAGAAGCCGAACTTGTTTCTTGAATAGCTAAAGAAAGTTGATTGAGCTCAGCCCTGACTAGCAGCAAAACGTCATCCACAAGGCTTTTTAAGCGATCAGTATTCTGCTGAATACGATCCACATAAAGTTGCTGCTCTTCATTAAGTTTAGTTTCAATCAGCAGACTTAGAAAACTAAGAATCGCAGTCAAGGGTGTTTTTAATTCATGATTAATTAAGATCATAAAATTGCTTTTTGCCAAATCTAAAGTTTGCAGTTCCAGCAAAGCCGATTCAAGATCCTGATTTTTTTTCTGAAGTTCTCGGCCTACAAAAAAACGATCCACGGCATGATCAACAGTGTTGGATAAGTCGACAGGGTCCCAGGGCTTTGTTAAGTAACGATAAATTTGGCCTTCATTTACGGCAGCAATCACAGATTCTAAATCCGTATATCCTGTTAACAGGATACGAACAGTGTCTGGATAATTCTCTAAAGTTTTTTGTAAAAAATCGACGCCGTTCATCTCGGGCATTCTTTGATCAGTGATGATAAGGGCAACTTCACCTGGATGTTCGTCGAGCAATTGCAAAGCCTGCTGTCCCGAAGTGGCCTTCAGCACAGTATATTTTTTTCGAAACAGTCTTTCGAGTGCTTCTACGTTATCAATTTCATCATCTACACAAAGAATTGTATGCTTTGCCATTTCGAATAGTGTAAGATTGTAGTTAGGTGCAGGCAAGGTCCAGCACCTAAAGGGATTGTCATGGATGACATAAACACGGGATCTAAGTCTAGTCTTTGCAATTTCATTTTAAGTCATTTCGACTTTCTGACGATTTTATCTAGGTATGACATTTTTGAATATTGTTTGTTGAGAGGATATTTATGAATCTTAGTGTTCGAGTTCTGACCTATTTGCTTGTTATTTTAATGTCGTTACCGGCATCAGCCCAACAAATGGGTGGCGGGATGTACATGCAAGCCGGAACAGGAATGGCTGGCGCAGTACAGGGTTGTCCCGGTGGTGGAATGCAAGTTCCTCCAGGCGCGCGCGATGCACTTGATGATGTTAAACAACGTCAACGAGAATTAAATGAGCTCAAAGCAAAAGTCAGCAAGCTTGAGCGAGAGAAATCAAAAGCAGAAGCCGATCGCGATCGCGCCAAAGAAAATCTTGAAGATGTTTTAGATGGTCAATGGGTCGATATTTTTTCAGATCATATTGATAATCAAATTTCTTGTGTGAATTACAAAGTTCATCCTAGTTGCGGTGGATCTATATCAACTTGTCCTAACGGAAATTGTGATGATTCAAAAAGTAAAGTTGATGCAGGAGTTTCAAGCCGAGCTGAAGCTAAAACTTGTGGCCGTGGAACTGTTAAACCTAATCAAGGCGCTGTTTGGAATCAAGTTTGTGACGACGGACAACCTGGAAATATTTCTGCAGCAGCTGCTTGTGATCAAGAAGCTGTTTATGTCAAAGGAATCGAAGGTCGCGCTAAGGGAAAATGTATTAGTGCTTTACAAAAATATCAGGCCGCTTCTGCAAAAGTTCGAAAGTTAGATAATCAGTTGGCACGTTACGGTGATGATAAATTAGATCGAGCGACGGACCGAATTGATAATGCAAAAAGAAGATTTGAAGATGCAATCACTCAATATCAAACCGAAGGTCAGTTTTGTTACGAGTGTCAAACAGGTGGCGCCGTAGGTGCTGCTCCAGAGCGACGTTTTGACTGGGGAACATTGTTAGCTGGTTCCGCCGTGGGCGTGATTGCGACGGTCGCTGGATTAAAAGCAGAACAAAATCGTGCTTACTATAATGCGCAAATTGGTTTTCCAACCAATGAAACTTATCCCTCTTTTATGTACGGAATGCCATTTTTCTTGAATGGCTTTTACGGAGCTATGGCCGGCGGAGTTTCAGCGGGTGGTTTTGCTTGTGGCGGTGGCGGCGGAATTGGCGGCGGTGGATTTGGCGGACCAGGTGGTGGCGGAGCTTTTGGATATCCTCCAGGAATCGCGGGCCCTATTGGTGGACCTGCTGGTGGTGGAATTTATTTACCTGGAGGCGGCTTCCCAGGAATGGGCGGCGGTATCGGTTATCCGGGAGGATATCCTGGTATGGGCGGCGGCGCTGGATTTCCAGGAGTTATTGGTGGCGGATTTGGTGGCGGATTTCCAGGCATGGGCGGCGGATTTCCAGGCGGCGGAGGCATGGGTTATCCCGGCGGCTTCCCAGGAATGGGCGGGGGCATAGGTGGAGGAATTGGATTTCCTGGTGGCGGTGGTTACGGCGGCATTCCAGGAATGGGTGGAGCTTATCCAGGTATGGGCGGCGGATTTCCAGGTGGCGGAGGCATGGGTTATCCCGGCGGCTTCCCAGGAATGGGCGGCGGCATAAGTGGAGGAATTGGATTTCCTGGTGGCGGTGGTTACGGCGGCATTCCAGGTATGGGCGGCGGATTTCCAGGTGGCGGCATAGGTGGAGGAATTGGATTTCCAGGCATGGGCGGTGGAATGGGTTATCCAGGAATGGGTGGCGGATTTCCAGGCATGGGCGGTGGAATGGGTTATCCAGGAATGGGCGGCGGATTCCCAGGCATAGGTGGAGGAATGGGTTATCCAGGTGGCTTTCCAGGTATGGGTGGCGGCATGGGCGGTGGAATGGGTTATCCAGGAATGGGCGGCGGTCTTGATGGCGGCGGATATCAACAACAGTTGATGCAAATGCAGATGCAAGCTTATCAAGAGCAATTACAAATGCAAGTTCGTGTTCAAGAAAATGCAATCCAACGACAACGAGTTGCTGCAGGCCTTGTGCAAGAGATGATGGGATTACAAATTAGACTTCAATGTGTTCAATCAGGTGCTAACTGCGGCGGAAATTATTTAGGCAGCGGTATCAGCAACGGAATTCCTGGCGGCGGCTCTGGCCCATTGATTCCTACAAACTCAGTTCCCGGTGGCGGCTTTACTCCCCCTCCAGGAACAAGTCCCGGCGGACCTAACGGCGGCGGTGGTGGCGGATCTAACAATGGTGGCTACGTCCGATAAAATAAATTGTTTTTAGTTCAACTTTCACAAGCCCTTTGATAAACAAAGGGCTTTGTTATTTCTAGGAACTAAAAAATAAAACTATGATCATAGAAAATCTTTTTGACAGCCACACTCATTTTTTAGCAACTGGAGAATTTCTTTCCGGTTTGGATCTTAAATTTTTAAAAACTAAAACTGATCTTCAAAATTTGCCAATCATACCAACCGCCTACAGAGGCGAGTGGCTCGTGGCCTTTGGCTGGAACGAAAATCAATTTATCGATATCAGCCCTGATCGCCAGTGTTTGGATTTTATTTTTCCAGAAACGCCGGTGTTCTTCTCAAGAACTGATGGACATGCTTCTTGGGTGAATACGATCGCACTTAAAAAATTAAACCTGTGGGGCAAAAATAAAAATGATTTTTCTTTGGCTGATCAGATGATGTTAAGTTTTGATCAAGCTGGAGTTCTTACAGGATTATTGAAAGAAAAATTTCATATTCAAGCCCTGCTGTCATTGCCGCCCTACACGACTCTACAAAAACAAGAATTTATGATGACTGCACAAGATAATTACAATCGTCAGGGGTTCACACACATTCGTGATATGGGTTCATCTGAAGAACAGTTTCAAAATGCATTAATTCTGGAAAAAAATGAAAAACTGACCCTGCACATCATCCATAATTTTGTCTGTGAAAATAAAAATGATTTTGATCGGGCTTTAAACGAGGCTCAGAATTGTCAAAAACTTGAAACTCAACTTCTTAAAGTCGCGGGCCTTAAATTTTTCTATGACGGATCTTTAGGATCTGAAACTGCGCTTCTATCCATTCCCTATAACGGAAAAAATGAGGACTCAAGCGGCCTAGTGAACTGGTCCATTTCAGAACTAGAAGAACTTATGAAAAAAACTTGGCAGCAGGGGCTTGAAGTTTCGATTCATACCATCGGAGATGAAGCTGCTCATCATATTGTTCAAGCCGCTCGAAGACTTTCAGCATCAGGAGTCGCTGGAATTTTAAATCTTGAACATGTTCAAGTGTTAAGACCAGAAACGATTCAAGCCATGAAGAGTCTTCACGTCGTTTGTCATATGCAGCCTTGCCACTGGTTATCTGATCAAGTTTGGTTGAATAAAAAACTAGGCCCTCTTTTTTTATATGCTTTCCCCTGGGAGTCACTGCGAGCTGCCAAGGTACCCCTTCATTTTGGCAGCGACTCTCCGATCGAATCAGCGGTGCTGGCAAATAATTTGCGCGCTCTAGAGGAGAGCGCAAAGAAAAAAATAAAAAAATTCAATGAAGATCCGCTTAAATTTCATATTTCAACAAAATGGCCACTTCCAAAAACTTTTTGCCGTTTTGAAAATCAAAAAATAGAAGAAGTTTACTTTCTAGGAAAAAAAATTATTTAAAGGGGCTGCTAAATTGCACTTCTTTATCATGCAAATAGTACCCAGCCCCTAAAGTCATCGCTAGCGATGACACAACCCAAACTTTATTTCGATCAATCCAGCTTTCCCGAGCTATGATTATGGGCTTAAAATAGGGGTTGTCTAATTTTCGAACACAGGTTCGATCGAAAGCAACAAACATATTTTGAGCCATTTCTTTTTGGACTCCCTGAGCGATGGCCGAGACCAAGCAACCTCCCGTTACATAAGGATTATTCAAACTAACTTGTGACTTTACCTCATCCATCGTGGCCCATACTTTTTTTGTTTGAAAACGAGATGAGGTGATTTCCCAGTGATACTTTCTATTTTCTAGCAAATAAATATCATCAGCAGATTTATAAATAACTCCATCGACAAAGATAACAAAACTTTGAGTTTTATCTAAGCCCAAGCTTTCAATAGATAATTTCTTAAGACCACAGTGATGTGATTTCTGCCAGTAACAATCTAAACTTTTCCCTGATTTTGTCCAAAGCTCTAACAAAAGTTGTCTTTCCATAGGGCTAATGAGGGCGGTTTTGCGAATTTTCTCGAAATTTCTAAAAAAACTTTGGCATTGTTTTTTTTGCAAGCACTGATCGGCGGCAAGAAATATTTCTGGTCGGATTTCTTGCTGTTGATATTTAAGAATAGCTGAATCTATTGGGCTTAGAAGATCTTTTCTTTCAGCTAAAATTTCTTGATAAACGGACTCCGATAATTCAGGGCTTGCCACGAGGATTGCATGTTGAGCAAAACTTGAAGAGATTTTAAATAGAAAAGAAAGAAGAAATAATTTTTTCATATATAACCTACCGTTGGTAAACAATTGAAGGGTGATTCTTAATTTCTCGATGGATGGAACTGCCATCTTGTTTTGGATTTTGAACCACAGCTCGAAATGGGCCCAAATAATTCTGAATAATGGCACCTTCGCTTTCTGGAATTAAAGCCGCATAAACTTGTGGATTAAAAGGGGCTTGAATAACCTTGACTCGAGAAGCAATTAACTTCCTTTTTTTAGATTCAAGCGAACTAGTATAAAGATCAACGACACCGGAGTTACCAATCAAAGAACCGATCTGTTCAATATTTTCTAATTCCAAAGGAACTAAAACATAGCCCTTGGGAATCATTGTATCGACAGACTCAGGAGTCGGACCTAGAGAGGTTGGAGGAGGAGTAGGATTGCGAAGCGACATCAGCGCCGCTAAAATTCCAAAGCCTATAAAGGCAATTAAAAGCCATTTATTTTTTTCGATATAAGGTTTTATATTCATTGTTCCCATCCCTTGTTATTTCCATTTCTTCAAATTTATCTTTTACTAAACTTAAGTGAGTAGCGATCAAAATAAATGTCATAGCTAAGACAAGAATTACGATCGTAGCTTCCACCACGATTTGACCTCGCGAGTGACGGTGGGCCATCGAGCCTCCTTTGAGTTAATGGTTGTAGAGCAGCTTTGTGGAAAATTATTTTCTGAAACCAGAAATTGAGCCATCGCCTTTTGACTTATAATAGTCAGATGCCAAGTAAACTCCAGAGCTTGCTCTTCTATAAAATGAGGACTGAGTGAATAAGTAGGAGCAGTTCCGGAATCACTGGCAATAACAGCTAATTTCGTTTTTTTATATTTGAGTCCTGATATTTCATTGGACATAAAACTTTGAAAGCTCTTTTTCCGATGTTCGCCAATTTGACTGAGCCGAGAGCTTAAAACTTGTTGATCTTTAGCTAACTGGGAATTGGCCATTTGGATAATTGCTTTTTGTTGAAGATCTAAAAGTTGTTTCTGGCCAGTGATGATTTGAATTTGCACTTGCGCAGCGGCCAGAGCCGGAGCGTTTAAAGCGGAAAAAGCCGCAAGCCTACGAATGTGGGCGGCTTTGAGTTGTGCTTTTAAGGCTAGGGCTCGAGAATTTAATTTTAAAAGACTTTGAAGATATTTTTTAACATTTTGTTGGATTTTAATCTGCTCACGTAAGCAAGTTTGAGTCATTTCAATATGACTGTCTGAAAAACTAAGAAATAAATAAAGCGCAAATCCTATGGCTAACATTAAGGGCAGAAAACAAACAAAGGGGAGAGCGATAGAGCCAGCTTGTCCTTTCATTACAAATTCCTTTCAAAGGGTTGTAAAAGTTTCCTTTCTAAGAGTATTGAGGGCGTGCCTGGAGCTTGAACTTGAAAAGTAACCAAAATTTCATAGCTGTTTTTTTTTATTTTTAATTTTGAAGATTCTTTAAAAAGCAAAAAGGATTGAGTTTTTTTATTAAATGCCATTTCACAAGTCGTTGGGGATTTGAGGGAAGACAAACAAAACAGCAGTTCATTCACGGAATGCCTGGCTGTAAAGTAGACTAAGCCTCGATAACTCATCATCAAAAGAATACTAAAGGACATAAGGGTAGCCCCGGAAATACAGAGGGTTTCAATAAGGGCTTGCCCCTTTTGTCCTTGAAGTTTCATTTTTTTGTCTCCGCTGAGGCAGAGCCCTGAAGGAAATCACCAAGATCTTTTTTCTTATACATTTTTTCTTCAGGTTTATCGGCTTGCAGCTGATAGGATTGACCACCTAAAGCTCGTGAAATATTAGCATATTGAACAGAGACATTTTGACCCACAACGCGAACAATACCAATGGTGGCGACAGCGATCAAAGCGACGATAATTAAATATTCGATCAGTCCCTGGCCTTTGTTATTAGGGTTGAGATTTTTTAATTTCATAGACTCTCCTTGGTTGTAGGAGTTCCTGAATGCAATGTGAGAACCAGAGTTCGGAACGGCATGAAGTCAAAAGAGATCCGATTTGGGTCCGATCGCCGTTAAAAAAAATCTTAGTTTTAAGAAAGTGGATTTATTTAGACATAAAAAAAGGCTCTATGGAATCCGAGCCTTTTTTTAAATTTTAAATTTATAAATCTATTTTTTACCTTTACCTTTACCTTTGGCTTTAGGTTTTGCTTTAGCAGATGCTTTTGGAGCGACCTTAGCTTTTGGCGCCGGCGCTGCTTTGACTTTAGCTTTTGCGGCAGGTTTTGCTTTTGCAGCCGGTTTGGCTGCAAGCTTTGGAGCCGGTTTGGCTTGCGCCGCTTTTTTAACTTCTGTTTTTTTAGGGACAGCTGTCTTGACTGGAGCTGCTACTTTTGCAGGTACGACTGGTTTTGCAGCCGCTTTCAGCAGAGCTTTGGCTGCAAATTTTTCGGCTGCTTTTTGTTCTTTTTGTGCATTTCGAGCGTCTAATTTGGCCTGTATTTTTTTGGTCTTACGAAGAGATAAAATACGGTCTAAAATTTCAAAAGTTTCTTTTTGTAGATCGTTTTCAAAAACAAAACGATAAAAACCCTCAATTTCAGGACTTTGACGAAATTTTTTGAGAGAGGTGGGGATATTATCTGTCTGAACGAAATCGATGGAGCTTCCATCCTTTGACAGTTTTACTTTTTCTGAAGACATAGCAAAATCCTCCCTATTTTCGAACTCTTGTACCATAGAATTAACGATTGTCCAGCGTCAAGGTTCTTAGTCAGAGGATAAAGAATTGAATTCCCTCAGCAAATACATAAAATAGGATCGAAATAGGGGGCTTTTCGTGCTGCTGCTTCAAGGCAAAGAGGTTTCTCAGAAAATTAGGGCGCTATTACAAGTGCGGACAGAGGCTATTAAAAGCAAATTGGGTCGACCGCCACGCTTGGATGTCATTCTTGTGGGCGCTGATCAAGCCAGCCAGGTCTATGTTAAAAATAAGCATATCGCTTGCGTAAAAATTGGTATGGAATCCATGGTGCATCAGCTTTCAAGGGCCATCTCGGAAACTGAGCTTTTAAAATTAATTCGCTCGCTCAATGACAATACCCAAGTTGACGGAATTTTGGTTCAAATGCCGCTGCCTCTGCAAATTTCTTCTGAAAAAGTTTTAGAGACGATCTCACCGGCCAAAGATGCGGATGGATTAACTCCACTCTCTACCGGTCTTTTGTGGGCAGGACAGCCAGGAGTGCGCTCATGCACTCCACAAGGTGTAATTCATATCTTAGAGCATTATAAAATCCCCATCGAAGGCAGGCACGCTGTGGTGGTGGGTCGAAGTCAAATTGTTGGAAAACCGATGGCAGCGCTGTTGTTGGAAAAGGATGCTACGGTTTCAATCTGTCATTCAAAAACTCAAAATTTAGAAGAGATCACACGGCAGGGAGATATTGTTGTTGTGGCCGCGGGGAAAGCTCGATTTTTGGGACGCTCGGCATTTAAACAAAATGCGGTGGTGATTGATGTGGGTATTCACGGCGTTGGCAATAGTGGCGGTGCAGGGTCTACGGGGGCCAATATTTGTGGAGATGTCAGAAGCGAAGAGCTGACAGACTGGGTTTCAGCATTGACGCCTGTGCCTGGTGGCGTGGGACCCATGACAATCACATGCTTATTAGAAAATACGATTTGGTTGACCGAGCGGAGATTGAAGTGAAATTAGAGCTTCTAAAAAATGTTTGGTATATGGCCATGCTTTCCAGTGAATTAAAAACTGGAAAAATGAAGTCTTGCGTGATGATGAATGAGCCCATTGTTTTTTTTAAAAATAAAAATGGTGAAGTTAAGGCCTTAAGAGATATTTGCCCGCACCGGGGAATTCCGCTTTCTTACGGTCAATTAAAAGGTGATGAAGTTGAATGTCCTTATCATGGTTGGAAATTTGATAGTTCAGGGGTTTGCACCGAAATTCCTTCGTTATGCCCAGGGCAAGATTTAGATTGTCGTAAAATTAAAGTGCGATCTTACCCCGCCAAAGAACAGCAAGGTATGATCTGGGTTTTTTTTGGTGAAAAAAATTTTGACGAAACTTTAGCCCCGCCTGTGCCTCGGATGGAAGCCATGTCTTTGAACGCGCACCCTCAAGTGGCGCTTTCAGAATTATTTCCCTGTCATATTGATCATGCTGTCATAGGTCTGATGGATCCAGCTCATGGCCCTTTTATTCATAAAAGTTTTTTATGGCGCTCTGAAAAAAGTATTTTAGAAAAATGTAAAAAGTTTGGGCCCGTTAAGTTTGGTTTTCAAATGTTACGACATCAGCCCTCCGCAAATTCCAAAGCTTATAAAATATTAGGCAAAGAAAAAACGACAGAGATCACTTTCACTTTACCAAGCGTTAGGGTTGAGCATATTAAAGTGGGAAATAAAAATTTATACTCTTATACGGCATTGACCCCAATCAGTGAAAAAGAAACTCGGATTTATCAGCTGCTTTATTGGGATTTGGGGTGGCTGACTTTGATTCAACCTTTTGTGAAAAAATTTGCAAAGTTTTTTCTGCACCAAGATATTCGAGCCGTCAGTCGACAACAAGATGGATTAAAGTATGATCCTTCACTGATGCTGATCAAAGACGCCGATACGCAAGCCAAATGGTATTATGCTTTAAAAGAGCAGTGGATTTTACGGCAAGAAAATCCTCAAGCTTTTGAAAACCCAGTGAAAGAGACGGAGCTTCGTTGGAGAAGTTAGTCGTATTTATTCTTTATCTTTTAACTTTTTTATCGGCGCAAGCCAGCGAAGTTGTTTTGCTAGGGCAATTGAATTGGTCGACAAAAGAAAAGATTCAAAAAACTCGCTTTGGCGGAATTTCGGGAATCACTTTTAGGGATGATAAAATTTTTATGGTTAGTGATGATCGAGGTCAAATTAATGAACCTCGCATTTATGAATTTCAAATTAAAAAAGATAAAAAGATTTGGAAATTAGAAAACCCCCAAGTGCATTTTTTAAATTCAACCATCAGCTTTGATAAGAAAAAAATCTTAGATCTTGAGGCCATTTCAGCTTTGCCTAATGGAAACTTTTTAATTTCTTCAGAAGGAGACAATAATAAAAAGCCCCGAGTGGCGCCTCGGATCTTTGAAATCACTCCCACCGGTGAAATTGTTCAAGATTTATTACTGCCACCCCGAGTGATTCCTGAAAGCACGGGCCAGCAAAAAATGGGTATTGGAAATAATTTTGGTTTTGAAGCTATGACAAGCTCGGCCGACGGTCAGGAGATTTTCTTTATCTCTGAAAGGCCACTAGTTCAGGATACAAGTGATAAGAATGAAATGACAAACTTTCGCTTTTATCAAATGAAGCGCCCCACTGAAAATGAAGGATTCATCAGCGAAAAACTAGTGCAGGGTCCGCCACCCCCAACAGGAAATGGCGTGCCTTTAATACAAGGTTTTTCAGAAATCCTAATGATGGGTGACAAAAGATTCTTAGCATTAGATCGCACTCTGAAAGTTCTGGGCAGTCAGCGGATGAGTTTTGAGTGTCGCTTGGTTGAATTGGACTTAAACCAAGCCTCCGACACTTCTAAAGTTGAAAATCTTTCTGAGGTTAAAAATTTAGAACCTGCTAAAATGATCAAGATTCATGCATTAAAAGCAGGGACTCAAGATCTTGGCAACTGTGAAGGAATGTCCCTAGGTCCTTCAACTGAAGAATATAGGCAGACATTATGGATTATCACTGATAATAACTTCAGCAAATCAGAAGACACTGTTCTTTATTTTTATGGAGTTAAAAATTGATTCGATGGAAAGTCAGACGGGGACGAGATCAAAACGTGCGCCAGGGGCATCCTTGGGTTTTGCGTGAAGATTTAGTTTCTGTTGGAAAAAATTTAGTGCCAGGAACCTTGATCGAATTAGTTGATGATAAAGATCAATTTATTGGCTGGGGTTATGGAAATCATGAATCAAAAATAGCCGTTAGAATGTTGGGCCGAAGAAGTGACGAAATCAAAGGACTCAGCATTGAGTTTTTTGTGACACGAGCTTTAGAGGCTTGGCGTAAAAAAAAGGCTGTGGGCGTTCTAGGAAGTTTTCGGCTGATCTATAGTGAGGGCGACCTGATGCCAGGCCTTATCGCTGATAGATATATTGCGGAATCCTGCGGAAAACAGTTTCAAGTTTTTTCAATTCAAATTTTAACTGCAGGTATGGAAAGAATCCTTCGGGATGCAGTTACTTTTTTTCGAGTGGTAGCTGATCGAGCTTTTGCTGAAGGTTTGAGTGAATTTAATTGGGATCAAAGTGTGATTGTTCTAAGAAATGATTCTTCAGCGAGAAAACATGAAGGATTAGAAGTTCAAATCCCCCAAGTTTTAAAAAGCGTGAGAGATATTCAGCTGAACCAATGTGATATTTTAGTTCGGCCCACGCATGGTGAAGGGTTTTTAAATTTTTCTTGCGATCTTTATCAAGGCCAAAAAACCGGATTCTTTTTAGATCAATGGCAAAATATTTTTTTAATGAATGAAGAAATTGGCTCTAAAGCATGGCCTAAAGATCAACCCATTCGCATTCTTGATCTATGTAGTTACGTGGGACACTGGAGTGTTCAACTATCAAAACGACTTATAGATCTTGGGTATCAAGTTGAAGTGACAGTGGTTGATGTCTCAGCAGCAGCGCTGGATCGTGCCGTTAAAAATGTTAAGAATTTGCACCAAAATGTGGTCGCACTTAAAAAAGATGTTTTAAAAGATCTTACCGATCTGCAAGATCAGTCTTTTCATATCGTTATTGCTGATCCGCCGGCATTTGCAAAATCTAAAAAAGATATTCCCCAAGCTGAACATGCTTATATGAAACTCAGCACTCAAGCATTTCGGGTGGCAAAACCAACCGGGCTTGTTGCGGCCTGTTCTTGTTCAGGGTCAGTTCGTGAAGAAAGCTTTTCTAAAGCTGTAGAAAAAGGTTTGCAGAGGAGCGAAAGACAGGCTCGTTTTATAAAATCGGGAGGGCATGCGCCCGATCATCCTTTGCTGCAAAATTTTCCAGAAGGGCAGTATTTAAAAATGAATCTGTTCGAAGTCCTATAAACTTTCAGAAGTATTTTGAGTTTGCTGAATATACTGATTAATTTTATCAATATGTTCTTTTAAGTTTTGATTTTCAGATTTAAGTAAACTCGTTTGCGTTAATGATTGTTGTAAATGACTGTAATAATCAGTGCACTCTAATGTCTTTCGATCAAGGGCCATTTTTATTTCAACAATTTTAGTTTCTGCGGTTTCCATTAAATTTTTTAAAACTTCATTTTGCTTGTGAGCTGACTCTTCTAATTCTTCGAAAGATGATGAGATGCTAGAGATTTGAATTTGGAATTGCGTTTTTTCTTCACTCCAAGAATCTTGTTGTTTTAAAAAAGAGACTTTGGCTTTATCAAGTTCAAGATCTGTTTCGTCTTTTAATGCCTTTTGAAGATCTGCTTCATTTTGCAAACTCTTCATTTTTTCAACTATAGACTGAGAATACTTTTTTTCTTCCTGTTGATTTTGCTGAGAGCGCGCTTTGAGTCCTTGTATTTCCAGCTGCAATTGCAGACTGAGCTCAAGGGATTTTGCTAAATCAGTATTAAGTTTTGAATTGGCATTTCGTTCGTTATTCAGCTGTTCGCTCAGCAAACGCATTTGATGACTGATATCACTTTGTTGATATTGCACATTTTCTAAATTTTTAATTTTATCTCGCAATTCATCTTGAGCCCCTTGAAGATCGCTTTGAAATCGACGGATTTGTCCCTGCATTTTTTCTAACATTTCTTGCCTCGTTCCTGCGTCTTGAGTGACATCAATATTGTTGTTGGGTTTTGGATTTGATAAGGTGCTCAATTCATTTAATTTACTTGAGATTTCATCAAACAAACGCTCATGATCGGGTCGTGAATTCATAGAAGCTATTGTTAAGCAATGGACTTAGATCCGTCATCTATTAGTCGAGAGCCTCGATTTTGGTCTAGCCTCATAAAAGCGGAGAGCTTTTTTTGTCTGGGTGGTGGCCTTTATTGTCTTTGTCTCAGAATGAGAAATTATAAAGTAATTTAAGGGGGTTAGGCGATATTTTGTGCGGCACGGGGGATGCAATAACCTCTTATGAGGTGTTTATGGATTTCAAAGAATCGAAACTCGAGATAGTGATAGTAACAGCCGCGGTGTTGCTGCTGTTTTCAATGATGAGTTTATTTAAATCAATTTCTCCTTCGTCTCAGATTGAGACTAAGAAAATTGTCTATGAAATGCCAAGGCCGATGAGTCCTGAGCTTGAGTCTGATTTTGATTTAGCAAACCGCGAGATCACACGTGAGTATTTAAACGGTGAATTTAAAGGTGTTGCAGATAAAAACAAGCCAGTGGCAGGAATTCCAGCAAAAACTCCAGACAAGAAAGATAAAACTAAGGATAATAAAAAATCGTCTAAAAATGTGGCTAAAAAATCTCAGTTAAAAGTAGATATTATTCCTGGGACTGAAAGTTATAACCGGTTTTCAGAGGAAAACTTTGCAAATACTAAGGTCAACAATTCAAAAAATGTAAATAAGCAAGCGGTTAAAGAAAATCAAAATTCTCCAGAAAATAAAGAAGAAGATAAGAAAAAAGCCATGTCGATTGAAGAATGGCGTCAGCTTTTAATGGCAGAACCGACTTTAGCTAACATGAATAAATTTTTAATGGCTTTTCGAAAGAAGGAAATTTTATCGGATGAGTATTATGGACTTTCACAGGAGCTCGTGGTTTCTGCGAAGAAAGAACACCAAGCTGCGGGACTTTATGCTTTACAATCATCACCTAGTGTAACGAGCTTTTCAATGATTGTTAAAAATTTACCATTGCTTTCTGAAGAAGCTCGCATCACAGGTCAGCAAATTCTTTTAAGTTATAGTCAGCCTCAAAATTTGGGCTACTTATCTCAAGCTCTTCAATCTTCAGACCCAGAAGTCGTTAAACATGCGGCAGAAGCCATCACATATGGCTTAGCCAAGGTTAAAAAAGTTCCAAAGGATCCTAAAGCACCTCCAGGAGAAGTTGCGGCTTCTTCGGTCGTGCAATCCTACGGTCGCTTTCTGCAAGTTTTTGAAACTTGGCAGCAAAGTGGAGATCAAATGTTAATGGGTCTAGCACAAAATTTTTTAAGTGCCTGGAATTCATAACTTGTCCCTATCAGTGAATTCAGGTCCAATAGTTTAGATGCATTTAGCCATTTTTAGTGTGTTTTTTTTTCTGAATTTTTTAACTGCGTCGATGGCTCAGGCAGAGCGTTTTTTACCTCGTCGAATGAACGAAACCGACAGACTTATCACTCTTCAAATTTTAGGCTTTGGCTCTGCCAGTAAAATTTTAGCAAATCCATTTCCTTTAGGGGGATACCCTGGATTTGAAATTGGAGTCACGACAGAATATTTGCAAGTTCAAGATCTGGCGAGCTTGGGGGATAAGTCATCTCGAAATCGGGAATTAAACTTTAATAGTTTTTCTGTTGCCAAGGGTTTATTTTATAATATCGATACGGCTTTTCATTTCACTCCCGCTTTTCAAAAAGAAGATCTGTCATCCTATGGCGGTCAGTTGCGCTGGGGCTTTTATGAATTTCCGTTTATTCCAGGAGGGCTTTCATTAGTTCTCAGTCGCAGCGATACAAATTATGGAAACCTTTTAAGCACCAGAACTTTAGGTCGAGATATCGTCGCCACGATTGTGGTTGAAGATGTGGCCTTATATTTTGGCGTTGGTGATGCGAATTCATCAGGAACTTTTAGTGGTGGTACGCAAACAGGTTCTACAACAGAAAGCACGACGGATATTTGCGCTTCTTCGACGTCTTATTGTAATTCGTCAAATGAAGAGCTGACGCAAGGGCATACTCTTTTTGGAATCAGTGTTTCTTTTAGTGACTTTTTTGCTTCCGTTGAAATCAATCGCTATTTTATTTCAAGCTATTCAGGCAAGATTGGCTTAAGATTTTAAGTCCGAGCTTTCTGAATGAGTTGAGTGGTCGATTTGCCATCGACAAACTGCAGAGAAAAAACGTCTCCTCCCAAAGATTGAACAAAGCTAGCTCCCACGATATTTTCAATTTTCCAGTCGCCACCTTTAACTAAAACATGGGGTTTTACTTCATAGATTAAATTCTCTGGAGTGTCTTCATTAAAGATAACCACAGCATCCACGCAAGACAGAGAGCTTAAGATTTCTGCCCGGTCTTTTTCGTTCTGTAAGGGGCGATCATTGCCTTTAAGTCTTTTAACGCTTGTGTCAGCATTCAGACCGATAAATAAAAAGTCACCAAGGCTTCTGGCTTCTTTTAAATAGCGGACGTGACCAACATGCAGAAGGTCAAAAACGCCATTGGTAAATACTATTTTTTTTTGACGATAAGGAGCCAGTTTTTCTTTGATTTGATCAAACGTAAAAACTTGTCCCACGAAGTTTAAGCTCTTTCTAAGATTTGAGTTTGCGAAAGATCGCCTACTAAATCACGTTTCATAAAAATCGAAACTAAAGGTAATAAAATAATTCCTGAAAGAACAACAACAGCAGCTCTTGCAATGACTGCGATCGCGTATCCAGCCGTACCTAACTGGTCAGGATAACCAATTCTTTGATCGTAAGCCCACTCGCCAGGAGTGGCTCCCAAGAAAATTCGGTGAACAACTAAATAAATAAAAGATACCAAGCCAAAAAGGGCTAAAGTCCCAGCATAAAGCCAAGCATTTGGCTCAGAGCTAAACAAAGAAGCAGTTATATCTACTTTTGTAATGCTTAAAACAACGATCATGCACAGCAAGGTTGCAGCAAGGACAAGCATTCCATCTAAAACAAAAGCGCTTATATTCTGAAGACCTGCTTTGTAAATAATGGGAGCTGTTTTTCGAGGTGTAACATTAGACTTAAAAGTTTCAGTCTTTTTTGATCGCAGAGTTTGTAAAATCTCTTCAACGGCAGCCGAAGAATCATCCACCTCGGGTGCTTTGAATTGAAATTTATTATTTCTAGGAAGCGGTGGCTGAAGGGGAGATTGTTGATCCATGGGATTGTCTAAAAGATCCATAGAAGCAGATGTAAAATTTAATGTATTATCAACAGTGTCGGTTCTGTTCTTTTTATGAAAACCCAAACCTGAAGTTAAGGGTTTAAATTCAAATTCCTCAAATGGATCTGCCAAAACAAACCTCCCATGTCGGTCTAAGGCTTTTTCTCAATCATCAAATCAAACTCGTACTTTAGGACGGAGACTAAAGTCAGGCAAGCCGTTTCAACCCGCAGGACCTGTCGTCCTAAGGTGACAGGATCAAAGCCTAGGTTTTGAAGTCTTGCAATCTCTTGAACTGAAAAACCTCCTTCGCTGCCTACCAGGCACCAAATATCGGTTATGTTTGAGTTTTTGTGAGACTTAAGGTAGTTTGAAAGACTTTTTTCAGACTCTCCTTCATATGCTAATAGACCCAAATGGTTGGGGGACTGGTTAATTTGAACCAAAATTTCTTTAAGATCCACCGGTGCATAAGTTTTCATCAATTCACCACGCCCACATTGCTGGGTGGCAGAAACAACAATTTTTTCCCAGCGCTCTAATTTTTGACGCGGAAAAGAGTTAACGCTTTTCACAAAGCTATGGTCTGAAAAAAAAGGGTGAAAGCTCGCCACACCCATTTCCACTAATTTTTCGACAAGGTCATCCATCACTTGATAGCGTGAGACTGAAAGTGCGATATGAAGATGGGGATAAGGCAACTCGGGAATGATGCGAACTTCTTTGATCTGAGCCTTCGCTGATTTTTTTCCAACTTCAGTCACTTCAACTAAGTAAGCCTTTTTATCGCACAAAACTTCAAAGTGAGAGCCTGCATCTTGTCGGCAGACGGAAAAAATATGGTGAAAAGTATCACCTCCAAATTGAACTTGATGATCAGTGATATCTTGCGGCTGAATCCAGTAGCGTCTCATGATTCTGTCGATGGGCTGTACTGAAACCAGTAGCCGACCCATTCGTCTTTTTCAATTCGGCGCATGACTTTTAAATTTGTTCCAGGCGTGAAATTTTCGAAAAAGTCATTGTCATGGTCTTTTAAAATTCCGGTCACAATTAAAGACCCTTCAGGCTTTACGCATCGAAGTAAAGCTTCGCGCAATCGAAGTAAAACCCCATCAATAATATTTGCAACAACAACATCAAATTGATCGTGAAGTTCTTCAACCTGCTGATCTAAAATTAAAATATTTTGCGATTTATTTTTAATAATATTTTCTTTAGCTACTCGTCTTGCTTCGGGATCGATTTCAACGCCAATGATAGGTTTAAAGTGTAGTTTTTCAGCCAGCAAAGCTAAAATAGCAGTCCCTGTTCCCACATCCAGCAAACTGAAGGAAGTTTGAGTTTTTAGAGTCTGAGTTTTATTTTGCGCACTTTTATAAACTAAAGCCGCTGCAAGTTGGGTGGTGGCATGAGTGCCTGTTCCAAATGCCATTCCTGGATCAATGTAAATAGGTCGCTCTGCTTCTGGAGGAGCTGTGAGCCAAGAAGGAATCACCCAAATATCCTGGACAAGTTTAAAAGCGACAAAACCTTTTTTCCACTCTTCAAGCCAATCCTTGTGTTCTTCTTCAAAAATTTGCCAGCTGGATTTTGCATCAAAATCAGTTAAGCCTATAAAAAATTCCACAGGAGGATTTTTATCAAAAAATATATCGATATCATGGGTTTTCGGTTGCACAACTTCGGGCTCATAAGCC
This sequence comes from Pseudobdellovibrionaceae bacterium, assembly GCA_043720615.1. Classification (GTDB taxonomy): domain Bacteria; phylum Bdellovibrionota; class Bdellovibrionia; order Bdellovibrionales; family Bdellovibrionaceae; genus JAYWDA01. The sequence continues at coordinate 37,711 of JAYSSI010000033.1, read as the reverse complement.
AAATCTGATTGGTTAAAGGCAAGGGCTTCGCTGACGCCGGTGGCGCCGTGCTCAAAAGCATGAGTGGTAATAATGTCTTCCATTGAAGCTGAAATTTGACGAATGCGAACGCGGAAATAAGAATTCATATTTTCTCTCTTCCGCTCGTTTTGCCATAAAACTAAAAAGCGGTCGAGAAAGTTATTGAGCGGAAGGTGTCAACTGTGATTTTGGCTCTTGAATCGCTGTATTGTTTACAGGGGATTCTTCTAAAAGAGCTTTAGGGACCGAAGACTCAGAGGAATTATCCTTCGCTACTTTAGCCACTTCACCGGGAAGATTAAGAGGTGCTTTTTGAGTTGTTACGCTGGTCGCAGTCACTGTCGTCACTGACAAAGGAGTGGGGGCGGTTGAAGCTGGTACTTCTACGGCTGGCGAAATCACAATTGTTTGAGGTTTTCTTTTAGGTGAGGAATTATCAACAAAAGAATTGGCGAGTTCAATTCGATCTCCCGACATCAAACCAATTTGTTCAAGCATGGGATTGATATCACGGGGAAGCAATTTGTACTCGCGAGCCACAGCTACTTTTTGATAAACAGCTATAATTTTAACTTGGCCGACAGGAATTCCAATTTCTCCAAAACTTTGAGCACCACTGGAATCACGAATATTTATATTTCTAAAAACCGTGACAACCGTATTTTTTTTAAGGCCCTCATTTTCGCCAGCATTGATATAAAAGTCAGTGAAGGAAGGATCCTCATCACTCAGGGGAATATTTTTTCTAACGTCGATGATTGAGATGTCGGCATTTGCCAACTGAGAAAATAAAACAAGGACGGGTAATATAAATCGCAACATACAAACCTTTCCATGGTTCAAGCCGTCCTAGCTTGTTGTACTTAATAGATCGGCGTTTCGTTATGAAACTAAACGGGTAGGGCGGTCGAGGATTCTCGAAATCGAAGACCTAGACCGGCCAGAATTAAAAATCCGCCTATCAGCTGTAACGGCGATAAGCCTTCATTGAGGAGCGCCCAAGACGCAATGGTGGCCGTCAAGGGTTCGAGCATACTTAAAAGTGCGACTTCGGTCTTTTTTAATTTTTGTAAACTGCCCAGCACTAAAGTCATAGGAATGATGGTACATAGAATAGCAATCCCAAAAATAATGTTCACTTGCGTGTTGTTAAAAGATTCCAGTCGTTCAATTGATGGGTTATGGAAAAACAAAAGAGCCATCGCTGCAAAACTGATGATGTATAAACTTGAAGTCATGGGGCGGATATATTTTTGGTATTTTCCTGAGATAACAATATAGATCGCATAGGCAATGGCAGAGCCCAAGCCGCTAACAAATGCCAAGGCTGAGCCAACATTAATTTGACCCCATAATAAAAAAATTAAACCAATAAAGGCGATCACTGTGCACAGGAGTTGCCATGAAGTTGGCTTTTCACCCATAAGGTAGGCAATGACTTGAACCCATAATGGATAAGTATACAGAAGCAGAGCCGCAAGTGCGACGCTTAAACCTTCGACCGCTTTAAAGTAGAGAGTTGCAAAAAGAGCATATCCAAAAATTCCTAAGGCGGCAGAAATAAGAAATTGTTTTCCAGAAATTTCTGTCCATTTTGGTTTGAATAAAAGAAGAATGGCCCACAAAATAAATGCGGCCAAAATAAATCGATAAGTCAGAAGCTCACCGACCGATATGCCATGATTAAAAGCTAATTTTCCAAAGATACCCAAGAAGCCAAAACAAACACTGGCTGCGATAATTTCAATAAAACCAATCAGCCGAGTTTTTTCGCTCATCTGCTAACACTCATTTCTTAAATCGAGGTTTGCTATTTCGGCGAGGTCGAGCAGTGGATGTTGGGTTCTCATAATTTGTATCATCATTGGTTCGATGACGACTGCTAGGCTTTGGACGTTTTCCCGGAGGAGCCTTGGGTCGATAGCTGTTGCCCTTAACGCCGCCTCTAGAACTTGCAGGTCTGCGATATTTCGAAGTTTTATCTTCGTCATTTGATTTTATGTCTTGATTAGGCTTACGAGTCGAAGTTTTTGCTGAAACTGGCGATGTCAGTAAACGCTTGGTCGAAACTTGTCGACCTTTGTAACTTCGCTTTTCTTTTAATTCCTCTGGAACATCGGGTAGAAAAACCATTTCCAAAGCCGTTTCATCAACAAAAACTAATTCGCCGCGCTCAAGGTGACCCATTCTTAAACGACCAATCGCGACCCGCTGAAGCTTCATCACATCAAAACCGATTTTTTCAAACATCTGACGGATCTGACGATTTTTTCCTTCAGTGATGATCATCTTAAACCAATCATACTGCTCAGAGCCTTCTTTGCGTTTAATTCTTTCAATGTATTTAGCAGCAACTTTGCCACCAATAATACTGACACCTTTTAAAAGCTTATCCAGTTGCTCTTGCTTGGGCTGTCCGTTGACTTTAACCAGGTAAGTTTTTGTCACTTCAGATTTTGGATGAGTGATTTTATTGGCAAACTCACCATCATTAGTCAGTAAGATCATTCCTTCTGAATCCCAATCCAAGCGACCAACCGGAAATACTCGGTAAGGCACTTTATCAAGATATTCAGCAATGGTAGGACGCTCTAAAGGATCTTCCATTGTTGTTAAAACGCCTTTAGGTTTATGAAATAAAAGATAAATTTTATGATTGATACGACGAAGTGGTTTACCGTCGACAATAATCTTATCATGAACAGGATCGACTTTGATTCCTAGTTCGTAAACTTTTTTACCGTTGATGGTGACTTGACCGCTTTCGATAATTTCATCGGCACCGCGACGACTGGAGAGGCCGGCTTCTGCGATTAATTTGTTAAGTCTAACTTTTTCCGGGGATTTGTTGGCAGCCATTCTTTTAAGTTCTCCGCAGTGTTCGAGTCATTTCGGGCAGGCTCTCGTGAAGACAGTTTATTTTGAACTGTATTCTTTAAATCCCGCACTAGAAGTCCCAATAATTTATCATTGGTGTAAATGTGTTCTAGTGCAGTTTCTGCCTGACCTAAGATGGTCGCGCTCCACTTGCTAGCTTCCTGATCACCTTGTTGAACTAAAGCCTGAGTGCGCTCGAGATGGTGAATCATTTCTTGGTAGTAAGTATCCGTACGACGATCAATGAAGAACTGTTCTAAGCGTTTGATGGCAAAATGCAAGCGAGTCAGCTCGGTGAGGGTTTCTGATTTAAAATCCTGTAATTTTTGGAAAACATAACCTCGCAACAAAACACCGGTGGCCTTGCCTTCTTTGAAGGTGAACTGCGAGGTGACATAGGGAGCCACATCAATTCGGTGAGTGTGCTTAGAGCTAAGCTCGAGTTCAGGAGTGAAATAAAGCACCAAATCTTTACGAAGGGGCTCAAGCGTTCCACTGCGAATAACGAACTTTTTATCGAAAATACGAACTTCAAGGGAGCGATCAGCCCGAAGAACAATCGACACAATGCGTCTATTTTGATCGGAAACGACTTTAAATTTATCGTCGGGGCCGCACAAAGTAGCGACATAGCAACTAACAGCGTCAACTTGATCTTTGGTCTGCTCAATCTCAATCAACTGAATATTTTGTGGGAATTGCACCTGACTAATATCAAATTTTTGTTGGTAATAGCTATTAAAATTATCCAATAAATACTTCACTTCGGTGCTCAGCTGCGCTTTATTTGAAGCCCAGTGCGCATAATCAAGACAAGAGCTAAAAAAGAGATCGATCAGATCTTTTGAAAGGATATCTTCAGGATTTCCAATTCCTTTTAAAAAATTGTAAAAACAAAGCCTTGTCGGGGTGTTTTGAGGGTTCAGTTCTGAAATGAATTTTAATAACTGAGCCACTTTAAGCATTAAAGGTCCCCTTGTGGCCGAAGAATAGGAAGAATTGAAATTTAAGTCCAGTGAAAATATACTTTTTGCGAGGTGATTTATGCAACGAGAATTGAACCCAGAACTTTTTGGTGAAAAACGGTTAACCGCAGACGCGCCAACCTTTATTTCAGAGCCGATCTCGGAGCCTCATTTTTTAGATGTGGATCGCCAAATTTTAGAGCTCAAAGCACAATTGCAAAAATCAGAAGAGAGCCACCGGCTTCAACAAACGCAATGGTCGGATTCAATGAAAACCAGCAATCTAAAATTGGAGCGACTTCAGCAACTGATGGCACGCTTAGAGAATTCACACAATGGATTGGCTCAAGAAATTGGTTCTCGGCTGACGCAAATGCAACAAAGAATTGTTGAAAGAGCTTCTTACGATGAAAAAACTCAAGAAATGATTGATCGTCACAATCACGTGATTAAAAGCTTTGAAGTGCGCATGAATCAAATGCAAAAGTTAATTCAAGAAAAAGAAGTTATTTTAAATTCAAATCTTCAAGCCTTGAATGATTGTAAACATGAAATAGCGCGATTAAAGAGACTTTAATTTTTCCAAGCGTTCTAAAAATTGTTTAGGTTCTTCAAACTGATTTAATGTGGCGGACTCCACCCATTCACCCTTAGAATTAATGAAAATAACAGTAGGTAGCCCCATAATTTTAAATTTTTGACGAAGCTCTTTAAAAGCCGGCGTGTCTTTGGTGGCATCAAAACGTAGTTTAGTAAAATCTTTTAAGGCATTTTGAATTTCGATTTGCGAAAAAGTTTTTTCATCCAATTCATGACATGCTAAACACCAGTCCGCAAAAAAATCGATAATGACAGGCTGACTTTTCATTTTTGCACTTAAAACTATATCCTCACTGTAAGGTTGCCAGATTTTATCGATCAGATTTTTTTGAGATTCTAAGGGGCCATTAAACTGATTTAAAAGAAGAGGTCGAAGTTGCAATCCAGCCACTAAGATAAAACCAATGCCTAAAGCCAAAAGAGATTGCATCAAGCCTTTTTGCACTCGACGCACGCGTCCCCCATGACCCACAGTCATAAATGCACCGTAAAAACTGGCTAGAATAATCATACCAAGACCAATCAGGCCATCATGCCAACGTTGTGGAATTAAAAAACCAAGATAGTAGTAAAAAGCCCCGAGCATTAAACTGCCTAAAACAAATTTCATTCCATCCATCCATGGGCCTGATCGGGGAAGCTTTCGAGCCAGCTGAGTGAAAGCACCTAAGACTAAAAAAATCACGCCTAATCCGATGGCGTAAGTAAACAATAAGAAAAATCCTAAAATACGGTTTTGGGTTGAAGCCACAAACGCCAGCAAAGTGATCAGCACCGGTCCTACACAAGGGCTTGCAATCACTCCCGCAGCAATCCCCGAGAGATAAGCGCCTAAAAAATTGACGTCTTGTTTTTTTTGATGGAAACCATTTCGCAAGAAGGCTGGCATTTGCAGTTCAAAAACTCCGTACATACTTAACGCCATTAAAAAGAAAATCAGACACATGGTTGCAATAACAAGAGGATGCCCAAGACTTGATCCAAACAATTGACCACTAGAAGCCGCGATCACTCCAAGAATGGAATAGGTGCTAGCAATACCTATGACATAAAAAACACTTAAAGAAAAATTTTGTAAGCGGCTGCGTTTTTCCGAATCATGACCGAGAATGGCTAAAGTGATAGGGATCATCGGAAAAATACAAGGAGTAAAACTGGTCAACAAGCCAGATAAAAAAACTAAGACAAAAGCTAAGAGTAAATTATTTTCCAGGGCATTTCTGACAGACTCATTGCTGAAAGTATTAGAAATTAAAGACTCAGGACTTTTCACTGGAGTTTGTTTTGTAGGCTCGACAGAGGAAGCCCATGCAAAAGGAACCAGTAAAGTTTTAGTGACTGGAAATAAGCAATAAGTGTCTGAACAAGCTTGATAGGTCAGTTCGATTTTTAAATTAGTTTTATTTTCAAGCAATTGGGAGGGCGCCTCAAGCGGCAGAGTCAAAGTTGATTCACCATCAACACTAGGGCGATTTTTTTTAGAAAACTTATCATAGAAGTCATGAATGGGGCTAAGGTTAAACTCGCCGTACTTCACGCCATCAGGCTCTAAAATAACCACTTTAAATTTATCTGCGAAAGCATGAAACTTATTTGGAAGTTTTAATTTTAAGTTTAATTGTGCGCCTTGACCGGCGTGCAGTTCGTAGGGTTGAAGCGTGGCTTCAATTGATAATGGATCTGTCGATGGGGAATCAGATAGATTTTCGGCGAGGCTCAAAAATGGAAAAAGAAATGAAAAAGTGAAGAGGCTGGCTAAAAAATAAATGCGCATTGAGTTCATAAAAAAGAGCTTAGCCTATTTGAGAGTTCCGGTCGAGGTCCAGAATGCAGCCTAAAGTCTGGATCGATGCGGAAAGACTTAATAATTCAAACTTTGTCGCCGATGAAGTTCTTGAAGAGGTATTACGATGGGATATGTAGGTATAATCGTTGTGTTTGCGATGGTCTTCGGCGGATATATATTCGCCGGAGGAAAAATGCATGTGATCTTGCACTCGGCGCCGCACGAGATGATTATCATAGCCGGCGCGGCACTTGGTGCCTATCTGATCGCAAATCCCATGAAGACTATTAAAGCTGGAATTAAACTTTCTTTTAAAGCTTTGACCGCAAAGGGTCCTCAAAAACAAGACTATCTTGAACTTTTACAAATGATGTTTCAACTTTTTCAAGTTTTTCGCAAAGAAGGTCCGCAAGGAATTGAAAAGCATATTGAAGATCCAGATAAATCAGAGATTTTCAAAGCTTATCCAAGTTTTATGCACAATCATCATGCCGTGCACTTTTTATGTGACACGATGAAAATCACTCTTTCCGCAGAACTTTCTCCTTATGATGTCGATGATTTATTAGATGGAGATATGAAAGCCATTCATGCCGAAGAGCATATGGCTCAGCATGCAATTCAATCGGTGAGTGATGGATTTCCCGGATTAGGTATCGTTGCTGCGGTTTTGGGTATCGTTAAGACCATGGGACATTTAACTGAAGGAACAGAAAAAATCGGCGCCCTCGTTGCCGGCGCTCTCGTAGGAACGATGCTTGGGGTTTTTGGAGCTTACGGATTAATTGGTCCCACGGCTGTAAAAATTGGAGCAGATATTGAAGCTGAAGGTCGATATTTAATGGCTATTAAAAACGCCATGGTTGCCTTGCAAAGAGGAGCTCCTCCATTAGTTTGTATCGAATACGCAAGAAGATCGATCACTCCAGAAGAGCGACCTTCGTTTAATGAGATGGATAAATCGACAAAAGAAATTAAGAAGGCCGCTTAATGGCCAAAAAAGAAGCTATCATAGTCATAAAAAAAATAACTATCGCTGGTGGCGGTGGTCACGGAGGCTCTTGGAAAGTGGCTCTGGCAGATTTTATGACAGCGTTGATGGCTTTTTTTCTTGTGATGTGGCTTTTAGGTCAATCAGATCAAACTAAAAAAGCAGTTTCAGATTATTTTTCAACGCCATCGATTATTGAATATAACTTTCAAAATTTTGGTGTTGAATTGACCTTAGAAAAGCTTTTTTTAGATCTTTTAAATGAGCCCTTAAAAGCATTTCAAAGTTTTATGGAGCCTTCTGATAAAACGCCAAATATTTTAGATATGGGATCCGCAAAAGTGGTGACATCATATGTTGCGGACAAGATGACGGATGTGGCAAGAAACGTCAGTATCACGCAAGAGGGATTTGAATTTGATATCCCCGACGTTGTTCTTTTTGAAAGAGGAACGGTCAGTCCTACCAGCGAATTTGTTACTATTATGGACCGAGTGCAAACTTTAACTATTGGACTTGAAGATGCCGAAATATCCGTGGTTTCAAATATGTTTATTCAGACTGTAGCAGGGGCCAATTCTGGTTTAGCCAATCGCGTGGCCTCAGAAAGATCAGATATTATCACGAAGCGAATTCAGTCCACTCTTGAGCACACCAGCGTTTCCGTCAATGGCAGCATCAATGTTAAAGATAAAAAAGGCGAAGCAGATCCTGCAAAATTAATAGGATTGATTCATATTAGAATTAAACAAAAAGAATTTAAGTCTGATGGTAAAGCACAAAGAAAACTAGAAACTCTTTTTGGTCAAACACGGGCTGATATGAGTGTTTATGATAACTTTGTCCAGCAAGCGACAAGTCGTCGATCAAAGCAAGCCGCTGAAAAAGAAGCGGAAGCACTTTCTCTTAAAGAATTTTCTGGAAAAGAATAATTTTTTAGTAAGATATTCTTAATAAAAGATAAATAAAAGTCTCGGCAGCGCCCGAAAACTGAGAATTATTAGAAGTCGTTGTAACGCCCAATTGCCAAGAAAAAGGACCGCTTGAAGTCCCTATTCCACTTAAAACATCAAAATAACTAGCAATCGCGGAGTCATCAACCTGAGAGTATCCAATATGATTTTCCCAATTCCAGTTTGAAAAAACTGTCCATACTTTTCGAACTCTAAAATATTTAGATTTAACTCCTAGTTTTTGCCAATTGCTTTCTTGCTCATAAAGAAAATTATATTTGAAGGCTTCAAAATCAAGTCCTAAAGTATTTCCGTCGCGATCATCAGTTTCAAAATAATGATTATCACTGTAGTGAATACCCATTGATATATGAGGCGAAAGGGGAATAAAAATATCGCCCTGAAGTTTCAGTAAAGAATTTGCTTTACTGGCGTTAGCGTAATTGACATTAGAGCCCCATATGCCAAAACGTAGTGTTTGGTTGAGGTTGTAGTAAAGAGAACTTTGAAGTGCCGGGTTTAGTTTTGTTTGAGTGATTCCGTGCCAAATATAGTTAGTTAAAAGGGACGTATCTCCTTGTATTTTTTTTCCGCTGGATTCAGGACTTAATTGGCTCCAAGCAAAAAGTGGTAGAAATACACAAAAAATAAAAAGACTTCTAAGTTGATACATCTCTTCATTTCACTCAAAAGTGATGGAAAATACAAAGAAGGGTACAGTTCGCACCACTGAACTAGACCTAAATCATAGATCAGGGTATGAATCTTAAATGGAAAAAATAAATTTATCTAAACCTTGGCATCAGCAGACTTTCATCGCCTTTGATACTGAAACGAGCGGAGCTTACCCCATTGGCTTTGATGTGGTGGAGTTTGGCGCCGTCAAGTGGCGAGAGGGAAAAATCATCGATGAGCTGCAAATACTAATTAAGCCCCGAGAGCTGATGTCTGATTTTATTATTGGAATTCATGGAATTACGAATCAAATGGTAGAAAACTCTCCAGCGATGAAAGAAGTTTTTGAACGTATCAATGATTTTATTAAAGACGATATTTTAATGGCTCATCATGCCCCTTTTGATGTGGGATTTATGGCCTATGAGTATGAAAAGAATAATCGACCTTTTCCTAACCAACCTGTTCTTTGTACAAGTCTTATTTCTCGGAAAATGATTTTAGGCTGTGAGAATCATAAACTGCAGACATTGGTTCGTTATTTAGGAATCAATGGAGGGTCGGCCCACCGAGCTTTAGATGATGCTCAGGCCTGCTTGCACGTAGGATTAAAAAGTTTTGCAAAAATCGGTGAAAATGCGACTTTGGAGCAAATCTATCATTGTCAGGGCGCTTTGATGGAATGGAAAAATTTCTCTATTAAGAGCGATCCAAGTGCCATAGTTCAAAATATTATCAAGGCCACGGAAGAAAAAAAAGTGCTAGAAATTGTGTATGAAAAAGGCAAAAGTAATTCTCAAAAATTACCATTCAGAAAAATTAAACCCTTGGGACTCGTGCGAAATCCCGATGGAGATTTTATTTATGCTCTCTGTTTAAATGATAATTCACAGAAAAGATTTTATTTAAATAAAATTAAGGATTCTGCGGTGGTTTGAGGGCATTCAATTTCTCTCGCACTTTATTGGTCAGTTCTTCCAGATGCTTAAATTCATCAGAGGAGCGAAGTTTTAAATGTCTTTCTGTATCTCCACCTAAAATATCATTTAAGCTTTTTTCAAAAGCATAAATGGGTCCTGCAATGCGATGAGAAAGATATTTTCCAAGTGCAAAAAGAATCACACCAAAAGTTAAAAAAATGAGACTAAAGGTAATAACAAATGGGACTAAAAACTTATTTAAAAGATACTGATTATTTCCCACAAGCTCAGTGATCGTGACACGAAAATAAGTGTAGCTAAAAATACATCCAACAAAACCTAAAGCTGAAGCAACTCCAAACAGGAAAAAACTATATTTTAATTGAAATCGGCGATTCACCCAGTAAGTATTTCGGGTGCTATTTTCAGGCCACAAGATGTCACCGTCTCGGACAATGGCACTGACAATCATAAGATAACCAACCCACTGAACGGCATCAGCAATATTAAAGGCCGGACTTGAAAGGGTAGGTGAGCCTAAGACAATAAAATCAACAACAAACCCCCAAACCACTCGGTCTGAAACATTGCCAAGGATTCCACCGATTAAAATCGATAGCCCGGTCCGCAGCTGAATGGATCGAATTGGCAACATGTACTGAATGATCGCATAAGTGCAAAGTAGGAAAGCGCCCGCGGTACAGAGGCTGACAATTCGAAGAACACCCGGCAATTCTGAAAATAAGCCCATCATGGCACCATGATTATGATGAAGAGCAAAATGCAGAGGACCATGGGATGAAATACCAGAAAGACCTGCGGCCCAACTTTTTGTAATTCGGTCCAAAATCCAAACTGTAATCAGGGGAATAATAACTACAAACCAATCGCGACGACTCATCCATCCAAGTTATCAAAGGCATAAGAGATTGGCACTGTGTAAAGGTCCAGTTTTACTCAGATATAGACAAAGAGGGTGAGGGATGTAGAATTTTAGAAACAGGATAAAATTATGAATGCACTTGTTTTCTGCACCGCCTTGCTTTTTGTCATCTCTGGTCAAGCCAACCAGTCCTCTGAAAAAATATTTACAGAGCTTTTAAAGAAATACAAAATTGAAAAAGAAGACCTAGGAGTCCTGGTTTCATCGGGAGAAGCTGAAAGTTTTAAAATTCTTATTTCACAAAATGCCAATAAAAAAATGATTCCAGCGTCATTAACAAAAATATTGACGGCGTCTGCTGTTCTTGAAAACTTTTTACCTGGAACTAAATTTAAAACGCAGATTTTTTTAGATCAAAAGCCATTTTCAGGCACAGTCAAAGGACCAATCTACTTAAAGGGAGGAGGCGACCCCTCTTTCGTCTCTGAAAACCTGTGGTATTTAGTCAATGTCTTCAATAGAAATAACGTTAAAATAATTGAAGGTGATTTGATTGTTGATGACTCATTATTTGATTCAGTTCGCTATGACGAGTCGAGGGAATCATCACGAGTCGATCGTGCTTATGATGCCCCTGTTGGTGCTATGTCCTTTAATTGGAATTCTATTAACGTCTTTGTACAGCCAAGCATTAAAGGCGAAGCAGCGAAGGTATTTTTAGACCCAGAAAACTCTTTCACAAAATTAGAAAATAAAGTCAAAACTGTGGCAGGAGAAAAAATCAACATCGAGGTCCATCGAAAAGCCGAAGGACAATTCGACCTTTTGATTGTCGAAGGTTCTATAGGAGAGAAAGCTTCGCAGCATGTGGTTTATAAAAATATTACCAAACCCGATTTATGGTCAGGGTACCAGCTGAAATCTTTTCTGGCGCAAAGAGGTATCCAGATTAAAGGCAGTATAAAATCTGGAAAAGCACCTAATGCAGCTTTCTTAGCAGCAGAAAGTGAAAGTAAACCAGTTGAAGATATCATTATTGATATGAATAAATTTTCAAACAATTACGTCGCAGAAATGCTCTGTAAAAACTTAGGTCTTCAAAAAAAACAGCCGGCAACAATGGCCGCTGGCATGGAAGTCATCAGGGAGCATCTGTTAAAATTAGGACTAAAGTCGAAAGATTTTGATTTAATGAATCCATCGGGATTAACTCGCGAAAACAAAATGACTCCCGAAGTTCTTTGGAAAGCTTTAAAACATCTGCATGAAGATTTTAGAGTGCAGCCTGAATTTCTGAGATCTCTTCCGATAGCTGCGGTTGATGGAACATTAAAAAGAAGAATGAAGGGTACGCCAGGGGCACGCTGGGTGAGAGCAAAAACCGGCTACATCAACAATGTTGTTTCATTGGCTGGCTATGCAGGACAAAAGGATGGGACCTCTTTGACCTTCGTTTTTATTTATAATGGGTCTCATGATGAAGCTAAGGTTCGCCAGTTTTATGACGATGTCATTATAGAACTGGTGAAAAAATGATAAAAATATTTCTTGGTCTTTTTTGTCTCTGGATTTTAAATGCCAGATCCCATGTCGAATCTCATCCTGAGTTTATGCAATTTCTTTCTGAGGTTGTCACAAGTGAAGATACTCCTGTTGATTTAGGCGATATTGCAGGAGCTGAAGTTTCTAGCGGCCAGCGGCCATGGGTGTCCCCCCGGTTTGATGAGCAGAAAGATGTTTTGGGATATTCAAAAGATACCTTCAAAGTTCCCGCAGGGTTAGAGAGCGCAGTGAATTTTTGGGTCGATATTTATACTAAATACCCAACCCATCAAGGTGTAATTCATGATAGCGAAAATATTGATTTAATTTATGAAGTTGTCGACTTTAAAGAGATCGAAAAAGATAACAATCTGAATGCACGTCAAAAAGAGAAAGCTAAAAAGAAGTTAGTGAATGATGCGAAAGAGCGAGCCAGTGACCTTTTAAGAAAGCTTGATCAAAATTCTGATTCATCAAAACTTGCCGCGCAAGAAAAGCGGATTTTTGAATATATGAAAAAAATCGATGATCCTAATAAATTTCGCGATGCAAATACAAAAAATCGATTGAGATTTCAATTGGGACAAAGTGATCGGATGAAAAAAGCAATTTATTTTTCAGGTCGCTATCTTCAAGAGTTCGAACAAATTTTTAGTCAAGAAAAGTTGCCTATAGAATTAACTCGCTTGGTATTTGTTGAAAGTTCATTCAATGTTTTAGCGCGTTCAAAAGTGGGTGCCAGTGGCTTGTGGCAGATTATGCCTTCGGTGGCGAAGCCTTTGAAAATGATCAGCTCGCATGTTGATCGTCGAAATGATCCATGGGATGCCACACGATTAGCTGCCAAGATTTTAGCGGGGAATTATAGATTGTTGGGCGAATGGCCTTTAGCAGTGACAGGATATAATCATGGTCCCAATGGAATGAAAAAAATGTCTGAAAAGTATAATACAAAAGATCTCGTCGAGATGGTGCAAAATGTTCGTTCGAAGAAAAGCTTTGGATTTGCTTCGAGAAATTTTTACGCAAGTTTTATGGCGGCTTTACAGGTCGAAAAAAATGCAAAAAAGTATTTTCCAGATGTTCAGTGGTCTGAAAAACTGAAAAGCGCGACATATAAAACTTCTTCCGCAATGCCGTTTGAGGATTTAAAGAAAATTTTTGATAACGACAACGGACAAATGAATATTTTTAATCCTCACCTGACTTTGCGTGTGAAGTCAGCGGATGGAAAAATTCCTTCTGGAACTAAAATTTATGTCCCTGCTGAAAAGTTAGTTTTTCTAGAGAAAAAAGGACTTGATCGAATATTTGCGTCAGAGGATCCTGAAAAAACTAAGCCTTCGCCGCCGCGTTGATTAAATACGCTTCAAATAATTTATAAATTTCTGAAATTAAATCTTGGTTCTTTGTTAGATCAGAATGGTCAGTGATGGCTTTATCCATGAGTCCGGTAAAAGCAGTCACAAATACATAGGCCACTCGGTGGCTATCTCGACCCGGAATTGCAGGAAGAAGATTTGAAACAAGCTCCTCGTAAACCTTAACCGTTGAGCGTAAGTGATCTGCATCTGTTAGATACATTTGTATATTTTGAAGCTTGGCTCGCAATTCTGTATCGCTATGATAAGCTTCAATTCCCACACTGATAAGACTGCGAACCTTAAGCTCCACAGGCAATCGATCAATTTCTAATTCTTTAAATCGATTCAACATATACTGTTTGTCTTGATCTAAAAGATTATGGATCACAGCTGAAACAACCGATTCTTTATTTCCAAAAAATTGATAAAGCGAGCCAATGCTCACACCAGCTTCTTTCGCAATTTTATCGGTGGTCACTCCAAAAAAACCTTCGCGAATTAAAATTCGAGAGCAAGCCTCTAGAATCGTAGAAACCGTATGCCGAGATCTTTCTTGCGTTGGCGCTTTAACTTGAATTTTAGTTTTTTTCTTTTTTAATTTAGTTTCAGCTGTATCACGTTGATTTAAAGTATTATCTGTATTCGACATAAATGCCTCCGACTAAATCTTGGACCATTAACTATTCAAAAAGTAATTTTCATATTCTATGTCACAAGATCAAAAAATTATTTTATGAGCTAAGTTCGAATACTGCCAGTGACTTAATCGTTGTTAAGAAAATTTGTCGAAACATAAGATTGATGGCTAAGGTCGGAATGGATTATCTGGAGCTTTCAAGACCTTTCTGGGATTGTCAGAATTTTCAACCAAGTACAGAAAGGGTTTAGTGTTTTTAGCAACAACTGCGTCAATCACTTGAGGTCCAGGATAAAATCCACCTGTATTCCACTGGCTGGCTGGGTCTAGTTCAAAAGTAAAAGAAATAATTTTATGAGTGCCGTAAGCCCAGTCGGTTGTATCACCACTAGCTATATAGAGATCCGACGATTGCTTAGGAGTGTAGTTATTCCACTCGGCCATTTTTAAAGACATAATCTCATGAACTTTTTTGTCATCACTGTCTTCAAGGCCATCGTATTTATGCCCCCAGGGATACAATATCAGCTCAGAAAAAGTATGAAAAGATAGCAACACATTCAAATTTTTATGTGCCTCAACATAATTACGAATCGCTCTTGATTCAGGCTCGCTAAAAGGGGTTGGTCCCATATAGGTTTCATCATTTGGATTGCTACTAGATCCACCATTATTCCACATATGGCTATAGTTGCGATTGAGATCTACACCAAAACTGCCATTACTATTTTTTGCGCGATTTTTGCGCCAATATTGATAGGAACCTGTCGAGATATCCCATTCTAAACCATCAGGGTTGACGGCCGGAATTAAATGAATGTCGCGATTATTAATCAGAGATATGATTTTAGCATCTTGAGCTTGATAGCTATTTAAAATAATTTCGATGATTCGCATTGGTGTTTCAACAGATAAATGTTCCCTAGCGTGATGGCCCCCCATAAAAATAGAGCCAGGCAAAGTATCAGCTTTTGCTAGCTGTCCTGAAATTCGCAAAGACCAAATATCTCGACCCTCCACTGACTTTCCGATGGAGGTTAGGCTTGTAATTTGTGGAAACCGAGAGTGCAGCTCTTGTAACTTTTTAGTCAGCTCTTCATAGTTATGATAAGAGCTATCAGCTGGCGGGAAATCTTTAAAAAGTTTTTCCATGGGAGAGCTGGCTTCAACCAAACCTTTTTTTTGCCAGGCTTGCAGTTGTTCAAAAGATCCCACGGCATACACGAACCCGGGTCCTACTTCTTCAATGGCAAAACCTGCATTAGCAATGGCACTTCTTTCTAATTTGTTATGAGCTTTAATTTTTATCCAGTAGCGAACATGATCATCGTGCTTACTGAGAGTCGCTAGAGAAAACCCAATCACCAGAAAAATAATTAAATTGAAATACTTCATACGGCCCCCCAGAGATGTCAGGGTCTATCAAAGCGGCAGAAGAAATAAAAGGCAAGTAATAGTGATGAATCAGATTTAAATTATGAGTTTTTTTGCATCATTTTAGCCAGTAGCTGTTCTTTTTTAACGTAAGCTACGCCAAATCCCAGAGCACTACTCCACGCAACTTCAGCATCAAAATTATGTGTGCGTCCGACAGTGTTTAATTGCAATGTCACATGGATAAAGTCACCTGGTCTAGGAACATAGTCTCCATTGACCAATTCAAAAAAACTTCCTGTCGTAGAAATATTTTTGAGTTTTGCAACCATAGTTCCCATGCGTCCGTAAACTTGAACACGGGCAATTTCAGATGTCGGGTGTCGATCAGCATTCATAGATATAATATCGGATATTTTTTTTAAAACTCACCTAGGAAATGAATCAGAATTAAGAATCCCATTTTGAGACAGGGTCTTTTTAAGAATGTTTGGAGAAGTGTCTAATTATTTTTCAAGTCGATTATAAATTCGAAATGAAAAAGGAGGCGGCCCTTTTTTTTGCTTTCGATCAACTAAGGTAAAATCTTTTTCGCTGAAATCAGGAAAATGAGCGTCACCTTCAAAATCTTTTTCTATAACAGTCAAATAAATACGATTTGTCGCAGGAAGAGTTTGGCGATAAATTTCACCTCCTCCGATAATCATAATTTCTTCAGGCCAATCAGAAACAACTTTTTTAATTTCAAGAATAGCCTCATCAAAGCTAGCCACATAAATCACCATGGGATCAATAGACTTTAAAGGCTGACGAGTGATCACAACATGCAAGCGACCTTTAAGTGGTCCACCTAGAGAATCAAAAGTTTTTCGGCCCAATATAAGAATATGACCTTTTGTGACTTCTCGGAAAAACTTCATATCTTCAGGCAAATTCCATGGCAATTTATTGTCCTTACCAATGACTCGATTTTGAGCCATTGCTGCCACCTGCGAAAAAATCATACCGAAACCTCAGCTTTAATCGCTGGATCTGGTTCATAGCCAAGAATATGAATATCTTCGAATTTAAAATCGTAAATATTTTTAATCGATGGGTTAAGGCTTAATGTTGGCAGTGCTTTAGGAGTTCTTTGCAGTTGAGTCTGAGTTTGCTCAAGATGATTTTTATACAAATGAACATCACCAAAAGTATGAACATATTCATAGGGAATAAGGTCACAAACTTGGGCCACCATATGAGTCAGCAAGGCATAACTGGCAATATTAAATGGCACTCCCAAAAATAAATCAGCACTTCTTTGATAAAGTTGGCAGCTTAAAAATCCATTGTGCACATAGAACTGAAAAAAAGCATGGCAAGGGGGTAGAGCCATTTTATCAACATCGCCGGGATTAAAGGCAACGACTAAATGTCTGCGAGAATTGGGATTGGCTTTGATCGCTTCAATGACATTTGTGATTTGATCAATTTGGCGCCCGTCGGCTGTAGGCCAAGCTCGCCACTGATGACCATAGACAGGTCCTAAATCTCCTTTTTCATCGGCCCATTCATTCCAAATTCGAACGTTATTATCATTAAGATACTTGATATTGGTATCACCTTTTAAAAACCATAAAAGTTCGTGAATGACCGATTTTAAATGCAATTTTTTGGTGGTCAAAAGCGGAAATCCTTGGCGCAAATCAAAGCGCATTTGATGACCAAATAAGCTTAAGGTTCCTGTGCCCGTGCGGTCCATTTTTTCATGGCCCGTTTCTAGAACCAGCCGCAAAAGATGATGATATGTCTTCAACTTAAGGCCTCCCTCAGCAAGAGTGGAATGAAAATTTATTGAAAGTTTTGGACTTGGCCAATGAATGGCAGGTTGCGGTAATAGCCTTGATAATCCAAGCCGTATCCAACAACAAATTCATTGGTGATTTTAAAACCGACGTAATCAAGCTTGCAAGGAACCTTTAGAGCCTCTGGCTTTTCCAGTAAGGCAACGGTTGTCAGGCTGGCTGGATTTCGAGCCAGTAAAGTTGTTTTCAAATAGTTCATGGTAAGACCTGTATCCACAATATCTTCGACCAGAATCACATGCTTACCTTCGATGGGCTGAGTAAGATCTAAGGTCACTTTCACTTCACCCGAAGAACTCATGCCTTGATAGCTTGAAACACCAAAAAATTCACAGGTGATATCAGCATCGATATTTCGAATCAGATCTGAATAAAACATAAAGGAACCTTTAAGGACGCAGATGGCGATAACTTTTTTATCTTTAAATTTTTTCGTCAGCTCAGCGCCAATTTCAGAGACTTTTTTTTGCAGCTGAGTTTCAGTGATATAAGGTTTTACATCTAAATCTTGCATATTTTCCTTTGGTTCCGTTTTTTAAACGAAGGAGTTGTTCATAATTTCGCCGAAGCCACCACCGCCCGGAAGAATATAATCTTTTTCGTTAAGACCTTTTTCTTGATCCCAATATTTTCCCGGAGCTGCCTTTAAAGCTGCCTCAGAGGACAGACCGCGGTCAAGGCGAATGCAGTAGATTTCGGCATCGGGGTGGGCCAGCAAAACCCGTTTCAAATACTCGGGAGTTACAATCAGATGCAGTGCCAAAAACTTACGCGCAGGGCCTTCAATTTTTTGCTTATAATATTCAATAGCTGAAACCAAGGTGTTCCCCGTGGCTCCCATGGGGTCGGGGAAAATAACATAGCGATCTTTAATGTCGCCCCCAATTTTGGTTCCCCGCAGTTCAGTGCCAGTGGCTTGATTTTTATCTCCCGTGAGTCGGCTTGCAAAAATATGATCCTGCCTAATATTTTTGTGAGGCAAAGCAAAGTGCAGAAATTGATAACAAATATGACTTGGAAAAGTACCGGCCCGGGCTAAGTTGACGCAAACGGCTTGTTGATTTCTAGAAATTCCTAGGCCCGTCACTCTTTGAAGCGGATGAGCCTCAGTCATTCGAGTCGGCAGATTTAAATTTTCTTTTTCAAACTCTTTATTTACAACAATTGAAATCAAATGGGTGTAAAGCAATCCGACCAGTCGATCGATCTCGGGTTGAAAAGTCTGTGGCAAACAAAGTTGGGCTAGAAGTGTATGGAGGAAGGGGTTATTTAAAATATGAACGCGGGGACCATAATGATGTTCAATGAAGTTTTGCATAAAAAGCTCATATCACGGAATTTTATCAAAATCTAAGACTATGAGAAACTCGGTGGAGCGATTTTTAATTTTTAAAAGCTTAAAGGGCTCCATATTAGTCAGGTAAGGATCTGCATCCATACCCGTTCCCCGAGGCATCGCGCCCGCTATGAAAAAGTAGGAGTCAGCGGTTAAATCCACCGAAGCGGGATAAAATTTTCGTTGAATTGTTGAAGCCAATTCGCCGCCGGCGTTAGGTTCACGCCAAGCTCTAACAACCTCTAAATTTCCATGAATTCTTTGCGCATCAATTCCTGTCACATCGACATAAGTGGTTAAACCAATATCATTTTCAGGATCATTTCCGCGAAGACCTGCAAAAAATTGAAGAGTTTGATTTTCTTCAAAAGATTTTTCTTCTTTGCTTAAGCTTTGCCACCCCTGCAAGCCAGAGATTTTCTTTTTTCCTTGCGGCCAAACTCCGGCCACGTGATCTCCTAGGGAATTAAACTGGCCTGAAGTTCGGCTGTCAGAATAAATTTGTGCTAAAACGCCCTCGGTCACTTCCACATATTGGATGCGAACTTTTAATCGCGAACCTTCGGTAGTTTTTAAACCAGGAGCGGTCGGGGCTGTCGCAGGCAGTGAGGGAATGGGCGCTGATGCGCCTGTTGCCGAGGAGCCTTCATCGCCATTGAGCAATTCGCCGGGAAGATCCATCGCTGATTCGGCCGATTGTCCCTCAGTTATTGAGGAATCTGAAGAGGGTGCGGGCGATGAGTTCATATTACGATTGTACTGGATGCCTTGCCGAAAAAAAGAGACCCGCTCTTGAATTTCTTGGCTGTTATTTTTGTAGACATAAAATCCTGACCCCAATGAGATCAAAAGGACCACTGAGAGTTGAAAGAATGGGTCATTAAAAAGTTTCTTGAATAAAGGAACTGCTGGTGGACGATAGTTTTCGATGTCCAGTCCGCACTGAGCACAATACTTATCATTGGGCTGAGAAAATTGGCAGCGCGGGCAATTGATCATCATGAAAGCTAGACCCCCACTAGCAGCTTAAGTTATTTGCAGTTGACGCTCAATGAAATTATTTTTAGTTTGCTCAGCATGAAGCCAACTGAAGTATTGGAAAAAATTGGATCTTTTGATTTACACACCCCGGTTCTTTTAGCCGAAATTTTGAACCACTTTTCGGTTTTTGAAGAACAATCTGACAAGCTTCCGGCCCCGCGCTATTTAGATGGCACTTTTGGTCGCGGAGGGCACTATCGATGTTTGAAAATGATGTTGCCTGGTATGACGGCGGTGGCATTAGATCAAGATACGGAAGCTATTGATTTTGCAAAAATAAAATTCTCGCCCTTTGTCGAGTCTAGGGAATTAAAAGTTATCCATAGAAATTTTTCAAAAATTTCTGATCTTAATTTGGGTCTCTTTGATATGATGTTGTTAGATCTGGGTGTGAGCTCGCCGCAGTTGGACGAAGCTCATCGCGGGTTTAGTTTTTATCATAATGGACCTTTGGATATGCGCATGGATAGCACTCAGGAAGTAAAAGCATCGGACCTGGTGAACACTCTTTCTGAAAAAGAGTTGAATGATTTATTTTTTAAATTTGGTGAAGTCAGAAAGCCTTTTCGAGTGGTGCGAGCCATCGTCCATGATCGAAAAGAAAAGCCCTATGAAAATACCCATGAGCTTTCCAGCCTGATAGAGCGCGTGGATGGCTGGCACCGTAAAGGTTATCACCCAGCTACAAATTATTTTATGGCACTGAGGCTAGCTGTTAACGATGAATTAGGAGTGGTTGAAAGAGCTATTCCCGAATTGATCGAAGCCTTAAATCCGGGGGGGCGTCTAGCTGTGATCACTTTTCACTCCCTAGAAGACCGGATTGTGAAGTACGCTTTTAAAGAGTCGACTTTAGGTCGGCCGTTATTTAAAAAAGTCATCATTCCCACGGATGAGGAATGTGAAAAAAACCCTCGAGCTCGCAGTGCTAAATTGCGGGTTTTTGTAAAGGATGTTCAGGATGAACGCCGAGAATTTGAAACATATTAAACCATTTGTGAGCTTGCTACTGATCATAGGCTCGCTTTTATTTCTTGTTTTTCTACGAATGGAAGAGCGCCGCCTTGGTTACGGGATCTTAAAAGTTAATTCAGAATACAAAAAATTAGCGGATCAAAAACGTAATTTTGAAATGATATTAGCCAAAGTGACTAGACCCCAGTTGCTCGATTCGTGGGCTCAAAGAAAAATGACACTTAAAAAAGTCGACTCCCATCAAATCATCCATTTATCGATGGAAGGCAGTTCATTTTCTAGGAAAGAAATGTAAGTGAAAAAAAGAATTATATTTGCCTTTGGAATCATTTCTTTTTTGTGGTCAGTGCTGGTTCTAAGAGCTTTTTTTATTCAAGTGTTTCCAAATGAAAGATTAGCTCAGTTAAAACAAAGACAATTTCAAACCGTGGTTAAGCTTGAAGGTCGACGGGGAGCTATTCTTGATCGGAACGGTCGCGAGTTAGCCCTGTCTACACCGGCTTTTTCACTCTTTGCAGATCCTAAATTGATTTTAAAAAAGAAATCGGCCGCAAGTCTTCTGGCTAAAGAATTGGGTGTTAGTTTTGAAAATGTATACGCAAAAATTAAAGACCCTAATAAAAGATTTGTTTGGATTCAGCGCCGTATTCCTCGTGAAAAAGCAGATCGAATTAAAGCTTGGGAGATCAAGGGAATTTCTTTTGTTGAAGAATGGAAGCGAGTTTATCCTAACGAAACCTTACTAGCTTCAACTTTAGGATTTGTTGGTCAAGACGGACAAGGATTAGAAGGTCTTGAGCTTGAATTTGATAAAATTCTACAAGGTAACAATCAAAAATTAAATGTTAGACGGGATGCAAGGGGTCGGCCCTTAATGACCGATGGGATGATTTTTGCGGACAATCCTGACGGTCAAGATGTGAAGCTAACGATCGACGCTGAAATTCAATACACTTTAGAAAATGAACTGATGTTAGCAGTCAAAAATTTCGACGCAGATTCAGCGATGGGAATTGTTCTCGACGCTTCAACCTCTGCGATTCGCGCGATCGCTAGTGTGCCTGGATTTGATGCGAATCATGCCTTAACAACAAAGCCAGAAAATCGCAGAAATCGCGCCATTACTGATACTTTTGAACCGGGCTCAACCATTAAGCCTCTGGTTGTGGCCGCTGCTTTGAAAGATAAAAAACTTCAACCCAACAGTAAGTACTTTTGTGAAAATGGCAGCTACAAAGTGGCCGATCGAACTATCCGAGAAGCTGATGCTCAGCACAGTTTCGGTTGGCTGACGGTGTCTGAAATTTTAGCCGTGTCATCAAATATCGGTGTAGCAAAAATTGCTTTTGAAATGGGAGATCAAAAACTTCGTGAGGCTCTTTTAAGCTTTGGATTTTCACAAAAATTAGCGGTGGAAGTTCCCGGTGAAGCCAAAGGCGTCCTTCAAAGTTTGCCATGGAATAAACATCTATTGAGCAATGTCTCTTTTGGTCAAGGCATGACGGTGTCAGCTTTGCAGGTGGCGAATGCTTACGCAGTGATAGCAAATGGTGGATGGCTTAATAAACCATATATTGTTGAGTCCATGAAGAATTCAGAGTCTGGTGAACTGACTGAGTTTAAGACCGAGCACTTAAATAAAGTTTTAACTCCGGAGCAAGCTGCCAATATGCGCTTGATGTTGACCTCAACCACTCAACCCGGCGGCACGGGTGTAAATGCGCAAGTCAGCGGATTTTTAGTGGGTGGAAAAACAGGTACAGCACAAAAAGTAAATCCCAAATTTCGGGGCTATATGCCTGGCGCCTACATTTCTAGCTTTGCAGGGTTTATTCCTGCCAGTGATCCAAAGTTTGTGATTTTTATTGCCGTCGACCAACCTCGGAAAGCTTATTACGGAGCGCAAGTGGCAGCTCCCATCTTTTCAAAAATTGCTTCCTATGCGGCTCGTAAAGAAGGTTTAGCTCCGACTTTATTAAGTGATATTGCGGTCAAAGATAAACCAAAAAATAAAATTCAAAAAATTGAATCTATAAATAACGTTAGAACCTTACAAGAAATATCTGAAAATGGGCAAACTAAAACCTTAGCCATAATGCCAGATTTAAAGGGCCTCAGTTTGCGCGAGGTTCTTCGGCAAATGGGTGGAGCAGATATTAAAATAAACATTCATGGTCAGGGAGTTGTATCAACAACATTCCCAGTGGCTGGTGAAGTCGTCTCTGATCGTAGCGAAATTCAATTGTTTCTTGAATAAGCTGAGCTGGTAAATCGTTCATAATATTGAAAGAGATGAAATGATTCTTTCTTTAACGCAAGTTTTATCATTAGAGAATTATGACTTAAATCTTCTGGCCGAAGATGAGGTGAATTACATTCAACAAGCTAAAGCTCCGATTCTACGAAGCTGCAGAGCTCATTACTGTTTTGAGTTTAGAAAAATGACTGGGATAGCATCTGCAGACGCGGCTATTTTAAGAACACCTAAGGGACAGCCATATTTTGCAAATTTAAATTTCAATATTTCAATTTCTCATAAAGATCAGTGTTGTTGGCTAGGAATGGTTAAAAAACCAGATATTATCGGCGTTGATATCGAGACATTAGTGAAGCCTGAATCAGTTGAAATGATGTTTAAGCATGTTGCTAATGAAAAAGAAAAAGAACACTACCAAAATATATCCGGTGAAATTTCAAAAGTAGAGTATCTAACAGTCCTTTGGAGCTTGAAAGAATCACTTTATAAATGTGAAAATTCAAAACACGATAACGTCAGTATTCTGATTGATCCTTTTCAGCATTCGGCACAATTAAATTATGGTCAGAATTGCCCGTTGGAATCGCTTTGGTCGCAAAAGCAAATTCAAATTAAATACTCAATTCAGAAGCCTTACGTTTTTAGTAGCATCTGCGTTTTTTAGAAAACCAATCTCCTTTCCTTTTATGACAATATCGATGCAATTGCCCCAACCAGTGCTATTTTATTCGATGAATGAAATATTTGATCCATGAAAAAAAGCAGTTCGCGAAACGACGTATTCTGCTTACGAGCTAATTGGTGTCCAAAAAATAGATTTGCTGAAGTCACGAGTGAAAGAAAATCGTGAAGATCAGAAAGAGGCTGGAGAGTCTTTTGAAGATGCTTTGCAAAAATTAAAATCAGTCTATGGATTTAATGGCGGCGATTTAGAAATCAATACGATCGATTAAAAGATTCTTATGATCAGTCCAATACCCAATTGGAACTCTAAAGGGTGAAAGCGCCAATATTCAATTCGAAATCGCAGGCCTGATTAAAGAAATGAATAAATCTGTCGCTTCCGTAGATCAATTTATTCAAAAAATGCCATAACGTGGTCATTTAATTTAAAATTAAATATTAATAAGTTCTAAAGCGGGAAGCTCAACTTGAGGCAATGGAAACTGGGGAAGTTTGTCTTTGGCTTCTATCAAGTGACCATTTAATAAAGTCTGCTGAACTCCATTTTTAATGAACGAAGTGATTTGGATCTCTTCGTCATTTGTTTTTAAGACACCACTGATTTGAACTTCGATCAAGCCTTGATATTCTGAAGTTTCACCAGTTGAAGTCATCGTCATAATTTCACCTGAGGACTTAACTAAAGAGATTTGATAAGAAAAAACAGAGTGGTTATGAGTTATTAAAGCCGATTTAACAGCACTCAAGCCAGTGGCCGAATAAATCGTTTTTGAGTGCGAAAGCTGATTTTTATTTCGTAAGAGAGCATCGACAATTTTTACTTCAGATGTCATTTTAACATCGTTACGCAATTTTAAAAGCTGACGAGTGCGATCATTGGAAATAACTGAGGCTTTAAAAGTTAATAAAGAGGCGGCTTGCAAAGGACAATAAAATCCCGATGTCGCAGTTCTTGATGTCATAAGAACAGATTCGCCGGGAAGAAAAGGTTTTGTTTTTTGAACCGGGATAGTGCTTAGAGTTTGGCAGTTTTGAGTTTCAGCTGATGTGTTTAATAAAACAACCCAATCTTTGTAAGCCTTTTTCATTTCAGGTGTTAAGTTTTTTATTTTAGGGGCTGCAAAAATTAATTTTGTGGGGATCGGCGTTTCTTCAAGCGAAGTCTTGCTATCTGTAGCATCTGAACAAGCTGCCAGCGATAGAGTTAAAAATAAATGAAATAGAATAGTTTTTTTCATAAAGCCTCACCAATCGACAATCTAAAGAAAAGCTCTCATTTTCACAATGAAGATCAACAAGCGTGGCAATTATTTCAGGATTGTCTAATACTTCGACAAGCAAAATTCACGTTCGAGCTTGTCGAAATTAAGTAAATTTACAAGATTGCAAGGGTGCTAGTGCAACCCCATAATCTGAGCCATTCCAAGCAAGAGGCGTAATATGATCAATTTGAACTTGAAACTGCGACCCACACTTAGCTCCATCTCCATTTTGATACTGGCAACTACCTTGGGCCTTGGCGAATAGGTTTCTTTTGAGATGCACCGAAATAGGTGCTCATTTTGAAGAATCTGCAAGCTTTGAATTTCTAGAAGATTTAGAACTTCCAACATCCGTAACGGAGTTTAATTTTTAAACTTTACCCCGATTTAGTAACAGTAAATTATTTTTTAAATATCGCCCTTGATGCTAGTTCACTTAATGAACTACAAATAAGGATAAATTAAAAATCAGTTTCGAAGCACGTTCGATGTTGAAAGTATTGAACTGTCTTTCAGCTCCGGCACCAGGAGATCACGAAACCGTTTCTGGCATGTTAGACTCTATCGCTATTTGCCAGGATGGAAGCAATACTTCCGCGGTCTTACAAGCCATTTTTCTTTTTAAAATCCAGAAATCTTCCTACGGCTACAAAACCCCTTTAATATACTCAGTCGTTCCGGCAATCACCTGCGGAGGGATTTCGTGGCCTCCAGGAAAAGTGATCATTTTTCCTTTCATACCAATGGATTGCAGAAAGCTTTCCAGACGCTGGCCATTTTTTAAACTTAAGACTGTATCGTTTGTGCCATGACTCAAAAAATAAGTCGGTTGCGAATTTTCTTTCAATCGATTTTGAAATTCTTCCGATTTCGTGCGCTCTTTCCATTCTGTTTTATTCACTAAAGCACTAGACCATACAAATAAACCCATCGGACTTTTCGGCGCATGAAGAAAAGTATCAACAGCAAGCATTCCACCTTGGCTAAAGCCACCAAGAATAATTTGGTTCCACGGTACTTTTAAAGTCTCAATTGCTGCAATGACTTTATCTCTTGAGGCCATAGCTTGGGTTGAGGATTCAAGGCTTAAATCACGCTCGTTACCAAGCGCTGCATCTTTTTGAATCTGCTCAATATTTATATTCCACCACGCTCGGCCCGTCCATCCAGGCCCAACGGGAACTTCTAAAGGCCCTTGAGGAAAAATCCAATTCAGAGGAAATTTTGAGGGAACCATCTCATTCAAAGGAAATAAATCAAAGGCATCGGCTCCGTAACCATGAAACACGACCACCCAAGGGGCTTTTTCGTCTTTAAATGCGTCTAGGGCGGTCAAAGATCCAAACTTGCGCATAATGTCCTCGTTTGCTCAATTATTTTTCTACTCATACGATATCAGAATGAAGTTACAACATCTTTTTGCAATATTCCCAGGTTTGCCTGAGGAAAAAATGAGCAGCCTCGAAGTCAGTGGACTTTTTCAAGATGCCCGCGCGGTTGTTCCAGGAAGTGTGTTTGTTGCCATACGTGGACAAAAGTTCGACGGCCATCATTTTATCAAAGACGCCGTGCTGAGGGGCGCAAGCACATTAGTGGTTGAAGATAAAACTCAAATTCCACCAGAGTTCACTGGATTTACTTTAGCTGTTCCAGACGCGCGAAAAGCTTTAGACATTTTAGCCAGTCGTTTTTATTGGGACCCAGGCCAAGAATTATTTTGTGTTGGCGTCACCGGCACCAATGGAAAAACCTCCATCACTTATTTGATCGAATCTATTTTGAATCAAGCAGGTCATCGCACAGGTGTGATGGGAACTGTGAATCACCATTTGGGTGAAAAAATTTTTGAATCTGAACTAACGACACCAGATCCCATCGCTTTGCAAAAAAGACTTAAAGAATTTAAAGAATTAGGAGCAACGGCTGTTGCCTTAGAAATTTCCAGTCACGCTTTAGATCAAAAGCGGGCTGACAGTGTCCCATTCAATGCTGTGATTTATTCTAATTTGACTCGGGATCATTTGGATTATCACGGCAGTATGGAAAATTATTTCAAAGCTAAACAAAGACTTTTTACAGATCTTTTAGAGACCTCGAGTAAATTTCCTACTTTTGCAATTGTTAATTTAGCAGATTCTTGGGGAAGAAAACTTTGGGTGCATGAAAAAACTGAGTTGCTGACTTATGGGACACGAGAATCTGATTTTCGTTTTGAAATTTTAGAATTCAATTTTTCTTACACAAGATTTCGCTTGATCACACCATGGTCCAAAAATGAAGTGAAGCTACCTTTGTGTGGAGTTCATAATGTTTTTAATGCTCTGGCTGCGGCCGGAGCTGGTGTGGCTGCGGGAGTGAAATGGGATTTAATTTTAAAAGGTCTTGAAAATTTCTCAGGAGTTCCAGGACGTTTGCAAATGGTGCCGAACACAAAAGATCGCCATGTGTTGGTGGATTATGCCCACTCTCCGGATGCTTTAGAAAACGTGCTTAAAGCACTGGCTGAAGTTCGAAAAACGAGAAAAAGTAAAAGTAAAATTCATTTGGTTTTTGGCTGTGGCGGTGATCGGGATAAAGGCAAACGTCCATTGATGGCGCAGATGGCGTTAAAATATGCCGACTCTATTATTGTGACATCAGATAATCCTCGAACCGAAGATCCACAAAAAATTATTGAAGACATTGTGGATGAAATTTCTGTCAGCGATAAAAATCGACTTCAAATATGTATCGACCGAGGACAAGCCATCCATGATAGTTTAAAAGCTTCAAAGCCCGATGATGTTGTGTTAATTGCTGGCAAAGGCCATGAAAATTATCAAATCATCGGGACAGAGAAAAAGCGATTTAGTGATTTCGAAACGGCAAAGCAAGTTCTTAAGGAGTTATCATGAAAAAACTTGAACTTAATTTTATCTTGCAAGCGACGGGGGGCAAGGCCTTAAGTCAGCCGCATTTAATTTTTCATGGAGTGGGAACGGACACCCGTAAAGATATGACGGGCCAGATTTTTTTAGCTCTCAAAGGTGATCAGTTTGATGCTCATGATTTTATTTTAAAAGCGGTTGAAAGCGGTGCCACAGGGATTCTTATTCACCAGATGACGCCAGCTTTGGAAACTTTAAAATCAAAAGTTACAATTGTTCAAGTGAGCGATACCTTAGAGGCATTGCAAGCTCTAGCTCGGGAAATTCGAAAAAAATTAAACGCCAAAGTGATTGCGCTGACAGGGTCTAATGGAAAAACAACCACCAAAGAATTTACGGCAGCGATTTTAGAAACTCAAATGAAAGTTCACTACAGC
Organism: Pseudobdellovibrionaceae bacterium; assembly: GCA_043720615.1. Lineage (GTDB taxonomy): Bacteria > Bdellovibrionota > Bdellovibrionia > Bdellovibrionales > Bdellovibrionaceae > JAYWDA01. The sequence continues at coordinate 9,420 of JAYSSI010000033.1, read as the reverse complement.
AAAGGTTCGTTTAATAATCATTGGGGCTTGCCTTTTTCTTTACTCGATCTTGAACCCGAGCATGAAGTGGTTGTGCTTGAAATGGGAATGAATCATGCCAATGAAATCACTCGTCTGGTTGAAATTGCCGAACCCGATATTGTCGTATGCACAAGCGTTGGGACTGCCCACATCGAGCATTTCGGAAGTCAGATGGGAATAGCTAAAGCCAAAGAAGAAATTTATGAATTTTCTCCTAAGCTTGCGACTCGAGTTTATAATATTGATGATCCCTTCACTCGCAAAATGTGGGATCGCGGACAGATGCGATTTGGCGAGGCCACAATTTTAACTTTATCAAATCAAGATCCACAGGCTGATTTATTTTTGCAATTTGTCTCGATGACTTTGACAGAGTTAACGGTGAAAGGGCATATCGCCGGCATCGAAGGCCAAGTTAAAATTCCTGTTTTTGGCAGGCAGAATTTAGTCAATTTAGCAGCCGCTGCCTCTTTAGCATTGGCCGCCGGATTAGAACCCCAAGAGATTTGGCCAGCTTTAGAAAAATGCCGCACCAATTGGGGACGAAATCAGCTTTTAAAATTGAAATCAGGCGCTCAAATGATTTTTGATGGATACAACGCCAATCCTGATAGCATGAAGGCCTTGATCGAAAACGCAAAAAACATCAGTATTCAAGGGCGTAAAATTGGTGTCTTTGGCCAGATGCTCGAGCTTGGTGATTTTTCTGCCGGCTTTCATCAAGAAATTGCCGAATCCATCGGTCAGGCAGAATTTCATTCGATTTATTTTATTGGAGCTGATGCTGAAGCCTTTCGGCGCGGCCTTAAAAATGTAAATAACAACAGCAAGCACAGTATTTGGCCCGAGTTCCGCACTGAAATGGCTGACGAGCTTTCTCACGAAGCAAAGACAGGTGATTTGGTGGTGGTAAAGGGCTCTCGCGGAATGAAATTAGAAAGATTTGTTCTTCCTTGTCAGCCCATAGGCTTTAGCTTGAAAAAAGAGTAGTAAAATCAAATACTTGTAAATATCTTCTTGATTTGTACTAAGCCTTTATGATACTTCAATCTAACTCATGTTATACCAATGGTTGTACTCTCTCTCATCTGAATATTCTGCTTTCAACGTTTTTCGCTATATCACGGTTAGAACTTTTATTTCTTTCTTCACAGCTTTTTTTCTGTGTTTGATTTGGGGTCCTCACTTTATTCAACGCCTTCGCAAAAAACATTTCGGCCAAGCGATCCGCGAAGATGGTCCACAAACACATCAAATAAAAGCAGGAACTCCAACGATGGGTGGCGGCCTCATTTTGATGAGCACTTTGATTCCATGCTTGATGTGGATTGATATTTTAAATCCATTGGTATGGGCGGTGTTATTCATCACCTGGGGTTTTGGTGCGATTGGATATATCGATGACTATTTAAAAGTCAGTAAAAAGAACACAAAAGGTCTATCTGGAAAATTAAGATTGGCCGCTGAATTTTTAATTTCAGGATTAGCAATTTTCTTTTTAATTTATTATCACGATCTATCTACAGTGGTCAGTTTACCCTTTGTGAAATCGGTGTCTTTTGACTTAGGAGCTGGATACATTTTATTTGCAAGTCTTGTTATTGTGGGCACGGCGAATGCGGTGAATTTAACTGACGGACTTGATGGATTAGCGATTGTTCCGGTGATGATTTCTGCAGCGACCTTGGCCCTTTTTGCTTATGTCTCGGGTCACTTGGGAATTGCCACCTACTTACAGATTCCTCACGTCAGTGGGGCGGGCGAGTTAGCGCCCGTCGCAGCCGCTATTGTGGCCGCTAGTCTTGGGTTCTTATGGTTTAACTCTTATCCCGCGCAAGTTTTTATGGGAGACGTTGGATCCTTAAGTTTAGGTGGATTTTTAGGGACGATGGCGGTTCTAACCCACAATGAAATATTGATGGTGTTGCTGGGTGGAGTTTTCGTGGTCGAAGCCCTCAGTGTGATTTCGCAAGTCATTTCATTTAAACTGACCGGGAAAAGAATTTTTAAAATGGCTCCCATTCATCATCATTTTGAACTTAAAGGTATGACAGAAACAAAAATCATTGTGCGATTTTGGATCATTTCGATTCTTCTTGCTGTTTTAAGTTTAGCGACTTTGAAATTGAGGTAATTTATGTGGAAAGAACTGAGTGATCTTAAAGATAAAAGAATTCTTATTGTCGGCCTGGGAAAGACGGGTGTCTCTTTAGCTCATTTCCTAACGGAAAATGGGGCTTTGGTCACAGTTTCAGATCACAAATCAAAGCCAGAACTTTCAGCGCCGCTGGAGCATATGGATGGTTTAGAAATTAAGTATGAATTAGGATCTCACAGTCCTAAAACTTTTTTGCAGCAAGATCTTGTGATTTTAAGCCCTGGAGTTCCTTCGAACTTGAAAATTTTTGATTACGCCAGATCCCAAGGTGTAAAAATCACGGGTGAATTTGAATTTGCCGCAGGCTTTATCAAGCAACCGATCATTGGTCTGACAGGAACAAACGGTAAGACAACGGTCGCTCGTTTAATTGAAGCCATGTTAACTGGTTCAGATGTTAAATGCTGGGTCGGTGGGGCGAATGAAAGGCCTTTAACAGATTATTTGCGCTACAAAGAAAAGGCTCAAATTGTGATCGCCGAAGTTTCTAGTTTTATGCTAGAGCATTGTGACAGTTTTAGTCCTTTAAATATCGTATTTACAAATTTGGCTGAAAATCATTTGGATCGTTATCGCTCCATGGAAGAGTACGTAAATGCTAAACGCCGAGTTTTTAAAAACACGGTTCAAGGCACAACTTCTGTTTTAAATGCAGATGATAATGCGGTGGTTGAGCTCGCTCGAGACCCAGCTGTTCAACGTGGAAAGATTTTCTATTTTTCTCGCAAAGCAGCTTTAGAGCCGCAAATTATGAATATCGGTGGAGCTGTCAATATTGGAAATGAAATCCGTGTTCGTACAGGACCAGATATTGAAGTTTTCAGTGTGGCTAAAGTAAGAATGCGTGGTCGTCACAATATTGAAAATATTATGGCAGCTATTTTAGCGGCTCGCGAACATGGCGCTAAACATGATGCCATTCAAACGGTGATCGATACTTTTAAAAATATTCCTCATCGTATTGAGTATGTTTTAAAAGCCGGTGGCGTACAGTTTTTTAATGACTCTAAATCGACCAATGTTCACGCCATGATGCGAGCCTTAGATACTTTTGATGAAAATATTATTTTGATTGCTGGTGGCAAAGACACCAATCTTAATTTTGAACCCCTTCGTAATGTGGTTAAAAAGAAAGTGAAAACTTTGATCTTGGTGGGTGAAGCCAAAGAACGTATCAACCGAGATCTTGGCGACTTTAGCGAGACCTTTTTAATCGGGACCTTTGAAGAGGCTGTGCTGATTGCTTACCAAAAGTCTAGGATCGGAGACATCATTTTACTCTCTCCCGGCTGTTCAAGCTTTGATATGTTTGACAGTTTTGAAGAGAGAGGCGACTATTTTAAAGAGATTGTTAAGAAATTCTGAGTTGAAATTGAGCTGAAAATTCGTCTTTTCGACCTGTTGATTCCTAGAGTGTCACTTCCAAGGAGGGAGCCGTGACTGCAAGATTTTCCCCTATTTCTATTGTCTGTGGGCTGTTACTTCCTGTTTTTCTTTTAGGTTGCGGTAGTGCCCAGAAAAAGAGACTCGATCTCAGGGACAAACTTGCGTCTTCATCCGGAATGTACTGTGAATTTGTCAGCGGTGATATTCATGATGATATTGATGTTGAATTGAATTTACAGTTGGCTCGCAAGTGCGATGGCAGTAAGTCAATGACAATGACAAATTATAAAAATTCATCTGAAAATATCGGTATTATTTATTGCTGTAGCATGAAAAAAGCAACTCCAGTTCAAGCTCAAGCTCCGAAAGAAAATAAAGAGAATGAAGGTTTAGATTTAAGCGATGAGCCTGCCAAGCCAGCATCAGAAAAAAAAACTGATAAGCCAGCGCTTCCTCCTAAAACAAATCCATCAACTTTAAATAATCCAGCAGCTCCTACAAGTGCTGCACCAAAAGCACCGGTTCCTGCAAAAGCAGCCTCTTCTCCGGCAATCACATCTGCACCGTCCACCTCAAGTTCAGCACAAACTGCAGCTAAGCCTTCGACACCAGCAGCACAGCAAAATCCAACACCTAAAGCGCCCAATAAAACATCCGACCTTTCTGACGCTGATATTCTTGGCGAGTAAGTAGAGACATGCTTCGATATCTTTCCAGTGGCCTTCTTTTGACAGTGATTGCTCTTTTTGGCATTGGATTAGTGCAGGTGTACAGTTCGAGTTATATTTTTGCGATCGAATCTTATGGCGACGGACTGTATTTTTTTAAACGCCAAATTCTTTTTACCTTACTTTCTCTCGTTGTTTTGTTTTCCTTTGTTCACATTCCCTGGCGCTGGGTTGAGCGTGTGGGTTGGATCATGTGGCCCGTGGGTGTTCTTTTATTAGCGATGACTTTCATTCCAGGTATTGGCGTGCGAGTTGGTGGAGCTCTTCGTTGGATTCAAACACCTTTTGGCTTTCGATTAGAGCCTGCAGAAATTTTAAAATTTTCATTCACATTACTGCTAGCAAGTTTAATGGTCGGCCGTCGCAGCACAATTCATCGAATGCCAGCATGGGTTTTAGTTTTAATTGGTATTTTGCCGTTTGTACTTTTATTAAAGCAACCGGACTTTGGAAGTTTTGCAATTATGATTTTAGTAGGCGTGGGTCTGCTTTTCGCTTTCGGACTTTCTTGGAAATATATGGGAGCCGCAATGGCTGTTATTATTCCAGCTTTTTATTTTTTAGTGATGGCTGTTCCTTATCGCCGAGCTCGCGTGATGACATTCTTAGATCCTTGGGCTGATCCTGAGCAAAAAGGTTTTCAAGTGATTCAAAGTCTTCTTAGTTTTAATTCAGGAAATTTATTTGGCGTTGGGATGGGGCAAGGGCAAGGAAAGTTATTTTTTCTTCCTGAAGCTCACACAGATTTTACGCTCGCAGTTTTTGGTGAAGAGATGGGTTTTTTAGGAGTTCTTTTTTTATTAAGTCTTTATGGATTTTTAATCTACAGTGGATTTCGAATTGCAATTAAAACTCAAGATCCTTTTAAGCGAGCTGTCGCTTTAGGTCTTTCAATGACTTTTGCTCTTTCAGCTTTTATTAATACAGGAGTTTGCTTGGGTCTTCTCCCAACGAAAGGTTTAACTCTGCCTTTCTTAAGTTATGGTGGAAGTTCTTTGGTCTGCATTGGGGCTTTGTTTGGATTACTAATTAATATTGAAAAATCTTTACAAGACGATACATTCAGCTCAAAGCTTAAACGCAATCGGTAAGTCATGAAAAAAAAGACAGTGATGATAGCAGGTGGTGGGACTGGGGGACATATTTATCCCGCCGTTGCCATTGCACGCGCTTTACTAGTAAAAGATCCTTCATTAGATATTCAATTTGTCGGCTGCCCCGGCGGATTTGAAACAAAAATTATTCCTCAAGAGGGTTTTCCACTTCATCTGATTCGGGTTGGAAAACTCAATCAAACCGGTGGCGTGTTTGGAAAATTAAAAACTTTATTGGGAATTCCTGTTGCACTTATTCAGTCGGCAGCAATTTTATTTGAATTAAAGCCACAGCTTGTTTTAGGTGTTGGTGGTTATGCTTCAGGTCCCTTCGTGCTGATGTCAGCTCTTTTGGGATTTAAAACAACAATTTGGGAACCCAATGCACATCCGGGTTTAACAAATCGATGGCTGTCATATTTTGTTCAGCGAAGTTTAGTGGTTTTTCATGAAGCCGGTAAAATGTTAAAAAGTAAGCAAATTATTCAAATGGGTATTCCTGTTAGAAAAGAAGTCGAAGAGATGACGTCAACACTTCATAAGGACGGCAAATTTCATTTGTTAATTTTTGGTGGCAGTCAGGGCGCTCGTGCCATCAATAAAGTCGTGCATGAAACAATGATAAAATATGCTTCAGTACTTACAGATGTTGAAGTGGTTCATCAGACAGGATCTCACGATATCTCTGAGATTCAAAAAGCTTACGAAAAAATTCCTCAGTTTCAGCTCAAAGTTCAAGCCTATGAGTATCTCTACGGAATGGAAAAACATTACGAATGGGCAGATTTAGTGATTTGTCGTTCCGGAGCTAGCACCGTGGCAGAACTTGCAGCTTGTGCAAGGCCTGCGATTTTGATTCCTCTCCCAACAGCGGCAGATAATCATCAGCTAAAAAATGCTCAAAGCCTGGTTGATCATCAAGCCGGAATTTTATTAGAGCAAAAAGATCTGACACCTGAGAATTTGTTCCAAAAAATTCTTTCACTTAAAAATGATAAAAATGCTCGGGAATTAATGAAGCTTAATTTAAAAAAGTTTTATAAACCAAAAGCTGCGGATCGGATTGCTGACTACCTTCTTAGTGTTGGAGAATCAGTATGAAAATAGTTGGTAAAAAATTAAGTAAATCTAAATTTCATTTTATTGGTATTGGTGGCATCGGCATGTGTGGTCTTGCTGAAGTTTTGCATAACATGGGTGCAAAGGTCACCGGCAGCGATTTGGCAGAAAATGCTAATACAATTCACTTAAAAGAAATTGGTATCAGCGTTTTTAAAGGTCACAGCGCAGATCATGTTGGCGAAGCGGATGTTGTCGTCTATTCCAGTGCGGTGCAATTTGGTAATCCTGAAATTGCCGAAGCTCGTAGTCGCGAAATTCCCTTAATTCCTCGGGCTGAAGCTTTAGCCGAAATCATGCATTTACAGCGCGGCATCGCGGTGGCTGGAACTCATGGCAAAACCACCACGACAAGTATGGTGGCCTCTATTTTACTGACAGCTAATTCCAGTCCCACGATTGTTATTGGCGGTCGATTTTCTGCGATCAAGTCGTCGGCGCAACTAGGTGAAGGCGAATGGCTGGTGGCAGAAGCGGATGAAAGTGACGGCAGTTTTAATCGATTAAGTCCTGAACTCGCCGTGATTACAAATATAGATTCTGATCATCTGGATCATTATAAAAGTTTTGATAATTTAGTAAAGGCCTTCAGTGATTTTGCACTGAGATTGCCATTTTACGGAGCCTGCGTGGCTTGTGGTGATGACCCACATGTCAGAAAAGCTCTCGATAATTATCCCAAGCGTGTTTATTATTACGGATTCAATGCAAAAAACGATTTCGTTATAAAAGGCAGCAACAGTCATTACGAAATTTTTAAATTTGATCGCATCAAACAAACTCATCAAAAATGGTCCGAGATGGATTTAAAAATCCCTGGCAAACATAATGCACTTAATGCCACAGCTGCTTTTATTACGGGATGGCTAGCAGGCTATTCGGTGGATATTTGTAAAAAAGGAATTGCAGCCTTTGAGGGTGTTGATCGCAGGTTTCAATTTAAAGGCGAAAAAAACGGGATTCGAGTTTATGATGATTACGGCCATCATCCGACTGAAGTATCTGCTGTTTTGGATGCTTTTAAAGAAAAATATCCTCTCAATCGACTGGTTGTTTATTTTCAACCACATCGATTTTCACGCACGCAAAGTTGCTGGATCGAGTTTACAAAATGTTTTCAGCAAGCCGACTATTTGCTTGTGACAGATGTTTACGCAGCCGGAGAATCTCCGATCCCTGGTGTGAATACAAAAAAACTAGTGGAAGAAATTAAGCACGAGAAAAAATTTTATTTGCCAAAAAATAATCAAGAAGTCGATCAAATTTTAGTGCAACTTAAAAAAGGTGATGTCTTTGTAACATTAGGAGCTGGCGATGGTTGGAAGCTGGGTCTTGAAGTTTTAAAGAAGCTTTAATGGAAAATTCTTTGAAAATTCAACAACAAGTTTTATTAGCCCCATATACTTCATGGCAAATTGGCGGCCCTGCTGATTTTTTTTGTTGTCCCAAAAACATAGATGAGATGAAAGAAGCTCTCACTCAAGCCAAGAAAAAATCTTGGCCCATCGCAATTTTAGGAGGGGGCAGCAATGTTCTGGTCTCAGATTCAGGTGTTGAGGGACTTGTTATTTGTATGAAAAATCTGACGGGAGTGACGACGGACGTAGAAGGTCAAGATTTTATCATTGAAGCCTTTAGCGGAACTTCCAAGTCAGAATTATTAAAAACTTATTTAAAAAATAAATTAGCTCCCGCTTTATTTTTAGCAGGCCTTCCAGGCGATATTGGCGGCGGTGTTGTGATGAATGCCGGGGTTAGCGAACAAATGCAGCCGCGAGAATTTGGTGAATTGATTGATTGGATTGAAGTCTTGCGCTTTGACTCTTTAAAAGTTGATCGAATTTTTACTCAAAATATCAAGTGGTCCTATCGACATTCGGAAGGATGGCAACCGGGACTTGTAGTGAAGGTTCGCTTAAAATGGCCTCATCAACCAATGCCAAATATTTTGGAACAAGTAAAGGCCGCTAATTTATCTCGCCTCAGCAAGCAGCCCTTAGATATGCCCAGCTGTGGTTCTGTATTCGTAAATCCAGTCGGGTTAAGGGCAGCTCAGCTGATTCAAGAGTGCGGAATGAAGGGTCACCAAGTCGGGGACGCGCAAGTTTCTATGAAGCACTCTAATTTTATAGTTAATTTAGGAAAAGCGACAGCCAGCGACACCTTAAAAGTCATAAACAATGTTAAAGCTAAAGTGTTCGCTGATAAAAAAGTAGTTCTTAAAACTGAAGTCGTACTTTTAGGCCGGGGTTTTTAATTTATTTCATTTTAAAATTCATAGTTTGAATCATTTGAACTATTTGGTTTTTGTACCCATTGCGCTTGGTGATGTTGAAAAGTTTATAGCATATCCAAGTTCGCTGATGAATCTGAAATTAATCATCGAACACTTTATAAAATTTTTGATAAAAGTGGATACTCTATTCATAGCTTTGGAATTCAAAAACTTAAGCTAATCCAAGCAGGTTGATGCTGGGATCTTTCTGGAATTTGTGGGAGCTTTGAAGATCTCTGAAGATCCAATGATTTGGTGAAATCGGTGGAATCTCTGCCAAATTTCTCCGGAAGGCTTATAATATTACAAAACTTTATGTTTTTCGAATGTCGGTTAATGAAGGCTTTTGTTTTGACCTTATTCGTAGGGCTCCGCGAAGGTTATAGCTTGCAAAGCTTTTAAAAAATATTCCCGAAGTCGCTGACAGGCTTAAATCGGGAACAATAAATTTATCGCAAGCTGTTCAATTGCAAAAGTGCCTTGAGTCAGAATCCAGGAAAGGTGAAAGTGTTTCTGAAGCTAGAACTCAAGAAATTCTAGACCTGCTTGAAAACTGCAACGGCTTTGAAACTAAGAAAGTTTTGGCTCAAGAATTTGATATACCTTTAAAAGTCCAAGAAATTATTAGGCCACAAAAAG
>JAYSSI010000032.1:0-1537 GCA_043720615.1 Pseudobdellovibrionaceae bacterium | reverse complement strand
AGTATCTTTAATGCTGAAGCATTATATGGATTCAAATCGATGGCTTTTTCTATATTGGCAATCGACAAGCTTTCGTCGCCCATTTCTTTATGCATCATACCTAAACTGACCCACGCCTGGTCGTTATTTTTATTAAGCTGTACCGCTTTACGAAAATAATCCAAGGCCTGATCCTTTTTGTCTGCATTTAAATGAACAATCCCCTGAGCCCACAACAAAAAGTCATCAGACTCGGACAGAATCGAATTCGTAATAACTTCCTGTGCGCCTTCGAAGTCATTTTCTTCTAAATAAATTTTGACTAGCATTTTGCTTAGCTTTTGCTCTTCTGCAAATGACAAGTCCTTACCTTGAAGCTGCAAGCCAACGTCTAAGGCTTCATTTCTTAGATTCAGCTGATAAAATGCGATCATTAAATTCATAACGTCATTAACAGCTCCGCGCTGAAGAACAATTTCTTGCCTAGTCTTAATTAAACTTCTGAAATCTTTGATTGCCAGCTGAGTCTTTGCCAACAGTGTTAGATAATTTATATCTTTGCTGCAGCTGTTAGATATTTCAGTTAGCTTTCTTAGTGCATCGTACGGTTTTTTTGATCGTAACGATTGCTCAACTTGACCAAAGGCGAAATTAAAAACAGAAGCTTGTGACATCATGTCCTCCGAAAAAAAAGAGCAGATCTTCCTGATCTGCCACTTTCTATCAAAGCAAGCGGAGTGCCATCGCCATCTACTTTATTATTTCTTTAAACACCAGATATCCACTTTTTTTTAGACAGGCCAGTCAGTGTTTTGACTGGCCATTTAACAAGATGTCTTTATTTACTTTAGATCGTATTCGACTTATAGCCAGCTAACGCTCGTGATGCTTTTTTGATATCTTGAAGCTCGCGAATGATTTGTGATTTCGCTTCATCAATAAGACCCAATACAATTAAATCTTGATCCAAAATTCGCTTCACATAAAGCTCTTTAGCACGCAAACATTCTTTGATGTCAGCTTTCTGAGACAAATCAAACGAACCGTTAATGTCTTTGTGCGACATGTGGGATTTATTGATTTCTGAATCGACATATTTCAAAATTTTTAATAGATCTTCACGCTGGTTATAGAATTTCTCGATATCATCGAACTTTCCTTGCTGCAGTTTATTTATTTGGCTTTCATTCAATGAATAAAATTTTTCTAGAAAATGGTTTTTCTCATTGAGCAGTTGTACTAAGCGAATCATCTAGGCCCCCTTCTGTTCGTTGTCTTTTTTAATTTTTTCAATTGCTTGCTTCCATCCGTCATAAAGATTTTCTAAAATCTTTAAATTGGATCTTAAAGGCTCAACATCACTTTTGATATTGGCTTTTGTGTACTGATCCATCATGAACAGATAAAGATTTTCTAACTGCTTCGCTAAGTCGCCCCCAACTTTGTGGTCCAGCGTTGTGTGAAGCTCCATGACAATGTCATAGGCCCTTAAAATATTCGAACCGCGTTCAGCAATTCGTTTTTCTTCCATAGCTAAAATTGCTATTTTGGTAAATTT
>JAYSSI010000031.1:0-32531 GCA_043720615.1 Pseudobdellovibrionaceae bacterium | reverse complement strand
TCTTGTCTGAAGAGCCGTATGCGGGAAACCCGCACGTACGGTTCTGTGGTGGGGCCGCACCGCCGAAAGGCGGCGGCCTACCCGATGACACCTGTCGCCTGGGGAGGGTCTAATTCAATTGATAACCTGCGACTACTTTGTCGGTCTCATAATCTTTTATTAGCTCGCGAAATGGGTTTGCATTCGTATCTACCAATAGCTGGCATCCACCATAACATCACCTAAAACTTCTACCTGACATGAAATTCGCAGTTCTTTGCCAAGGCTGTTTTGCTCTTTTAAAATAAGTTCGGTGTCGTTGGGTTCTGAAAGATTTTTTTGTCCTTCGATAATTTTAATTCGGCATTTGCTACATACGCCGTCGCCATTGCAAGAAGAAGCCACCGGTAAACCCGCTGTCAGAAGAGCTTGCATCAAATTAGCGTGCAGAGGCACTTCGAGCTCGGGCTTATTTTTTATAAACTTAATCTTAGGCATAAAGCTTGTTGTCCTAACTAGCAGTATGCTACAGAGTTTTGCATGAGAAAAGAAAAGCTTGCAATTTTGGGTGGCAGTCGAGGTTTAGGGGCTGCCCTCGTTCATCATCTTAAAAACCGTGGACAGGATATCTTCATGGTCTCTCGAAAAAATTCCTCTCAAGAGATTAACAACTGGATGAGCTCTGACTTTTCTCAAAAAACACAGTGGCCGCAGTTAATTCAAAAACTTGATGAATTCCAACCCGAAATTTTAATTTACTGCGCTGGCGGGGGACCTTACGGAGTATTTGGCAATAAGTCCTGGCGAGATCAAGAATGGTCTTTAGCGGTGACTTTTGAGTGTCCCGCGTTTTTAGCCTGGCAATGGTGTCATGGACAGACTCTGAAGTCGGTGCAAAAATTTATCGTCATAGGCTCAGCGGTGGCAGAAAGTCAGCCTGATCCACAAGCCGCGATGTATTGTGCTGCTAAGCATGCCCTTAAGGGTCTTTTAGAGAGTCTTAAAATAGAATACCCTCAAAAAGAAATTCACCTTTTTAGCGCCCCCTACATGGATACCGATTTATTGCCATCTGGAGCCTGGCCAAGGCAAAAACCAGGTCTTGTGCACTCTCCGTTTGCTGTCGCGCAGGATCTTGTTAATTCACTGTTAGATGGCGCCCTAAGATAGACAAGTTGTTTTCAGGCTGTTAATTTGATTTCCTATTTAGAAATTGGGGAAAAAAATGATCTACAACACGATTATTATTGGATCGGGTCCAGCCGGACTGACAGCAGCGATTTATTCATCTCGAGCCCGATTAGCTCCCCTTATGATTGAAGGCGAAGATGCCGGCGGTCAATTGATGATCACTTCAGATGTTGAAAACTACCCAGGCTTTGCGACTGGTGTGGCGGGACCAGAGCTGATCGGTGTTATGCGAAATCAAGCCGAAAAATTTGGCACTCAGTTTATTACTAAAAATGTGACGAAAGTTGATTTTTCAAAACGTCCTTTTAAAATCACCGTAGGAAAAGATGAATATCAAGCGCAGTCGGCCATTATATCCACAGGTGCAAGTGCTAAGTGGTTGGGGCTTCCCACTGAAAAACAATATTATAATCGCGGAGTTTCAGCTTGTGCCACTTGTGATGGAGCTTTTTTCAAAGAACAAGTTGTGGCCGTAATTGGCGGCGGCGATACCGCCATGGAAGAGGCGCAGTTTCTGACTCGTTTTGCAAAAAAAGTATATGTGATTCATCGAAGGGATTCTTTTCGAGCTTCAAAAATTATGGCCGACCGAACCATGAATCATCCTAAAATTGAAGTCATCTGGAACACCGAAGTCACCGAAATATTAGGCGATGGCAAGGGAGTGACTGGTTTAAAGTTACGAGGCCTTGTGGATTCAAAAGAATCTGAATTAAACGTCCAGGGTATGTTTGTAGCTATTGGCCATAAACCAAACACAGATCTATTCAAAGGTCTGCTTGATATGAATGAAACCGGATATCTTGTGACGAAACCAGGATCCACCTATACTAATATTCCAGGAGTCTTTGCTGCGGGAGATGTTGCCGATCACGTGTATCGACAAGCCGTCACAGCAGCAGGGACCGGATGTATGGCTGCCATTGATTGCGAACGATGGCTTGAAGATCAGGGGAAGTAATGTCTAAGAAGATCAACACTAAAGATTTAGTCAGCAAAATTGAAAAAATGACCAAAGCTAAAATTGCCAGTCAGCCCGTGGTTTCGCTGGATCAGTTTCGCGATGCTAAGAAAAAATTAGAGCCTAAAAATCTGTTGATCATTGAAGATGATGAATCCATGCGTTCAGCTTATCAGCGAGTTTTTTCAAGCGAAGGATACTTGTTAAAAATGGCCGCTGATGCGACTGAATTGACAAAAGTTTTAGATGATCAGGTCGTCGATTTGATTATTTTAGATGTCGGTCTGCCTTGGATTAATGGCTTTGAGCTAGCTCAGCTTTTAAAAGAGCACAAAGATCTTAAAAAAATTCCTTTAGTTTTTATCTCTGCTAGAGCCAGTCAAGATGATATGAAAAAAGCTTTCGATATTGGTGCTGATGATTATATCAAAAAACCTTTTGATATTGAAAATCTTAAAAAAACAATCAGTACCTTGTTAAAATTAAGCGAAGCTTAATTTTAATTTAGCATATTTATTTAGCTCTGCGGTCTAGAATCATGGCTTTTTGCTGGGCCACATAAGACTTTAGCATCACTTCAAGTTTTGCCATCATTGAATCATTGCCTTCTTTAAAAGTCAGGCGCTGAGGATTTTTAATATCACCGACAATTTTACCGCGGAAATGAAGGCGGCCTTTATTTTTATCGGCTTCAAATCGATTGGTGAGCATCATTTCAAAGTCACCATTTAGAAAATCTTTAGGAACTGGGTTTTCCAGCAAAGTCCCACCTAGGGAAATATTTTTTGAAAAGGTTTTAAACATTTTTCCAGTTTTTGAGATAAGAATAACTTCTAATCTAAAATTCAAACGATCAGCAATACGCCGATCGCCAGTTCCCGTATTAGTGTCAGGACTTGCGCCAGTCACTTCAAATTTATCTTTCAACGAAGGTGCGGCATTGACATCGATGTCTTCAGCTCGAAAGTCGCCAGAAAAATAACCATATTCTTCGACTGATTTTGAATCATTCTTTTCTGTATTAACAAGAGTGTATAAATTGTCTTCTTCTTTATCTACGAAAAATTCTTTAGTTTCATTTTCAGTATATATTTCTTCAACATTAATTTTCGAACGAAAGTTTTCATCAATAACATCTACGATAGGAACATCTTCGTCTTTTTTTATTTTTGGCAAAGCAGGGATTCCCGTTAAAATAAAAAAAGTTTGTGGGGATTTGATGAAGTTGACAATCGATTGCCACTCAGGCCAACCCGGTGTCCAAATATAAAAATCATTAATATCTTTTAATTTTAAACTTAATAAAAGTTTTTGCATGTGGACAGTCGACAGCGGCTTTGTCTGCTTCTTCAGCTGGGAATGATATAAAATCCATATTTGACCGTTGATTTCCATGCTTGCCAACTCCATTTAGATTATCGGAGGATTTGGGTCGAAATAGAGAGGTCTAATTTAGATATTTTTTGAAACCTTAATACAAGCGGTCCAGTGTTGAGACGTTTTTTCTTCAAGCAAAGGGATTTGTTTTTGGCACTCCTCAGTAGCAATAGGGCAGCGTGGGTGAAAGTGACAACCGGCCGGAGGGTTCATAGGGCTTGGAACATCACCTGTGAGGATCAATCGCTCTTGTTTAGCGCGAGGATCTGGAATAGGAATTGCTGATAACAAGGCTTTGGTATAGGGATGCTGAGGGTTTCTATAAAGTTCCTCGGCTTCTGCTTTTTCTACAATTTTACCCAAATACATCACAGCGACTTGATTTGAAACATGCTCAACCACCTTAAGATCGTGAGCGATAAAAATATAAGTCAGTCCCAGTTTTTGCTGAAGCTCCATTAATAAATTAATCACCTGGGCTTGAATGGAAACATCAAGAGCCGAGACAGGCTCATCGCAGACAATTAATTCTGGATTAACAGCAAGCGCACGAGCAATACCAACTCGTTGGCGTTGTCCTCCAGAAAACTCGTGGGGATAGCGGGCCAAATGCTCAGGGCGCAATCCAACAAGGTTTACTAATTCAAGAACTCGGTCCAATCGATCTTTGGCCGAGGAAAACAAGTTATGTATAATGAGGGGTTCTTCAATGATGGCCCCAATCGTCATTCGAGGATTTAAACTGGCATAAGGATCTTGAAAAATGATCTGTAGTTTTTTTCGAAGATTTCGAAGTTCAGTACCTTTTATATTTGTGATGTCTTGATTGTAAAAGCTTATTTTTCCTGAAGTGGGATCTAGCAATCGAATCAAACAGCGACCTAAAGTTGATTTGCCACAACCGGATTCACCAACCAGGCCTAAGGTTTCTCCCTTTTTTATTTCAAAGGACACGCCTTGGACGGCTTTAACGCTGGCCACTTCGCCACCAAAAAGTCCGCCATAAATAGGAAAGCTTTTAACAAGGTTTTCGACTTTTAAAACAACTTCACTCATTTTGACGCCTCAGGAAGTGGATGAAAACAAGCAAAAATCTGCGACCCAACTGTGGTTAATTCAGGATATTTTTCCACACAAATTTCTGTCGCACGCGGGCAGCGATCTCGAAAACGACAGCCTTCTGGCAAATTCATTAAGCTGGGAACCAGCCCCTTGATTGTTTTTAATTCTTTCATTTTGTGGCCAGTTTCAAAGTGAGGAATAGAATCTAGAAGACCACGAGTGTAGGGGTGCTTCGAACGATAAAAAATATCTTCAATGGTTCCGTATTCAATAATACGTCCCGCGTACATAACTACAACATCTTGGCACATCTCTGCCACCACACCTAAGTCATGCGTGATAAGAATCAATCCTGCATTGTATTCTTTTTGAAGTTTTCTAATTAAATCTAAAATTTGCGCTTGAATGGTGACATCCAAAGCTGTGGTAGGTTCATCGGCAATTAAAAGTTTTGGGTTGCAGCTGATGGCGATAGCAATCATCACACGTTGGCGCATTCCACCTGAAAGTTGATGAGGATATTCATCATACCGTTTCTCTGGGGCAGGAATTCCCACGGTTTTAAGAATTTCAATAGTACGCGCTTTGACTTCGGATTTTTTTAAATTGGGATTGTGCTGAATGATGGCTTCATCAATTTGATTTCCAATTGTAAAAACTGGATTTAAAGAAGTCATCGGTTCTTGAAAAATCATGGCGATTTCATTGCCGCGAACTTCGCGCATGTCTTCTTTTGATAATTTAAGTAAATTTTTTCCGCGAAATAGAATTTCTCCGGCAATAATTTTTCCAGGATTTTGAACCAGACCCATAATGGATAATGAAGTGACAGATTTTCCGCAGCCGGATTCGCCAACAATTCCTAAGGATCGACCGTCTTCAAGTCTAAAGCTGACATTATCAACTGCATTGAAAGTTCCTTCATCAACTCGGAACTGGGTTTTCAAATTTTTTACTTCTAATAAAGTCTGCGACATACCTGCCCTCGAATCCATGATTTTATACAGGGGTGACCAGGATAGATCCAGGAAAATGTTCTTGTTTAGGATCGGATAACATAATAAACCGACCCTATGAGAATAGCTAAATCAATTGTTGAGCAATACTTTTCTGACCTGAGAGGTCCTACTGATCCTGGGCTTAAAAAGTCCCGTCAAGCCGCCTTAGAGCTCGGTTTGCAGCAGATTTCTTTGGGTGATTTAGAGCTTCAAATTTTAAAAAGTATCATCTTACTTCATGGTTCACAAAAATGGATCGAGATTGGAACACTCACGGGCTCATCAGGGCTTGCGATTCTTTCTGCTTTACCTCAAAAAGGTCATTTATGGACTTTTGAAAAAGAGATTTTACATGCTGAACTGGCAAAGCCCTTACTTGAAGAAGCGGCTCGCTCTAAAAATCAACAAGTGGAAATTTTAATCGGAGACGCCCGGTGGCGATTAAAAGATATAGAACATCTGCGACCTTTTGATGGAATTTTTATTGATGGCAATAAAGCCGCTTACGGAGATTATCTGATTTGGGCCGAGTTAAATATTCGAAAAGGCGGGCTGGTGATAGCCGACAATATTTTCTTAGGCGGAGCGGTCTTTGAATCTGAAAAACCCGTTTCAAGTAAGTTTTCAGTCAAACAAATTCAAGTCATGAAAGCTTTTAATCAAAGGCTGATGGATAAGTCTGTTTTTGAAACCAGCCTCCTTCCCACCGAAGAAGGCTTATCTGTTTCAATTAAGCTTTAGCTTAATGCTTAGCCTAATGTTTATTAGGCGCAGTTTTACTAGGCCACAAGTCGGTCCACTGCTGTTGAGAAACTTCGCGACGAACTTCATTTAAAATTTGTTCACGCACGATGGTTTTTTCAAGAGCTGTTTCGGCCAAGACTTTGCCACAAGCTTCAACAACACTTTGGGCATCGATTCCATGATAAGCATAAATTTCTGGTGGACGACCGCACTTAGAGTGTTTGCGAACAGCGCAAGATTCCTGACGAACGCCAACAATTGAACCTAAGTTATCCAGCAAGCCGGCTTCGCCATCGTGAACGCTGACAATCGGAATTCGCTTTCCAGCGACAGTCACCATATCACCGGTTGAAATTTCATCTTTACGATGAAGGTATAAATCGGCGCTAAGTCCTAAAACAGATTTCATATAATGGTAATCATTTTCGTGAGCCTGAATGCCACATAATAAATCGGGTGAAGTCACAACGATAACGTTGGCATAAATACCGTGACCCAATAAAACTTCAGAGGCTTTCATAGCCTCGGTGGTAAGAGATCCCATCGCAAAAATATGAACCACATTATCGCCTGGCTCATACCCAGCATAGCCTCGGTAATCGATCAGATAGTAAGCTCCTTGCAGAACTTCTTCGCGAATAATGTTCATCATGCTGGCTTCATCTAGATTTTCTACTTGGGCTTCGTTCAACGCTTCATTCATAGGAAATTCAGAGCGGTGAAGTAAAGCGTTGGCATCAACGGATTTAAAGCGACGTTGTCTTTTTAAGTGAAGAGTAAAATCTTTTTGATCAATTCCACGTGTCACACATCGAATGAGGACACCGTTTCGACCTTGATTGTCTCCTAAATAATGACGTCGAAGACTTTCAACGTAAATCCAATCCAATTCTTGGCAGAAAAAAGGCTCCCAGGTTATTTGATTTGGAATTTGAAAATCTGATTTCCAACCATGTTGAGCGCCCTCAGGGGATAAAGTCACTCCCGATGGTGTTCCGATACAGAAAAAACTAGATTTCCAGTACATATTATAAAAATATTGATCGTGAGCTCGTTTGATAAAAAAATCATAAATTGTCATTAGGGGCATGATCGGAATGCCAAGAGTGTCGCGAATTTTTCCAAAAGAACCAACGCAAGACATAACGTTACACTCTGCAATTTCAAATCTTAAAAATCGATCCGACACATCTTCACCGGGCACTAAATCTGGAAGCTTTGTATCTTTGACGCCATATTCAGTTTCAACATCATCCACTTGAATGGCGCCAAAAATTTTACCATCCATCGCCGGATTTAAATTAGTAGATGTTCCTACGTCAGGAGCCATGGAAATAAATAATTCCGCCGGAACTTTCCAAGCTTTTTCAGTTTCAGGCAAAGGTTTAATTTTTTCATCCGTATTTGCAATGCGAGTGAGTTTAGCCGTTAATTGCCCCAGCATCCACTGAGTGTGAGGATAGCTTGCCATTTTAAGATTAATATCTAGTGAGGTTGGCAAAGTCAGTTGGTTGAATTTAGCTAAAAATATTTTTTGATTTTTATCTTTTAAAGCGTGTTGGGCTTTAATTTCGGAGTGCAGTTTTTCGCCCCGCTCTTTTAAAAATTTTCCCTCTGCAGAACTGGCGGAAAAACGTTCAAATAATTTATCACCTTTGATATTTTGCTGAGTTCGAAGAGACTCAACTTCTTCGTCCGTGGGAAGCGAAGAGTGATTGCCAGATTGAGCGGCCGACTTAAGACCCCAACCTTTAAGAGTATGGGCCACAATCAAAGTCGGTTGGTTTTTACTTTGACGACATTCCATCATTGCTTCGATGATACTGATCATATCATGTCCACCAAAATCTCTGAGCGCATCATAGAGTTCTTGATCTGTGACTTGGTCTAAGAATTTTTTTAAGTGCGGATGATCTTTGCTAACACCTTTTTTTAAAGCCTTAACATCTGACACCAGCAAAAGCGCCTGCAGTTCATAATCTTCTAATTCTTTTTCTAAGAAGGCTTGAAAAAGAGCGCCATTTTGTTTTTGAAATAAAGCTTTTCGTTTGGCGCCATGTCGAAGTTGAATGACTTTCCAACCGTTAGCCTCTTGAGTGCGTTGAATACGATCGGCGTCGGTGCCACCCATAATTTTTTTATTGGTGATGCGGTGGCCATCTAAAGACTGACGGTTGTAATCAATGATCCAAGTGACGTTGTTGAGTTCTCGCTCAGCAAAATCAGGCATGGCTTCATACATCGAGCCTTCACGAAATTCAGAATCACCAATCAAGGCCCAAAAATGAGCCTCAGGCACTTCATAGCCATGTTCACGAGCATATCTGTAAGCCAATGCCATGTAACCGGCTTGAACCGGTGGAATTCCGACAGTTCCAGAAGGGAAAAAATTGTGATGATCGCAATCATAAGCAGAATGATAGGATTGAAAAACAGGCTCGCCATTTTTAGAATACTTGCGAAGACCCGTCATCGCAATGTCTGCATCGTCTTGAGATAATTTTGATAAATCAGGTTTTAAAAATAAATCTAATAAATAATTGTAAGCATGATCCATTGGTGAGGCATGCGGTTTGTTGGCGATAAAATCAAAACCTGTTTTAGTCACAAGATGTAAGGCCCCAAGAACATGCAAGGAGCTGGCGCAAGCTGCGGGATGTCCACCAATTTTAGGATCGCCTTTTTCTTTATCGCTGCGATGATTTGCAATTTGAATCATCTGAGTTGATAAATACAAAGCTCGTCGAGCAATACTTTCAAGCAAATCACGGTTTAGATTCTTTAGCGATTTTTCCACCGATATCTCCACATTTTAGGAACTTATGCTTACCCCTTCAGAGCGGTGGGGCAAACCATTGATACATAGCATTAAATACCTCTGTCATAGGTTTAAGACTCAAGGACAAAATCCCAACGTATTTTGACAGTTTTATCGGCTTCAATAATGCCCTTGGGAGGATTCGGAAAAGGGGCCGCCGAGCGAAAAGCTTCCATAGCAGCATCATCTAAATCATGAACGCCTGATTCACCTAAAACTTGCACTTTCACCAAGCGACCACTTTCGTTCAAAATGATCAAAAGTTTTGTGGTGTGATCTTTATCAGATGCAATACTTCGACCTTGTCGAAACAAACGCACTAAATTTTGTCGTACTTTTGGCTCCCAGTGCTGACTGAGCTGCCTGCGAATTCTTGAATAATACGTGTAGTATTTAAACTCTCTTGTGTTTAAAAGCGTTTCAGA
The DNA here is from genome assembly GCA_043720615.1 of Pseudobdellovibrionaceae bacterium. GTDB lineage: Bacteria > Bdellovibrionota > Bdellovibrionia > Bdellovibrionales > Bdellovibrionaceae > JAYWDA01. The sequence continues at coordinate 22,976 of JAYSSI010000031.1, read as the reverse complement.
GCCTTGATTAATATCTTTAATGTAATCTTCAGTTTGACTGACTTCGCCGCCATCAGAAACTTCTTGATCTGAACCTTCGGTCTGACGAGTTTCTGTTTGCTGTTGGCGCTCTTTGATCGCCAAAGGGTCAAAACTGGGATTTAAATTCATCAAATTAGGTTTTGTTTTTTCAACGGCAGCCATCTTCTTAGCTTTTTTTTCTGATGGTTTAATCACGTTTTTAAATTCACCTTTGTTTTTTGCAACAGTTTGCTTTTCAACTTTTTGATCTTGCGCACTTAAAAACCGAGTCTCCTCAGGTTTTTCACGATTTTTAGCTTTTTCACTCTGATCAACAATTTGATTTTTTATAGATTCAGCACGAGGTCGAGCTTTCATTTTTTTCTCAAGCTCGGCCATAGTAGGAGGCGCTGCAAGATAGTCGATGGCCACCGTATTTTCTTTTGGTACCGGTGTGAATTTCAAATTATAAATGTGAAGTGTCCCTACAAAAGCCAAATGCAGGCAAATAGAAAGGATAATTCCGTCAACAAAAGTTAAAAAGCGCATTCAACCCTCAAGAAATGTATCGGCGTTTCAATGAGTGAATTTGAGCAGAAGAGGAAGAATAAGAAGTGAAAATTGATGAATTCGACGTCAGTCTAGTTTGACTCAAATCAGAGGGCGAGTCATTATGAGAAATGATGAAATACGAAGCATGGTATCTGAGCGATAAAGGACTTCGCCGAGATAGCAATCAAGATTCATGTTTAATCAATAAAGACCTAGGGTTATTTATTGTCGCTGACGGAATGGGTGGTCATTCTGGAGGAGAAGTCGCATCTTCGATCGCGGTCGATACGGTGCAAGATATTTTTAAAAGTGTTCAAGAGCAAAAAACGCCACCTCGCGAAGCTTTAATAAAAGCTTATGAATCTGCCAGTCAAAAAATTTATGATCGAGCCGCCAATGAAAGTCCCGAGTTAGCCGGAATGGGCACGACAATGGTCGTGGCCCACACGACAGGAAAAAATATTTATATTGGAAATGTCGGTGATTCTCGCTGCTACTTATTTAAAAAACCATACTTATGGCAAATCACTGAGGATCATTCACTTTTGAACGAACAATTGCGAGCAGGGCTTTTGACAGAAGAGCAAAGTAAAAACTTTATTGGACGTAATGTGATCACTCGAAGTGTTGGCTACGAGCGCGATGTGCATCCTGATATTCTAGAACGTCAGATTGAACCAGGAGAAATTTATTTAATTTGTTCCGATGGACTTTCGGGATTAGTGACAGATGAAAAAATAAGCCAAATTTTGTGCCACCATACACCAGATAAAATGGCTAAAGCTTGCGTCGATCAAGCCTTAGCTAATGGTGGCGATGACAATGTCACAGTTTTGATTGTACATTTTCTGAAATAAATTCTGGAATTAATAAGGACATAAAGTTTGGATCGCAAAAATATCACGTTATTTATGGTCAGCAATACGACGGGAAAAACCATCAAGTGGGTGGTTTCAGCCTCGTGGATTAAAGCCGGTTTATTTATACTGGGAATTTTATTCTTAGCTTTTGTTGCAGGTTCGGTCGATTATTTTGGCTTGATGGTGCAGGCCATGGAAAATAAAAAACTGCGTGCCGAAAATGCTCAACTCAATAAGCAATTTCAACTTGTTGAAAGCAAAGTGAGCTCACTAGAAAACAGTCTTGAGAGAGTCAAAATTTTTACAACAAAACTAAAATTGATCACCAATGTAGATTCAGAAGATCGCGTGATGAAATTAACCATGGGAGTCAGGCCTTCACCGGGACAACAAGTTGAAGATTATCAGCCTATGGAACAACGGCCCTCAGTGGATTCGTTAGCGCAACAGGATCAAGTCATGACTGATTCAAAGCCCGTCAGCGAACAAAAAAATGAAGTTGTTGTGCAACCCTCTGATAAAGATTACGTCTCTTTGGTAGTACGAATTGATAAAGTGGTTCGTGAAACTCAATTAAAAGAACAAAGTGTTATTGAGTTATGGGAAAGCTTATCTGAAAGACAAAGTTTGCTGAATGCAACTCCGAATATTCGACCTGCCAAAGGTTGGATCACATCCCGATTTGGCTATCGTTTAAATCCCTTCACAAATAAAACCACGATGCACGCGGGATTGGATTTGGCGGCAGCGCCGGGTTCTCCGGTTTATGCTCCTGCCGATGGGGTTGTGATTTTTGCTTCTTATGATGATAGCTATGGAAAATTAGTCAGCATCGATCATGGATACGGTGTTACCACTCGATTTGGACATAACTCTCAAATCTATGTGCACGTCGGACAGCGTGTGACAAAGTGGGATGTTGTGGCTGCAGTTGGAAATACAGGAAGATCGACCGGTCCGCATCTTCATTATGAAGTGCGGATCAATGGAACACCAGTCGATCCTGCGAACTTTATTTTAGACGAATAATAAATTTTTATAAACCACCCGAAACATCACATTTCATAGCTTTAATCTTTGCAGGCATCATCAGCGCCACCTGTTCAATACTTTTATTATACAAAACAGTCTTTTGCGCTAAAAGATTTTTAATCGCGGCACTGACTGAAGATTCTGTGCTGATCGAATCCCAGGAACTGGTTTTTACTTTTACATCTAAGTTAGAGCCTCGGCAAAATTTAATAATGCTTTTGTCGGTCATAACATCGATCAATGGGTCTGCCATATCACAAAATACACCCAGTGAATCCAAGTGATTGGTGGCTTGAATCCAAGAGTCCCAAGTGTTTAATAAGCGACGACAAACCAATTGATGTTCTCGATTCGAAACAGGATCCCGCAAATTAAAGTTTTTAATATCTAAACCTTCAAAGTTACTGGCTCGATGAAAAGCTTCAAGATATTTTTTATCAGACATATTAAGTATGTCTGTATTTTCAAGAAGTATAGGAGAAACTTTTAGCATTCGTGCGTTCAAGTTGAAAAGGTCATTGTTAAGAACTTTAAAGTTTTTCATCACTTCTTTGACGCTGGCCTTGTGCATATTTAATGTATAATCAAGCCATTTATAAACCGGTGGGGCTTTTCCAGGTGTAATATTCCACCAGTTTGGCGGGCCAAAAAGCACAGCTCTTAGTTCATTTTGTCGTCGGTTTAAATAGGATCTTAAAATAGCTGATGAATCAGCAATATTTTTCATTACGCTGTAAAGCCTTTTGCCAGTTAATTTTTGCGTTTCAACGGATTTATATTCATCTTTCCAGGTTTTGTATTCTGAATTTTTTAGCATTTGATTTTCACGGTCGGTTATAAAACTTTGCGCTGAAGAATAATAAGTCGTAATCGTGTTATTTAAAACTTTGATCAGAGATCCTGTTTTAGTCGCGCAGTCATTCACTGCTGTTGCGCTGTTGAGAGAACTATTTTTTAATAAATTAAGCCCATCTACTAAACGATGGTACGTATTTAATAGTGCCGAATAATTTTGCCCATTTTCAGTTTGCAAAAGTTCTATACTTTGAATAATTTCTGAAGGAAATCCAGTGTCATTTTTTGCTAAACGCGCGATTTCAAGACCGACACTGCAAGCAATTTCAGGATTTCCTTTTGGATCGACACCAATTTGTCCTGACAATCGAGATAACTCAATACGACCCATTCGCAAAATACCAAAGATTTCATCTGAAGCTTGTTTGTTTGCTTTAGAAGTATTAATAAACGTCGAGAGGTTGATATTGTTTTTATATTTATTTTCGAAAGCGATCACTTTCATCTGTATTTCAGACGGAAGATTTAATAAATCTTTTTGTGAGCTCGAGTCTGGAATTAAACCACTTTCAAAACGTTGAATGTAATTCATTTTTCGTACAATTCGAGAATATGAACAAGTGTTTTGAACAACGGCTTTCCACTGTTCGTGATCCGACATATCTACAGATTGGCCAAAAGTTAATTTTTGATATTCATTATAAGAACTAGCCCCAGCAATAATAGCTAAAGCGCCAGCCTTAACGGCTATGCCTAAACCTGGAGCCATAGATATTCCAAGTAATGCAAAAGGGCCAAGGCTTGTGACTAAGCTGGATAAAGAACTAGCAACTGTAGGATTTGCAGAAATATTTTTACCGCAATTAGTTCCTTGAAAACTGGGGTTTGCTAAAGACTGTGTAATGCCATCAATTCCGACCACGGCTTTTGAAATACTAGATTCAATGGCACTAAGATTAGCGAAAGCCAACTCTGGTTGTTCAAAGTAGGGCTTTAAAACAGTCACTGCATCTCGAATTTTTTGAGTGTTATCAACCACCGAACCCATTGTTGAAGACGGGTTGCACTGAGTTGTTGATCGCATCGCACCACTGAGTTTATCTAATGAATTCATAATGGATTCATAAGGTTTTCCATCAAATAAAGGACAAGCAAATTCTTCTGAGACATCAGCAATTCGAATTGTTGCATTTTCAATTCGAAATCCCCGGACCGAATTATCCGGTCTTACCAGTGGTCTTTTGGGGCTGTTTCTGTTGCCGTTATTGTTATAACCATTGTTGCTGTTGTCGTAATTAAATCCTGGAATAAATAAATCATCGTTATCAGGGGCTTCATTATCCATATTGATCGTTGGCATGAACGGTTTAAAACCATCATTTCTTGCCCAGCTGTAATTAGGAATCGCTATATTTTGCAATATTAGCAAAAAAACTAAACTTCCCTTAATTCTTGACAGCCTCATCGACCACTCCTTTTGTATAACACTTAGACATACCAGTAAAAAATCAACACTAGCAAAGCTGCCTGAGGGTTTAATTACTTGTCTTAATCTGAAACACTATCAAAGCAAGGTCTGTACCGTTCTTTGATGGTGTTAACGTTTTCGTGGCAAGTGTCTGAATTATGGCCGTATTAGGTTGATACCTTGGGCTTATAAGTAAAATAAACAGGGTGGGGACAAAATGGCCAGGCATGACCTTTGAAGAGAATAAAGGCATGAAGCTCATTATCCTTTTTACACTTTTAACCTCACAAATCGCCTTAGCCAAGGTGAACGTAAAGAATACTTATCCCATTTATATTCCTAAAGCTTCAGGCAACGTTTGGACTCAAGAAGATATTGGGAAAGTGATTCCAACAGATTTACAAAACTCAAATGATGCTGGATTTGTAGCAACTCGAATTGGTGATCACGCTTTTCAAACTTGGTTTAAATCTGATGCTGTTAAAAACTCGCCAGTGGGTCGAACGGCTGAAACGGTTCAAGAAACTTTAAAAACTGAAGTGGCTTTAAAAAGTGATGACAAAGATGCTGTAGAACATAAATTCAGTTTTCAGATTCTTGCTCTGCAAGCCATTTCAAAAATTAAATATTCAGGCTGGCTAAATGCAGCCGTTGATTATGATGGTCGTTCGAAAGAAGCTAAATTAGAAATTTCAGAAAAATTATGGAATGATAAAGATTTTATCATCAGTCACACAGCTAAGTCTGAACAAGGTTTAAGCGCTGTGGGACTTCGTTGGAATTGGTAAAATTTAAAGTTTATTCTGAATATAGCGACCAATATCCGAGCGCATCTGTAAACCCTGCCATTTAATTTTTTGAGCCTGAGTGTAAGCATTAGTAATTGATTCTTGTAGGCTTGAGCCCAAGCCAATAGCGCCGATCACACGCCCCCCATCAGTGCACCATTGTCCTTCTTCATTCTTCCGAGTTCCAGCGTGAACAAAATAACTAGAAACCGTTTCATAGCTTATATCACCCTCAATAAGCGCGCCCTTCACTGGGTGATCGGGATAACCTTCGGCTGCTAAAACTACGCAGGATGCATAAAGATTTTTTATCTGAAGAGGCTTTAAAATCCCCTTGGCTAAATTTAAAAATAAATCTCCCAAATCATTTTCAATTAAAGGCAAAATCACCTGAGTTTCAGGGTCTCCCAAGCGAACATTGTATTCCAAAGTTTGCGGACCTTTTGAAGTGACCATAACGCCGATAAAAATAACTCCTCGGTAAATGTAACCTCTTGAGGCCATAGTTTTTACAGTTGGGGCTATAATTTTTTCGCGAATTTCTTGATCTAAAGAGGAATCAATTTTAAGCGGGGCGACCGTGCCCATGCCTCCGGTGTTGGGACCTTGATGTAAGTCCTTTAAGCGTTTGTGATCTTGCGCTAATGGCAAAGCCTGGAAATCAGTTCCATCCGTGATCACTAAATAACTTAATTCCCACCCGGGAAGGTTTTCTTCAAGCACGGCTTTTTTTCCCGCATCGCCTAAAATATTTGCTTCAAAAATTTGCTGCGCCGAAAATTCAAGCTCAGCTAAAGTCTGACAAATAAAAACACCTTTTCCAGCCGCAAGACCATCAGCTTTTAAAATATAAGGTGGAGTGAATTTTTTGGCAGCTGTCATAACTTCATCAACTGTGGCGACTTCCTCAAAGGAAGCGGTTGGAATTTGAGCTTCAGACATAAAACGCTTGGCAAATATTTTACTGCCCTCAAGCATGGCAGCTTCTTGACTAGGTCCTACAACAAGAACACCTCTTGCTCTTAAATCATCTGTCAGGCCATTCACTAAGGGGCCTTCGGGTCCGATAAAAACAAAATCAATTTCTGTTCTTAAGCAAAACTGAATGATCGCTTCAGAATCTGATAAAGAAATGGGATGGCAAAGAGCTTCTTGCGCCATTCCATCACTTCCAGGAATAGCATGAATTTCTGTGATAGAAGTAGAATGTCGGAAGGCTTTAACAAGAGCGTGCTCCCTGCCGCCTTGTCCCAGGACTAAGACTTTCATCAACATTCCTTTCATTGATTGGTCAGTGATGGACAACAACTGGATCTCAAATTAATCTTATTACCTATGGAAAAGATAGTTTTTATTTCAGGACAAAGAACAGCCTTCGGAGCCTTCGGTGGAGTTTTAAAAGATATTTCTGCGACTGATTTAGCGGTTGCCTCAGCAAAGGCAACATTACAACAAGCAGTATTAGCTCCAGAAAAAATTGATCATGTTGTGATTGGTAATGTAGTGCAGTCGGGAAGCGATGCCGCTTATCTCGCAAGACATGTGGGCCTTAAAACTGGCATTCCCGTAGGAGTTCCCGCCTACATCGTCAATCGCTTGTGTGGCAGCGGATTCCAAGCTTGGGTCAACAGTGCACAAATGATTTTAACGGGTGAAGCCAATGTGATTTTGGCTGGTGGTGTTGAGCAAATGTCACAAATTCCATATGTCGCACGTAAAGTTCGCTTTGATGGTTTGCGAATGGGAAATTTTGAGCTCGAAGATTATATGACGTCGGCCCTGCACGATTCTTATGCCCAATCAACGATGGCCATCACGGCTGAAAATTTAGGTGAAAAATATGGGATCACTCGTCAAGAAGTGGATGAGTATTCTTATCAGACTCAGCAAAAATATAAAGCAGCGCTTGCTCAAGGTATTTTTTCTAAAGAAATTTGTCCACTGCAGATCGAAACTAAAAAAGGTTTGGTCACAGTTGATAAAGATGAGCACCCTCGTCCCGATGTCACTTTAGAGAAAATTTCTGCCATGAAAGCCTTATTTAAAAAAGACGGTTTAGTCACGGCCGCGACGGCCTCTGGTATTGTCGACGGAGCAGCTTGCTCATTATTAACTTCTGAAAGTAAAGCCAAAGAACTGGGCTTAAAACCCTTAGCTCGAATTGTCAGTTATGCTTCTGTGGGATGCGATCCAAAAATCATGGGAATTGGTCCTGCCGGTGCCAGCAAGTTGGCTTTACAAAAAGCAGGATTATCTTTAAATCAAATGGATCTTGTGGAAGTGAATGAAGCTTTTGCAGCCCAGTATTTATCTGTGCAAAAAGAATTAGGTCTTCATCCCGAAAAAACAAACGTCAATGGTGGTGCTATCGCCGTTGGTCATCCACTGGGTGCCTCAGGCACAAGAATCATGAACCATTTGGTGTATGAGCTTCATCGTCGTCAAGCGCGCTATGCCCTTGGCTCCGCCTGCATCGGCGGAGGACAAGGTATTGCGATTATTATCGAACGAGTGTGAAGAAGACAAAAACGCCCGTGCTGACATAGACAATCACAATCTGCGCGAGTAATTCAAAAAAATGCATGTCTTTCATTTTGACCCCCTTAAAGTCAACTAGCTGTAAGTTCCAGCTAGCGACCAAGAGTTTTGCACTGACTATGCCACTCCGAAAAACATTTGAAACCTCTCACGATGGCTAATAATATTTTTCGCAGTAAAAAATTGTCACTGCAGAGCTCACGACTGTCTCCAGGAAAATTTTTCACACTCTCGGGTTAAACTTTTTTCACTGCATTGATTTTATTTAACTCCACTTAATTTAACACCACAAAATTTTCCACTCACTATTTGATAATCCCCTCAGTCTCTCAGCACGATAAGGAATAACCCCCTGAGCTTCCTGCTCATTCAACTGAATATAATCCCGAACCGTCCGATAAGCCCGAACCCCCACGACAACTCGCGTGAAAGGCCGATGCTTCCAAACCCCACTCTTTGCCCCTTCCCTGGGGGTATCGGTCACGCCAGGCTTCGCCGCGGTCCCGACCTCAGCTGTCAGTAGCCCTTCTTTTTGAAACCTCTGAGCGATTTGTCCACTGAACACTCGAAAAAAACTTTGGTAATTTGATCTTCTTGTCGTTCGAAGAAGAAGATGAATGTGATCACCTTGAATCGAAATCTGCTCAACCTTGATATAAAATCGGTAAGAGTACTTTTGAAGAATTTGATGAATAAGATAAAATCTTTTGTAAGTCCTAAATCCATAATTAATTTTTTCTTTTCGAGCTTTTAAAACTAAATGAAGTGGTTGCCTTGTAGAAAGTGGTCGCATCCCACGTCCCGCTCTTTTTTGACGAAGAGTACCGCCGTAGGAATAACGATGTTTCCAATGAGTTTTTTGTAAACTGAGCTGCTTCATGACCGATACCCCTCCAAGGAAGATGATGGAGAAGTGTTGTGCAAAGTTGGAGCTAACGTAGGAAGTGAAGGCGATGGGGTTATGTTAGTTCGCGAGGATAGTGTTCGGACAGGGGATTTTAAAAAAGTTCACTCGCCGAGAAAAGTAAAAATCAAAGGCTGCGGTCGGCAACTAACTTTTGGGCAAGAACGAAATTTTCCGGAGACACGTACAATCGATCGATCACGCGGGCCACTTCGTAGCGTGAAAAAATCTCGGTAGATTGATTGATCGGAGTGGGTTGATCTTTTCGGTCGTATTGATCCACGACGAAAATATCCATGGCCTTATCTTCTGCAGAGCCTGAATGGTATTTTGAAAGTCTGGCTTTTGAAGAAGCCCAAATCACATCAAGGCCTTCTTTTTCAAGCGAGTTCTTAATATGTTCTGGTCGAATCGCATCACTGTTATTATGGAGCTCAATTAAAACTCGGTAAGGTCGCTTTTGTGCAATTCTTTGGGCCCAAGGATTTGTATTCTGAGAAAGATGCTCGTGCAGCTTGTAATCATTAAACGCTGTATACTCTTGAATATCTGAAGGCAGTCTAAATTGGCAATCAGGAGAACTTAAATAACGATTCAGCATTTCTTCGTAAATAATACTTTTATGATGGAAATAAACCATTAAATGCATATGGTGGCGCGAAATTAAAAAATCATCGAAAGAATACAAAGCTCTTCGATTTAAAGCCAAGTACAATTTATTTTCAACGCGGTGAAAAGTCATATTTTGAATCAGCCACTCGTGATCAATTTTTCCGTAATTAGTTCCGCAAAAATAAGAATCTCGTTCTAAATAATCCATGCGATCAGCATCAAGTTCTGAGCTGACCACTTGACTTAAGATCGGGCGAAAATCGCAACCTTGATCGATAAAGAAATCATCGGGAGCGGCCAGTGTTTTATCTATCAAGCAAGCGACATGCAAAGGCGTGATATCGCTAAATTGCTTTTTGATCACTTCGGCAATTTTTGAATCAGTCACATATTTAATTGTATAGTCTTCGTGATTAGCCCTGCGACCCATTTGAATAGGATCCGCGTAACTTGAAATTTTTAAATCAGCTACCGGAGGCATCACTTGTTCGGTCGTGTGACTTAAAGGTCCATGACCAACATCATGAAGAAGAGCTGCCAGCCTAGTGGCTTGACGAAGGCGGGTTTTCACCGCGGGCTTACTGAACGGATAAACTTTAAAAATAGAATCAAAAGCCTGACCCACAAGATGACCAACACCAATCGAATGGATATATCGATTGTGCGTGGCACCTGGGAAACTAAATTCAGAAAAGCCCAATTGTTTGATCGTGCGCAAACGCTGATACTCTTGCGTATCTAAGACAGCCACTTCTTGGTCAGAATAGTAAATGGAGCCATGTACAGGATCGCGAATTTCCATAAGGTCTTTTTGGCTAACATTGGGACTCTCTACAAGAAAAAACGCCTATGACGGGGCGCGGGGACTGCACAATTTAGGAAGTGATTTCGATAAAGTGACAAATGGCGGTCCAAAGCTAGGGCATAGACAGAAGGCTGACCCCAGATTCAATTAAATCACGAAAGAGTTGGCCTAACTCTCGCAATCATCCAAATCAGAGGTTTCTATGAAAATTGTAAGCTTAGTTTATGCATCACTTTTAATAGGCCTTTCAGCTTGTTCGCAAAATGAATCAATTAAGACATATGAATATTTAGGTGAAGCTAAAAACTTTCAAAGTGTATCAAATATTCCCCTAGCAACATCTTCATTAAAACAAAATCTAGATGAGTCGATCTATTTAGAAATTGGAAAACAGCTTAAAATAACTATGATCGATTGTCCCTCGAGAATCTGGCCAGATTACAACTGGAAAAAAATCAATATTTTGATGATACAAAAAGACAAGCCCTCACTGGTTTGGCGCGGTCAAAGTGGTCAAGTTGAAAGTCTTGATGAAAATAAAGTTCCTTCTAGTGCGCGACAAGGCTTGTACAATTTTTTAACATGGGAAAACGAGCCTGCTATGTCAATTTATGTTGATGGAAAAAAAGATTCTTATTTTATATCTTCAAAGGATACTTTGATGAAGTTAATCGTGCATGAAGGATTTCATTTCCAGGGACAAAAAAATTGGACTAGTGTTTCTTCAGATCGTGGAACGACTTATCCAATAGATGCAAATCCAAGGCTTTATCGTCGACTGATCTTTGACCGGTTAAAAACTTATTTTATGTCCAATGGCTTGGATCAAGAAAGTTTGGGAAAAGCTGCATTTTGGTTTCAGAAATGGGAAAAAGAATTTCCCGAAGAAAAGAACGCGACAACAGACGGGTATGAAGGAACGGCAAGGTATGTAGACATGATGGGTGTCATGATAGCAAATCGGGGATGCTCAGTCAGTGATGAAGATTTACTTCAATCCTTATTAAAATTACCTAAGGATAGTCCGCTTAAAAACTTAGGATATTCTATGCAGGGTACTGAATTGGCTTTAGATAGTGAAGGTTACGACTTAGGTGGATTGGCGTCTTTGACTTTGCGACTTGTTCAAAAAAATACAGCTTGGTACGAGCAAGTTAAAAATGGTCAAACGCCTTTAGCGATTCTTTTACAAAATAAAACGCCAATGACAGATAATATTGATTTAAATTTGCAGCCGATTTTTCAAAAAACTCAAGATAAGGAAAATATTAAAATAAGTACTTGGATGGATAACGAAATTAAAAATTCAATGGATTCAAGCTTTGCACGAGTTGTTTTTTCATCAGGTTCTTCTCAAGGTTCTTATAGTCCTGAAGGTTTCTATCTTCCGAAAGCTCTTCCAGGAAAAACTCTTTTCCCCTTAGCTTCAAGCTATGAATTTCAAAATGATGAAGGGTCCATAACTGCCGAAGCTAAAAAAGTTTTTTTCGACACTCGATCGACGCCTTGTGCGAATGCTGCGTTTTTAACATTAGTGCCAAAGTCAGATATTAATATCCAAATGGGTCGAATGAAGATAACTAGAGCTGATTTGCATGGCGAAATGCCAGCCTCAGAGCAAACGGATTCTAATGGATTTACTTGGTACTGTGTAAATTGAAGATCACAAATTTGTATATACATGTATATACAAAGTAAAGTGACAAAAGAGTGTTTACAGCCAAAGTATAGACAGTGGACTGACTCCAGATTCAATTAAATCACGAAAGGTATGGCCTGCCTTTCGCACAAACCAAAGCCAGAGGTTTCTATGAAATTAAAATTACTTGTTCTTAGTCTTATGACAATAACTTCGACGGCGATGGCAGAAGGCCGGTTGACTGACGCTTGTATTTTTTCAGTCGCGTCAGCGTCGGGTGATTTGCCTAATAACTCTGTTGTCTTAAAAAATGAAAGTAGCAGTGCATTAGCTGAATCAGTGGGAGCCTCTTCTGCCGATCAAAAAGCTTATGCGCGAGTGCGAACTTTGAATGCGGCTCGTAAAGCCATGATGACTATATATATAGGTGAAGGAAAAGTTCGATCCCAAGTGATGCCAATGCCTGGCCAAGGTGAACTAAAAGTTGCCATCGACGGCCAAGCCTACATATTAAGATGTGATATCAAAAACTAACGGTAAATTGAAGAATTTAAGCAGCTAAAGCCTTCAGTAAAGAGCTTAAAGTCTTTACTGTTGGATTAAACTCTCTTTTACCCTCTATCAGATCATACAAAGTCTGACGTCCCAATTTTGATTTGCGAACTAAATCAGCTTTATTATGTAGTCTTATTTGTGTGATCAGAACATCTTTCAAGACTTCTATATCACCATCTATCAAAGCATCCACTAAAATGGATTTCAAAGTTTCGCGATCTAAAATATTTTCATCCAAAATTTTATGAGGACGTAAAGCCATTGGCTTTGATTTTTTCAAGGAGCTTTTTTGCTTTCTTGATATCTTTACTTTGGTCATGCTTTGTTCCTCCTGCTAACACGAAAATAATATTTTTTCCTGTTCTTGCAATATAGATCCTGAGGCCCATTTTCCATTTGAGTTCAATGATGCCATCGAAAAAGCGAGTGACTCCAAAATAGCCATCTAGGGCGATTCGATCCATTCTCATTTGGACTCGAGCTTTAGTTTCTTTGTCTTGTTGCTGAAACCATTCTTGGAAGTGATTCGTTTTTAGAATAGTAAAAGTTGTTTCTAAAAAATCCCCGGCAACTGTTTGATTGTACGCTATTGCGTACAACTTGTAAAGCAGGTTTTATTGCGTTGCTTTTAAAGAATGCAATTCAACAGCTATGCCCAGAGCCAATGAATCTGAGATATAAACAGCAGTGAAGACGGATTAAGGATTATGAGATCGCTCTCTATATATAAGGACAAACATAAAACATGTTATGAACAGGAGAGTAGGTCCTGATTTCACTACGAAGGTCCTGGAAAATGCTCGACCTTCATCCGTAAATTCGAAAATTTGCCACGACATAAGTCTAATTGTGTAAAAAAGTTCGACGAAATACTCAAGATTTTTGCGCGTGCTCCGAAGAGTTTCATAAGCATATTAAATCACCCATGGAACTATTATGGTTCCCCAACATCAAGGATTGATGTTGTGTTCATCTCAAGGAGGAGGAGTTATGGGATTACGAATTAACACCAATACTGCTTCGTTAAACGCACAGAAAACTCTGTGGGGTACGAAGATAGGGCTTGATAAGAGTATGGAAAAACTCGCATCAGGTTTCAGGATTAACAGAGCGGGCGATGATGCCGCAGGTCTGGCGATCTCTGAAAACTTAAAAGCCCAAGTCAGAGGCCTTAAACAGGCCGGTCGAAACGCCCAGGACGGAATCTCACTTGTCCAAGTAGCAGAGGGTTCGATGAATGAGATCTCTTCGATTCTAATTCGATTGAGGGAGTTAGCTGTACAAGGCGCTTCTGATACGATTGGACCGGTCGAGCGACAGTTCCTTAACGTGGAATATGATCAGCTCACCTCGGAGATTGACCGTATCTCAGAAGGTACGGAGTTCAACGGAACTCAATTACTCGCTGGCGTCGGATCCGTCTTGGATTTCCAAGTAGGAACCCGAAACAACCCAGAAATTGACCGAATCAGCTTCGACGCTTCTAAAGCCGACGCGAATTCAGCAGCACTCGGGGTGAACCTAACATCCGTTTCCGATAAAGCTTCAGCACAAAATGCGCTGAGTGCGATTGACCAAGCGATTGTCAGTGTCTCCGCGATGCGAGCCGACTTCGGTGCGATTCAGAATCGTCTGCAATCAACTGTAAGTAATTTACAGGTGAGTGTAGAGAACATGTCTGCTGCAAACTCTCGAATCAGAGATGTAGACATAGCTGAAGAGACCTCTGAAATGACAAAAAATAATATCTTGTTGCAGGCAGGAACTTCGGTTCTAGCACAAGCCAACCAACAAGCTAATATCGCACTTGGACTCTTGAATAAAACTTTCCAGGGCTAATTAACACTTAGCCTTAGATAGTCCGGTTCATCGATCTTGTAATTCTTCAAGATCACCCTCAATAGTCTAAGCCTTTGCTCCAAAACCCATGCTCTTTTAACGAGAGCCGGTTGTGAGCTGTACCTTGATCTGTTTCCTGCGCCGAGGCTGCACATTGTGTAGCCTCATTTTTTCTATCGACGTCCTGTCGAAACATTTTCCCAGACTGTTATAAATATTTACAAAATATAAAGAACTAGACTTAACCTACTGCAAAAATGAGCCGTATTGATACACAGGTGCAAGGATGCGCCATGAAGCCAAATGGAAGGCTGAACTATCAAGGAGGATTCAGAATGCAACAAGGAGGATAGGGTATGGGATTACGTATATCGACCAATGTGGGAGCCTTAAATGCTCAGAAGAATCTGTACATGACAGATATCAATCTGAACAAATCAATGGCAAGACTCGCGTCAGGTCAAAGAATCAATCAAGCAGCTGACGATGCTGCGGGCTTAGCGATCTCGGAAAATTTGAAAGCTCAAATCCGAGGTTTAAGACAAGCCAACCGAAATACCAACGATGGTATCTCACTCGTGCAGATTGCAGAGGGAAGCTTAAATGAAGTTTCCAATATGCTCATCCGCTTGCGTGAATTGGGAGTGCAAGGCGCTTCTGATACGATCGGCGACACCGAAAGAAAGTTTTTGGATGTCGAGTATCAACAACTAAAGTCAGAGATTCAGCGTGTGACTGAATCGACTCAATTTAATGGATATGATCTGTTAAATGGAACTGGCGCAGTGATTGATATCCAAGTGGGCGTGAATAACGATCCCTTTAAAGATAGAATTTCATTCAATGCTGGTGCCGCTAACTCAACGTTAGAAGCTCTAGGAATGGTGGCTGAATCTGTTGACACGAAACAAGGTGCTCAAACAAGTTTATCAGTGATCGATTCAGCATTGATTTCAGTCAATGCGATCCGAGCCAACTTTGGAGCTATGCAAAATCGTCTGCAATCAACATCAAATAATTTGTTGGTTTATGATGAGAACATGCAGGCTGCTAACTCTCGAATTCGTGATACTGATATCGCGGCTGAGACAACCGAAATGATGAGAAATAATATTCTCAAACAAGCCGGTGTTTCGATCCTTGGTCAGGCGAATCAGTCAGCGACCTTAGCCTTGAAATTATTAGGTTAATTATTAGCTAAAAGAAGTCCATGTGACAAAGCCCAGATATCCACGAGTTAATCCCACTCTGGCAGATATGTCTTTCTTCTAAAAAAAGAAAAGCAGGCTTTGTTTCCTTCTTAGGACTCAGGGGAAAAAGCAAGATTACTGTCAATAAGAACTTCTAAGGTTTCAGAAGCGGATTTAATCATTTCGCCAAGTTCGATTAGTTTTTCTTTATCAATATCAATACTGGCGACCGAGCAGTCCAAGGCGTCTACTTTTTTAAAAGACTCTGTAATTCCTTGCAGAAGCTTCAATTCTCTTTGTTTTAAAACTCCACAAATAACTTTTATTAAATCTGGATTAGATTCGAATAAAATTTTTCGACGTTT
This sequence comes from Pseudobdellovibrionaceae bacterium, assembly GCA_043720615.1. Lineage (GTDB taxonomy): Bacteria > Bdellovibrionota > Bdellovibrionia > Bdellovibrionales > Bdellovibrionaceae > JAYWDA01. The sequence goes on along the minus strand of JAYSSI010000031.1, from coordinate 7,034 downwards.
CCCTTTTCCAGCCACTTGAATGACGTCGTATTTTACTAAATCTTTAATTGCTAAACTGACCAGAGCTTTAGAAACATTAAGCCGTTGTACTAAAGTTGTGGCATCGACGGGCTGCTTGGCCAAAAAAATATAGCTCCAGATTTGACCGTGAACTTTTTTGAAGCCCCAGTACTGAATAAATTGACCTATTTGTAATGCGAGCTCGCGCAGCTCCTGTGGTGCTTTATTTACCATTTGTTTTTAATCATTGTAACGAGGAGCGCGCTTAATCAAGATAAAAATAGAGGTTATGAGTTTCTGTTGAACAGCACATTATTTTTCTCTCTTTGTTATCGCTTCAACAGTTTGGTCCCAGAGTAAAGGATTTAAAACCTCAGAACCAATCATCAAAATTGGCTCGTGGTCTTTAGATTTACCTTTGCGAGCTTCGGTGGGTAAAAATCCGCTGCCACCAAAAGATTTAAGCCACTCCTTACGAATCGCTAAGGAGTTTGAGACCAAAATATGTTGAAACTCCTGAGGCTCTTTGCCCTTAGTGCGACCAAATTCAAAAGTACTAAAAAGACCAAATTTTTTATTAGATTGAATTCTTTCAAGCTGTTGAAATCCTAGTTCTTCAATATGTCGAAATTTTTGTCGTCCCGGAGTTTTAGAGGAAAAAATAATATCCAAATTTCCTGAAAGAAAATTGGCTTCCAGTTCGTTCAAATCATATATATCTAGACTGATTTTTCGAACACCGATCTGTTCAAAACAAATTTTACATGTTTTAAGGGCCAATTCAGACAGTCCCTCAAGGGTGCCAATGTGAAGCTCGGCCACTTTTTGGTTTTTTGTAATCAAAGCTAATTCTGATTCTAACCGTTTAGCTGATTTTTCAAAAATTTCTGTCAGTTGAAAAGCAGCAGGAGTCCATCCTGATTTTCTTTTGGCAGATCTATCAAGCAACACAAACTTCATTTCTTCTTCAATACGAGCAATGATTCGTGAAAGCTGGGGCTGACTAAGTCCAACATGCACGGCCGCTGCCGAAAGATTTTTAAAATGGATGGCTTTTGAAAGGACACTCATTTCATAGTAAAGTTGTTGCATAAATTCCTATGGTTTTTTGATGTAATTAAAAACACCGATCACGCTCAAGGCCGCAGCGATGGAATATAAAATGGAACTAGCCGTAGGAAGTCCCCACAAACCTTGCTCGGCGTGACTGCTAAGAATGATCGAAGCGCTGATAATCAATGAAGCAATGATCACACCTAAAAATAAAAGATTAAAAGAAACTTCAATAGCTTTTTTAACATCTTCAAGATCTTTAATATCAATTTTAAAAGCATGGTGCGGGCTATTTAATTTACGAATGAAAAAATTCAGCTGTCTTGGCAGAGCATTGATAAAGCTTTTCGATTCACGCGCCACTTGGGTCATATCATTCATCATGCGATTGGGATCAAACTGAGTTTTGATGAGTTCTGAAGCAAATTCTAAAGAGTGATGAAGAAAATCAAAGTTCTTATCAATTCGGCGCCCCATACCTTCAATGGCCACAATGGATTTAAAAAATAACATAAGCTCTGTCGGAACCATCAAGTGATGGCGGGCTGCAATCGACGATGAATTCATTAAAAGCTTACCTAAGTTCACATTTTTTAAAGTCAGGCCATAATAAGGGGCAATCACTTGGCGAAGCTCTTTGGCAAACAAATCGATATTCACCTGATCAGAAAAAGGTGCAAGATCGACATACTCATAGGCCAATCTTTCATAATCTTCTTTGCCCAAGGCCACCAGCATGCTGGCAATCGAAGATTGGGTTTTCTGATTCAGTCGACCAACCACACCAAAATCAATCAATCCAATATTATTATCAGCGATGACAAAGAAATTACCGGCATGCAGATCGCCATGAAAAATGCCATCTTGGAAAACCATCTTAAGATAAGCTCGTAAGGCCTGGCGTATAATTTCTTGAGGTTGAATTCCTGGCTGTTTCAGGGCTTCATCTTGACTCAAGGGAATTCCTGGCAAAGCTTCCATGACCAACACTCGCTCCGTGGTCAGATCAAAATAAACTTTTGGAATACGAATTTTTGGATCATCTTTAAAATTAGTCTGGAATCTTCGAATATTATTGGCTTCAACCACAAAATTAGTTTCAAGCTCTAAGGTTTTAAAATATTCATCAACAATAGCCACGGGATTATAAAGCCTGGTTTCTGGGACGTATTTATGCAGCAGTTCGGCCAGCATAAATAACACATTCAGATCATCATTAATTTTTTGGATTAAACCCGGGCGTTGAACTTTAATAACAACTTCTTCGCCCGTCACTAGAATGGCTTTATGAACTTGTGCAATGCTGGCAGAGCCCACGGCAACGGGATCGATGGATTTAAATTTTTTAAATTGTTCTTGGCCTAAATCTTCTTTAATAACGGCTTCAATGGTTTCAAAAGATAAAGAGTGAACGCGATCATGTAGTTTTTCAAATTCGCGAACATAATCTTCGGGAACTAAATCGGGACGGGTGGCCAGCAGCTGACCCAGTTTTACAAAAGTGGGTCCCAGTTCTTCAAAGGACATTCGCACGCGTTCAGCGGCCGATAAATTTTCGATATCACCAGAGAAAATTCTTTCAACAACAAAGCGACCGAGTTTAACTCTTTCGGCGACGTTGTGGAACCCGTGCTTTGCGAACACCGCCACGATCGTTCGGAGTCTCGCTGCGTTTTTCAGAGTCTTCCCGATCGGATTTAGGCTTAGAGCCACTGGTTGTCTCCCTTGAGCGATAGGACGCTTTGATCCCTTTTAATATAGAGCGAGGTTGGGAGTCTACATTCTTTGACATCAATCGCTCAAAAACGCTCTGTTTTTTTGCGGGAGCGGTTTCCGAGTTGGCTGTTGGCCGCTCTGTTCGATCTCTTTCGCGCCTTGGTCCTTTTTCGGACTGCTGAGCGCGAGAACTTGCCGCTTTTTTCTTTTTAACCCAATCCGGCTCTTGATTTCGCTTTTTATTTGGATCCGGTGCCGAGGCTTTAGCATTTCGCTCGTCTTGTTTTTGCTTTCCATCGCGTCCCTTGTTTTTTTTGCGATCAGAGCCTCTATTAGATTTAGGTCGCTGCGAGCCAAATTGTTTTTGTCGGAAAGGACCGCGATCAGATTCTTGTCCTTTATTAGCTTCTTTATTGGCAGCGGCTTTTTCACCGGCTTCACCAGACAGCAAAAAGTTAATCTGACCTAATTGGACATCAGCTGAAGCCACTGTGACTTTCACAATATCGCCCATGCTGTAAGAAAAACCGGATCGTTTGGCAACTAACTTTAGGTTTTCTTCATCAAATTCCATACGCTCGCCAAGATCTTCCAAACGAATCAGGCCATCAATATCGTATTCACGAAGTAAAACAAAAATACCAAATTTAGCAATAGAACTGATCATTCCATCAAATTCTTGTCCCAGTAGTTTTTCCATAAATCGGGCTTTTTTAATCGCTTGAATTTGGCGCTCGGCCTTGGTGGATCTTTGCTCGCAAGCCGAAAGAAAAGTGCCCGCCGAAGCAAGATCCCCTTCGCTCATTAGGGCATATCCAGGCTGTCCAATTTGACTTTTTAACAGCCTGTGAACAATTAAATCAGGATAACGCCGAATGGGTGAAGTAAAATGCGTGTAAAATTCAAAGCCCAAACCAAAATGGCCCAAGTTATTAGATGCGTATTTTGCCTGACTCATGGATCTTAAGGTCAAAATATTTAAAACATGAGCTTCAGGCCGGCCGTCAAATTCGCGCAGGGCTTGGGTTAAGCGTTTCTGAAGTTTTCCGCCTTCAAGACTGACGGTTCCACCAAAAGTTCCAAGAAATTTTTCTAAAGTTTGAATCGCAAGCTCTGGCGGAGATTCATGGATACGATAAATCGCAGGAATTTCTTTGGAAGATAAAAATTTGGCGACGGCCACGTTGGCCGCTAACATCATTTCTTCAATCAAGCGATGGGCAAATAAACGCTCACTTCGAATAATATCCACGGGCATCCCAGCCGAATCGATCACAAGCTCTGTTTCTGGAAGCTCTAAATCCAAAGAGCCTTCTTTAAACCTTTTGGCCATCAATATTTTTGCCAGATCTTGGGCTTTAAAAATATAATCTTTTACATGATTAAGTTCAGGGACATCCACCCCATCCATGACTTCTTGAGCTTGTCCATAAGTCACTCGGGCTTTGCTTTCCATCACAGCTTCATAAAATTTTGAATCAAACATTTCGCCGGCAAAATCAAATTGCATATCGGCAACAACACATAATCTTGGAACTTTAGGATTTAAAGAGCACAGGCCATTACTTAAAACTTCAGGCAACATAGGGACAACAAAGTTTGGAAAATAAACACTGGTGCCGCGGTCATAAGCTTCCTCATCAATGGCAGTGCCTGGTCTGACATAATGACTAACGTCAGCGATGGCGACAAGCAATCGAAAGCCACGCTCATTTTTTTCAACATAAACAGCATCGTCAAAATCTTTTGCAGTGGCGCCATCAATAGTAATAAGACTGAGATCTCGAATGTCTTTGCGTCCGGCAAAATCTTTTTCATCAGGGTTGTGCTTAAGGGGACTGGCTTCCTCTAAAACTTTTGGCGGCCATTGATTGGGTATTTGATTAGCAAATATAACTCGACGGATATCACTTAAGGGATCGTTGATATCCCCTAAAACTTCTTTCACTTGTCCGCGAAAGCCCGTTTTATCTTCAGGATAGCTAGTAATTTCAACGCAAACCATTTGGCCGGCTTTGGCGTTCATACTGTCTTCAGGTTTAATTATTAAATCATGGCCCCAAGCTTTACTGTCATCGCGAACCATTCCATAAGAACCTTCGACAGAGTACAATCCAACAATTTGCTTAGTACCGCGAGAATTGATTTTAACCACTTCACCACGGAAGCGTTCGCCACCAGATTCGGCAAAAACTTCGATCGTGGCTTTATCGCCCGTCATAACACCAGTCATTGAATGCCGAGGGATGTAGACATCGGGATGTTCTTTGTCTTCTGGAATAAAAAAACCAAAGCCATCGGGATGTCTTTTAATTAGGCCTTCAAGTAACTTTTTCTTCAAATGCACCTCGTTTGCAGTTCGCAGGGGTATGTCACCTCAATTATGGACATAGGTCTAGGATTTTTTGCATTGCAAAATAAAACCTGGACCTTGGATCTGTGCTTAAATAGTCATCTTTTAGGACTCAAAACTGCTTCCTGACAGAAATTTAATTTGATTCCCAAAAGCTTTCCTTTGTTGAATTTTAACCTGCAAAAAACTTAATTTTTTTAAACTGAAAAACAGACGCAAAGACAAGCCTGTCTTGGTTAAGAGGATAAAAAACTTTTAAATTTTTATTTTTCAAAATTTTGTTTACCTGTCTCTAAAGAAGGAAGCAGGACGCTTTATTTAAAAAAGCACTTGCAGCTTTCTCACAACACTGTTTTTAACATAAGGATGCAAGATCTTACGATCGTCAGATCGAACCTATTTATTTTTGTATTGATCTTGGGTCGAGGTCTCATTACCATCTTGAATGTACGGTTAAGGGATTAACTAATTAAACTAAACAGTTTGAAAGTAATTAAACTGAAACGAAAGGAATTCGAATGAAAAAAGCATTATTGTTTGTAGCTGTAGCTTTGATGTCTACGACTGCACTTGCTTCTAAGGCCCGACGCGCAGCTTTGGGTAACTCTCCTCACTTGAGCGATATTCAAGATGTAGCTGGAGATGTACAAGTTGGTGGAAACGCATTTGTTGCAAAACCAGATAAAGCAGTAGCTTACGGTGAGTGGGCGACTATGGAGTTTGGTCAAACAGCAACTACAGCTCCTGTTGCAGGTCAAACTACTTCTGAAGGCGGATTTGTTCGCATGATGGGTAACGGAGCTTTAGGAGTTTACTTAGGTGCTCCAAATGCAGCTGCTAACTCTTACCGGTCAGCTTTAGATAGAGCTGGTGGATTAACTCTTGCAGTAAATCAAACTTTAAAACAAGAGAACCCACTTAAAATATTTTACGGAACTAAGTCTGGTGACATGACTTGGGGTGCAGGACTCTTGTACTCTAGCTCTAAAGACAAAGTTACTGGTGGTGCAACGAGCGAAAGAAAACAAGATGCAATGGGCATTGTTGGATCTGCTTCAGGCGATGTTTGGGATTTTCAAGCTGGACTTGGACTTGCTAACAACTCACAAACTACAGTTGCTGCAGGAACAAACAAAGTGACTGGCAAGCCAACACTTCAGTTATCTGGTGGTTACAAAATCGACACTATGTATGTATATGGTGTTTATGGAACTACTGGAGCTAAAGGTGAAACACCGACAGCTACGGTTGTTGACCGTGCTGACAACGAGTTAATCGTTGGTGTTGTGAACTCACATAAAAAAGACGGAACAGATTTCTTTTACGGTATCGAGATGAACACTACGACTGCTAAAGATGACTCTGCAACTGTTGGAGCTCTTGCTACTGCAAACAGTATCGGTGTAGCTAATGCAACTAAAGTTGAACAAACTAAATTACCACTTTATGTTGGTATCGAAGCTGAAGCTGCTTCTTGGTTAGTTCTACGTGGTTCTGTTAAGCACACTTTTGGTTTGTTAGGTCTTGCTAAATCTAAGATCACTACAAATAACAATACTGATAGTGAAACTACTGGTGTTGATTCTACAACTGTAGCAGCAGGCGCTGGAATCAAATGGAACAAGTTTTCATTTGACGGTGTATTAGCTTCTTCTACTAGCCCAACTGGAACTTTCGGTTCTGAAGGCGCTAGCTTCTTAACAAACGCTTCTTTAACTTACATGTTCTAATTTAGAACTTATAAAGTTTAAGTAAAAAAAACCCGCCTTATTAGCTTACTATTACCCACATCTTTAACGAGGTGTGGGTTTTGTTTTTATTGGATTAGGTTATTTTAGTTTCTCATCATGGAGGAACTGCAATGAGACTATCAGGGAGCGATGGCCTTTGGATCCAAAACGAGATCACAAAG
>JAYSSI010000030.1:0-96893 GCA_043720615.1 Pseudobdellovibrionaceae bacterium | reverse complement strand
GAATTCGAAAGTTAACAACGAAGCACTTAAACCCTTAAAAAAACGAAGCAATCTTGAGGCGTTAGTTAGCATTAAGCACACTCAAGTGAAGCAGTTTCAGAAGTTTGTTGATTGACTCATGTGGGATTTATTCATAGTTTCAGCGCCAATGACCTACAGGAGTCCCCGATGATAAAATTTTTTGTTACTTTGTTAAGTTTGATATTTTGCTTAAACCTTCAAGCGCAAGAACGCTTCCCTGTTCGCGGCGATTCTCAATCTGACGTGACCGTTGTTATGTTTGGTGACTTTCAGTGTCCCTTTACAAAACGAAGTGTCTTGATGATCAACGAACTGTTGGCTGAATCAGGTAAGGATTTTAAATTTATTTTTAGACATTATCCTTTACCTTTTCATGCAGAGGCAAAAACTTCGGCCATAGCAAGTGTTTGCGCTCAGAACCAAGGCCAATTCTGGTCTTACTTTGATGAGTTGTTTTCAGTTGATGGTCGTGATTTAAACACGGCTTATTTTATGACTACGGCTAAAAAGTTAGGTCTTAATATCAGCAAATTTTCTAAGTGTTTAAAATCACCAGAAGCCTCAGCAGAAGTTGCTCAAGATATAAAAGAAGGAGAACTTTTTTCTGTGATGGGAACTCCATCTTTTATTCTTATAGGACTTGGAAAGATTAGGCGCATAACGGGCGCTTATCCTAAAGAAGACTTTCAGAGATATATTAATGAAGTTAAAGCTCCAACTCTTTAAAACAAAAACGCAATATTGCCTTCTAGAAAAATACTGCCTTTGGCTTTAGGCTTTGTCACTTCAGCGTGACTTTGAGAATCAAAAATAGCTTGGTTTTCTACGGAATACCCACTTGAATAGGTGGCACCCACGCTAAGAGCCAATTTTTTATCCGAGATTTTTTGAATATACTGATAACCAGCTCCACTCATTCCACCGAGGGCAATAGAAGAAGCATTGGCCGATAAGCCTGAATAAGAGGCTTCCGTTGCAACTTGCACAGCTCCGACTCCCGCCATCACATAAATACCACTCTGATCCGCATCTTCACTTAAAAAATACCGAGCTCTGACGCCATAAATACGCACATCCGTTTTGAAGTCGATGCCGTCGTTCTTTTCTTGAGTCGAAGTAAATTTTAATAAACTAAAATAGGGTCCAAAAGTGATTTTTGAATGCAAAGTTCTCTCGTAAGCAATACCAATTCCATTCATTAGCAGCGGAGCTGCATCGAGCATCATTCGGTGATAATGACTCCCCGTCGAAAAAGTCGATAAAAGGGATGAAAAATAATTAATTCTCATCGGCTTACCTTCAGCTAAAGCCACGGAGGAAATAAATATTATCCCTGTCGATAAAATAGACATCCTTATAAATTTAGCCAGAGTCTTCTTCATTAACTGCCTTACAATGAGGTTAAGTTTCATTTTTATGCTTACAAACATGTTTTGCAGGACATATGCCATAAAAACCGTAAATAAATTGTTGAGGACCAAGCATTTAGTGCTAGTATTTAAGTATGCCCCAGGGACTGGGGCAGGAATCGAGGGACTTCCTAAAGTTGACTTATCAGGTGGCTAAGATCAAAACACAGGACCGAGTTGTTGTTATCGGTGTCGGACTTAAGACGGAAGCTCTCTCTGAAATCAAAGAAAACTTATTAGAACTTGAAGAACTGGTGGTCGCTGCCGGCGGCGAAGTTGTGGGTTCACTGATTCAAATTCTACCCCAATGGAATCCAGCTTATCTGATAGGCACTGGAAAAGTGGACGAAGTTCGCGATATGGTCGCAGACTCTACCGCCACAATCGTTGTTATCGATCACCAACTTTCGGGTGTTCAAATTAGAAACTTAGAAAAATCAATCAACGCTCGAGTCATGGATCGCAGTCAACTCATCTTAGATATTTTTGCTCTTCGGGCTCAAACCTTTGAAGGAAAACTGCAAGTTGAACTGGCGCAGTTATTAGATCAAATGCCTCGCATGGTGGATGCTTGGATGGGTTCACTTTCCAGACAAGGTGGCGGCATCGGAACCAGAGGTCCAGGAGAGACTGCGATTGAAAATGATCGCCGAAGAATTCGTGAAAAAGTCGCTGTTATTAAAAAGAAGTTAGACGGAGTTCGTAAAAGCCGAGCTCAACATAGATCCTCTAGAAAACGCCATGAAATCCCAAGCTTTGCTTTGATTGGTTACACTAATACGGGGAAAAGTTCTTTGCTGAATCGCTTAACGGGTTCGCAAGTGATGGCTAAAAACCAAGTCTTTGCCACACTTGATCCGACAACAAGAAAAGTTTTTTTACCTGATGCACCCCCGGCTGTTGTGACTGATACGGTGGGATTTATTCGTAAGCTTCCTCCACAGTTGATCGAAGCTTTTAAAGCAACACTTGAAGAGTCCGCTGAAGCAGATGTGCTTTTGCATGTAGTGGATATTTCTTCACCTAATATGGTCAGGCAAGTTGAAGTGGTGGAAGATTTAATTAAGGAATTTAACTGGCAGGATAAAAAAATCATTCATATCTTTAATAAAATTGATTCAAGTCCTTTAGAAGCTCAGTTTCGAGTGCGGCAATACCCGCGAGTTTTTGTTTCGGCTTTGACCGGACAAGGTATTGAACAGTTAAAAAAATTAATGGCAGAAACCATTGGCGATATGCACACTGATGTTCAATTGTATTTTCCTAGAATGGAAGAATATAAGATTTACGATCTTGACCGCGAAACAAAGATCTCTCGAAAAGAAACAGCGACAGAGGGAACTGTTTGTTACGCTTCTTTAACTCCCGCTTTAATTTCGCGCTGGAAAGATTATCTCGTAAAATAGATTTTTTAGCTTAATATTTAGCTTAGCGATGTCGTAAGGCTTTGGCTTTTCGGCTTTCGATTCTGTGCTGACGGCGAAGTCTGGCTTCTTCATGTCGTCTTTTCTCAACTTCATTTTGTAAAAGTAATTGCGGAACAACGTGAGGCTTTCCATCGCTACCAATGGCAACGAAGGTTAAATAAGCAGAAGCTGTATGGAATGTTTCCCCCGTCTTAGGGTTTTCGGCATCAACTCTGACTCCGACTTCCATCGAAGTTTTGGCCACAAAGTTTACACTGGCCTTCAAGTTAACAACCCAACCTTTATAGACAGGAGCCACAAAATCAAGTTCATCTATGGAAGCAGTAACGACCTCGGAATTTGAGTGTCGTTGAGCGGCGATAGCGCCACATATATCGATCCAAGACATAACGGTCCCCCCGAATATACTTCCGAGGGAATTCGTATGACTGGGTAGTACCAGTTGGGTCATGGTCACAGTGGAAGCTGAAATATTTTTAGCTTCTGCCATGATCATGCCCCCGGCCTTACCTAGCATTTATTTTTTAAAATTACATTCCCATCGCGCCGATATCAGAATTACCGTTTCCACGGTTGATTCCATTATTAGCACCTGGAAGTGTTGTTGTCGTTGCTGCAACAGAACCAGACACTGTGGCATTGCCAGCAGGAATAGTTTGAGTCACAGGAGCATTGTAAGCCTGAGCTTGAATGCTTGCGTTGTTAGTGTTCTCTTGTCGAGATTCGTTTTCAACGAAACCCAAGTGAGGAAGACACCATACAATCAACTGAGCGCGCGACTTAACGCTCATTTTTTTGTAGATATTGGTTAAATGAAATTTTACGGTCTTTTCTGTCACGAACAATTGGTTTGCAACTTCCTTGTTTGACAAGCCCTTAGACACGAGTTCAGCCACTTCAGCTTCTCGGTTCGATAAACCTTTTTGTATGAGGACATCTCTGAGCATCCTTGCTCCCTTCCTAATTGTTTAAAACTTTTGCTGGCCCCTATAGACTCATGTCCGTAAAAACCAACACCACCACCTGTCTATAAGTCTGACAATAAAATCATAATTACGCAATAGACTAAAATTTATGTTTTTAAAAACTGGACCGATATAAGGATAGGTTTTACATAGTGAGGTCGCGAGGCCTAGAACTAGATGGAGATATTATGTTTCCCAAAAACACCCGCTTCTTGATTGTCGATGACTTCACAACTATGCGAAAGGTCATTAAAAAAGTCCTTTCAGACCTTGGTTACACAGACGTCAGTGAAGCCCCAGATGGACCAACAGCTATACCAATGATTCAAAAAGCTTATGAGTCGAATCAGGCTTTTGGGTTTATAATATGCGATTATAATATGCCCCATATGTCGGGAGCTGAACTTTTAGCCTACTGTAAATCTAAAGCCGAACTCTGCCAGACACCTTTTGTCCTGATCACTGCAGATATTCATCAGAAAAATTCATTGGTCGCAGCGGGCACAGGAGTTTCAGAGTACTTAATTAAACCTTTTAACTCACTTACTCTTAAAAATAAATTGGATCAGGTCTGGAGTCATTCCCACACCGAGAGTCCTATTGCTAAAGCCAGTTAATTTCATTCTTCATCGTCTACTTCTGCCAAATCAAAATTGGTAGGATCAAGAATATAAATTGATCCATTTCTATACTCCACGCTGCGGATTTGCTCTGAAAATGAAATCCAACCTTGAATCAAACCAATAGTAACAAGTATTACCGTAGTGACAGGCCGAGCCTTCGGAAGATTTATAGCCTCTAGACCTACAACTTGAGTTTCAGCCATTAAGTCGGCCCAATGTCTTCGATCATATCGCCCAAGTGCTGTCACAAATAAAGCCGAAAAGAAAAATCCTACATAGCATAGGACAGCTCGAATCAAAGAATGAACGCCCCAGTGCTTAGGGTCAGCACGCGAGATGACTTTTAGATTACAAATCCACTTACCAGGTGTGGCGTGAAACATATAAACAAAGATAGATTCATAAAAAATAGGGGTTGAAAATAGCGCAAAAGCCCAGATCAAACCAATCTGAAAGTAACCATCTTCTGAATGAAGAAATTCAAGCACAATGGAAACTATGATCAGGCAAATAAAAATTTGATCGAACCAGCGCGCCGTTATTCTTCGCCAAGTGGAGGGGACATAAAAAGTGGACTCTTGAATCATTTCTTAAGCCCTTTTTGATAATCTTTAAACCAACTTAAAGCTTCGACTCGAGATTTCACCAGGTCTTCAAGTTGCGCAACAAAAGCTTCATGCAAAGCCACTCCCCGCGCAGGACCTACAAGAACGGTCACATCTTCACCCTTTAAGAAAGACTCCGGAAGCGCACCTTGCGGGGCTTTTTTTAAGTATTCTTTTTTTAAATTTAAAAATTCACTGTGCCAATCAATCGTAGCTTTAGCTTGAGAGATCGCCGTAAAAGCTAATAAACTGGGACCTAGATTTTCATGAATAAATATTATTTTCTCTCCCAAAGTACTCTTGATCCACTCTTCTCGGTGAATGATAAAATCTAAGGCTACATCTAAGGCTTTACGCTCGCTTCGACTAAGACTCACTCTTGCTAAGTCTTGATTCCAATTATTTTTAGGATCTTCTTCAAATAAAGGCCAAAAAAGAGCCAACCAAAATATTTCATTTTTTAAATCTTTAGGAAGAGGAAATAATTTTTGCCACAAACTGGCCGCATTATTTGGCGGCTTCATCAAAAGGACTTCAAAGACTCCGCTCTCGCTCATAAGCTCCAGCCCTTTGACAGCACCCGATGATTTTAAAAGCTTTAAAATTTCTTCTCGAACTCTTTCACTACTAACGCTTTGAAGAGATTGTTTTTTGTTTTTAACTGCATCAAGTGTCGGTGCCTCAATTTCAAAACCCAGTTGGGCTGAAAAGCGAAGGGCTCGCAAAATTCGCAAATGATCCTCGTTAAACCGCTTAACAGGATCCCCCACAGTTCGAATTAATTTATTTTTTAAGTCTTCAATTCCACCGACATAGTCGATCACTTCACTTTTTTCTAAATCTAAAAATAGCGCATTGATCGTAAAATCCCTGCGCTCAGCATCGTGCTCCGGATCAGAGAACTGGATGCTCTCAGGCCTTCGGCCATCTTTGTAATCCCCATCGTTACGAAAAACGGCGACTTCGATCACTTGTCCATCTTCAACAATCCGAGTGACTCCGAAGCTTTGTCCCACATCAATCGATTTTGCAAAAAGAAGATTCACTTGGTCCGGCGTCGCCGACGTTGCAATATCTATATCTTGAGCCTTTACGCCTAAAAGCAAATCCCTGACACAACCACCAGCAAAATAGGTTTCATAATGATGACGCTTTAGAGTTTGATATATTTTATTTGCCAAGGCCCATTGAGGATGAGATTTGAGAAGGTCTAAATCAGTGACTGGTAGCCTGATAGGTTGTTTAAACATGTCTCAAGATTCTGGCACGATCCCATTTGAACTGCAAAACCATCTTGATCAGTGGGTGTCATCCCGTCCCATCAGCCATTGGGGTAAAACCGATCTTAAAACGCCCCTCAGTCTTGAGTTCTATAAAACTTGGTTAGACCAAGGCTATAACGCCAGTATGGACTATTTAAAAACACACCTCCCGCTGAAAGCAAATCCCAAACTTTTAGGATTATCCCTGAAGTCCTCATTGATTTTTTGCTTCCCCTACCTTCCCCATCCCGAAGGCGAAGCTTTTCCACTTAAAAATTTACAAGTCGCACAATATGCTAAGGGCAATGACTATCACTTTTGGATTAAAAGCCATCTCAGCGATCTGAGTGCTGATCTTAAAAGCCGTTTTCCAGAGGAAGAATTTTTAGTATTAACCGATAGTGGACCCATTATGGAAAGAGATCTGGCTTACCGTGCGGGCTTAGGTTGGATTGGTAAAAATACTTGTTTGATTGATCGAAAAGAAGGCAGCTACTTTTTAATTGGTGAAATTTTAACCAGCCTTCCCTTACAAAATAATCTAGATATTCAAGTGCAACCCGATTTTTGTGGCACTTGCACGGCTTGTATTGATATTTGCCCCACGCAAGCCATCAAAGAGCCAAGACTTATAGATGCGGGACTTTGTATCTCTTATCTTACGATTGAATCGAGAGAGGTCCCTCCCAAAGAGCTTCGCAGTAAAATTGGAAATTGGTTTTTTGGTTGCGATCTTTGCCAATCCGTTTGTCCTTGGAATAAAAAAGTTTTTAAATCCCTGTTAATCACCCCCAATGAAGGCGTAGAAAATAAAACGGATTTAAAAAATGAACTGCAAATGATCCTTAACTCTTCAGGGAAAACGCTCACTCGTTTATTTAAGGGAACACCATTACAGCGAGCGGGACCTTTTGGACTTAAAAGAAACGCCATGTTGGTGGCTGCCAATTTAAAGATCACTGACTTAGAAAAAGAAATTGAAAATTATCTTGAGCATGAAAAATTAGCAGAATTAGCTGATTGGTGCCTTAAAGAACTTCGAAAGCCTGTTTAGCAACCCATTTTTTTAAGCAGCTCATCGACATCATCTTGGGACATTTTCCCACCATCAAGGCTTGATGATTTGGAACCATCTTGTAAAATATTTTGAGAGACCCAGCGAAAGCGTTCAATCATCGTATGTTCGATCGCTTTTTTAAGCTCGGCCGCTGGCGTATTGATGCGATCAATTAAAAAACCCAAAGTGTCGGTGGCATCAATCAGTAAAGCGATGCACAAATCATAAAAGGGAACATTTTCATTTAATTTTGCCGCTTTGTAAGCGACGGTTTTACAAATAGAACTGTAATCAGAAATCAAATCAAAGGCATGTTCCTCTGACATGGCTAATGCCAAAGTTTGAGCGGCTCCCATAATGCGATCCACTTGATTGCCATAATCATGCAGTCTTAAAGAAAGTGAAGATTGACCCTTAATCTCATTTAAAATCATCGTTAGACTTAAAACGATTTTTTGGGATTCAGTAATAAAATCAGCTACTATTTTTTTATCTAAAGACATGGGCTAAGCGTATCAACTGGTCGGCTTGCGAGCAATGCAGATCACGAGTCTCTACTTACGTCGAGGAGCTTTTCATTTCCAAATAGAATTAATCCTTTTTCAATCATCCGCAGAATGACGTCCTGCCAATATTGAGATTCTTTTTTGATCCCCCACTCAAACTCCCTGATAACACTGACAAGATTTGAAAAACTCAGCTCTAAGCCTTCTTCAAGAAGATCAAGAATTCGGGCTTCTTCTTTGATCAAAGGCAGTGTCTCTGGTTTTAGCGTGCGCGGATTCACAAATAAGACTGAAATATTATTTCTTTCAAAAAAGGAAATTTCAAAATCTAAATGCTGATATAACTCGATGGTTTCGTTGGCTCTTAAACTTTCTGCCGGTAAATTCTTTTTTCCAAAATCTCGGATTTCTAAAAGGGAACGATTCACTTCATACCGAATCATCATATCCAATTTTACATCTACTTTTTGCCGGCGAGCTAAAAATGGCAAATAGCAGTAGTGTTCAAGAAATAACCATTCGCTCAAAGGTTTTTCTTGATTATATTGGGCCACTAATTTCTTCATTTCTTGGGGGGCTTGAGCAAAAGAGACGGGAAATAAACTTTGCGCCGCTTGATCTAGTTGCTGCTGCCATTCAGAAAGAGGCCATATTTGGTGGGTGATTTGCGATGGTTTAAGCCAACTCACTGTTTCTTTTAGTGCCGCTGCGAATAAATTTTCATCAAAGGGTCCCCCCTTATGAATCAATAAAATCAAGGGTTCTTCTGATTTGAGGCTCCTCTGTCGTTTTATTTCTTCGCGCCGCCACCCGCGCACACCAACGACCTCAAAATCCATCACTTCAAAATTTGTCTTCATTTCTCTATCCTACATTAATCATTTGAAAATTGAAATGAGGCTTCAACCGATCTATAGTCCCGACATGTTATTAACACCCACGCCCTCTCAGCTTTTTTTTACTAAAAACGATCCTCAGGACCCACGCATGGGCGAATGGGCAGCCCTTAGTCAAAATGAGGATTTACACTTTCAAATTTTGGGATTTCCAGATGATGAAGGGATTCAAATCAATGGCGGCAGAAAAGGGGCCAGCCTTGCCCCTGACCTAATCCGAAAATATTTTTATAAAATGACTCCTGATGCTTCTGTCTTACAAAAATTTTCTATCGAAGATATTGGCAATATGTCTTTAAAAGGGACTTTGGAAGAACGACATGAACGCGGTCGAAATATTATTTTTGAAATAGCACAAAAAAAACAGCGTTGGATTTCCCTCGGTGGAGGTCATGATTATGGTTATTGCGATACGGCTGGTTTTTTACAGGCTGAAAAAGCTGTTAAGCCTCTGATTGTAAACTTTGATGCCCATCTAGATGTTAGACCAACTGATAAGGGATTGAGCAGTGGCACTCCTTTTTTTAGATTAATGTCTGAATTTGGATCTGCTTGCTCTTTGGTAGAAATTGGACTTCAGCCTCAGTGCAATAGCCCTTACCATGCCCGTTGGTTAACGGAACGTGGGGGTCAAATACTATGGCGAGATCAAATCTCTGAAAACAATATCGTGCAAAAGCTGCAAGAAATAATCCCTCTGACCATCCATCCCACTTTTATTAGCGTTGATATTGATGCTTTAAGTTCAGCCATTGCCCCGGGCTGTTCCCAATCTTGGGCTTCAGGTCTTGAGTGGAAAGAATTTGCTCGAGCTTTTGATTTCCTGATCGAATTATTTGATGTCAGAGGCTTAGGAATTTACGAAGTGTCACCTCCCCTTGATCAAGATGACAAAACCTCTAAACTTGCGGCCACCATAATGCACCGATTTATTTTTCAAAATTTAAAGAAAAGCCGATGATGATGCCAATGACAAGAAGAGGCTTTGGCAGTGACAATCATTCCGGTGTGCATCCAAAGCTGATGCAAGCCATTCTTGACGCTAATGCCGGTCATGCTCCTAGCTATGGCACGGATGAATGGACAAACCGCGCTGATCTTTTATTAAAAAAACATTTTGGGTCTCAAGCTCAAAGTTTTTATGTTTTTAATGGCACGGCCGCCAATGTTTTAAGCCTTAGAGCTTCGATGAAACCATTTCATTCGGTGATTTGCTCTGATGTCAGTCACTTGCACGTTGATGAGTGTGCGGCTCCTGAATTTTTTGCTGGCGGAAAACTTTGGGTGATTCCTTCTTACCAAGGCAAATTAAAACTTTCCGACGTGAAAGAAAATCTGATTCGCAGGGGTGATCAGCATTTTGCTCAAATGAAAGTGCTTTCATTGACTCAACCGACGGAGCTTGGAACCACTTACAGCCCGCAAGAAATAAAAGATTTTTGTGAATGGGCTCATCAAAATAATATTTTTGTTCATATTGATGGGGCTCGATTATCTAATGCTTGCGTCACTTTAAATAAAACATTTCAAGAACTGACCAGTGATCTTGGCGTTGATGTGGTTTCTTTCGGTGGAACTAAAAATGGTTTCCTGATGGGCGAAGCGGTTGTGTTTCTTAATCCCGATCTTGCAAAAGACTTTCAGTATATCCGTAAACAATCCGCCCAGCTTCCTTCAAAAACTCGTTTTATCAGCGCCCAGTTTTGTGCCTATTTTGAGGGAAGCTTATGGCGAGAGATCGCCCAGCATTCTCATAAAATGGCTTTGCTCATTCATTCAAGTGTTCACAAAATTCCAGGCGTTACCGTGACTCAAGCCGTACAATCAAATGCGGTTTTTGCTAAAATTCCAAAAGACTGGGTTTCGCCTTTAAAAAAAGAAAGATTTTTTTATGTCTGGGATGAAAAAACTTTTGAATGTCGTTGGATGACCAGCTGGGATACTGAAAAAGAAGAAATTGAAGCCTTCACCGAAAAATTAAAGGAACTGAGCCGATGAAACATCCTCCTGTCCATTATCATGACTATCTTAAACTAACTCCGCTCTTAAGCTCTCAAGTCAGAAGAAGTGAAGAGCTTGGAGCGCCGGCTCACGATGAACATTTATTTATCGCTGTTCATCAGGTTTATGAACTGTGGTTTAAACAAATGCTAACCGAGCTTGATACTATTTTAGAAGTTTTTGCTCAGACCACGACCAGTGAACAAAAAATGCTTCAAGCTCAACTCAGGCTTGAAAGAATCGTTATGATTCTAAAACACAGCATTGGACAAATTGATATTTTAGAAACCATGACTCCTTTAGACTTCTTAGACTTCCGAGATTTTTTATACCCCGCCAGTGGCTTTCAAAGTTTTCAGTTTCGGATGTTAGAGATTAAGCTAGGTCTTCGAACCGCCGACAGGCTCCTTTACAATCAAAGTCATTTTCATCAACACCTAAAACCTGAGCAACAAACTGTTATTTTAAAAACCATGGATGAACCAAGTCTTTGGGACCGAATCGAAAATTGGCTGGCGCGAACGCCGTTTTTAAAAGATGCTAGCTTTAATTTTTGGCAAGAGTACCGCAAAGCTGTGATTAAGCTTTTTGAAGAAGATAAAGAGATGGTCTCAATAAATCCTCGTCTGGATGAGGAAGGTCGAAAAAGAAATAAAATAATGATTGAGCAAAATTTAGCCTCATTCGAAGCTTTATTTGATGCTAAAAGTTTTGAGGAAATTCGTAAAGCCGGCCATTATCGTTTAAGTTTTGATGCCATTCGCGCTGCTTTGTTTATTCAAGTTTACCGTGATGAGCCGGTTTTACAGGTGCCCTTTAAAATCCTTAACAGTCTTTGTGATCTGGATGAAGTGATGACCCAATGGCGATCAAGACATGCGCTGATGGCCCATCGAATGCTGGGTCGAAAAATCGGCACCGGTGGATCTTCAGGGCATCAATATCTGCAGGCCGCAGCCGATCAACATAAAATCTTTACCGACTTTTTTAACTTAACAACTTACCTTATTCCAAGATCACGTATTCCGGCACTGCCCGAGTCTTTAAGGAACAAGATGGGGTTTAATTACTAATAAAATAATTATCGTACTGAGGGTTCAGGCTTATTGTGAGGAATGTATTCGGGCTCTGGCAAACCAGCTTCAATGTTATTTGGCTTCTTGGGTTCTCCTAATTTAAGAATTTTTTCTTCAATCTCTTTTTCAATCACAATAATTTTACCTGCCATCGGAACTTTAACTTCAATTTTTGATTTTGGATTTAAATCTTCAAGAACAACGCCTTTGATTTCTAAGATTTCTTCTTTATCAGCCGTATAATTAAAAGTACTTAGCTCAATCACTTGTGTTTTACTTCGATCTTGAGCCCAATTTTGACATTTCATAGTTTTTAGCTGGGAACCTATAAATCGCAAATCACAATGGATTTTTTTATTCACCAAGGCCGAGATTAAACCCAAATCATTGGCAAGATTTGTAGGATAAAAATCTACCTGCAGGTTATTTTCTAAATCAAGAGTCCAGGTCGCAATGAGCAAGTTATTTTTTAAATTACAGGCTTCATAAATTTCTAATTTAAGAGGCCTTTCCACATTGGCTAAATTTGTAACTTTATAACTGTCACATTTAAAAGAAAGTCCTTTGGGTAAGGGTTTCCCAATCTCTTTCATTAAGGCTCTGTAAATTCGACCAAAAGGAGATTGATGGATGGGTTTGCGATCATTAGCTGCCACCCACCACATTTCCCTTGCGACAGCATCAGCTTGTCGAAATATTTTGGCTGAAAGTTTTAAGTTTTCCATCCACGGTGTTTCATTTTTTTTATTTGGTTTTATATTTGGTTTTAAAGACTGGACCTTGGCTGAAACTTGGCTTGCAGAAAACAAAGGAGCCAAACTAACTATTAAAAAAATAATCATCCACTTCATAGGATAATTAAAAGTCCTGGAGATCGCTTTGTCATTCGAAAACTATAGACTTCACTGTTTAAGCGTTTAAACTTCGGTAAAGACTAATTAAAATGACGTTAAATTGACCTTAAAATTGTCGGAGGCTTTGTGGAAAAAATTTGGTTAAAGCAATATCCCGCTGGAATTGGGCCGGAAATTGACCCTAGCATTTACTCAAATGTCATGGATGTATTTAATGAAGCTTGTAAAAACTTTGGTCCGCAAGTGGCTTTTAAAAATATGGGTGTTTCTATCACCTATCAAGAACTTGATTGCAAAGTAAATCATTTTGCTTCCTTTTTACAAAATGAACTTCGACTTAAAAAAGGCGACCGCATTGCGATTCAAATGCCAAACCTTTTGCAATTTCCCATCGCTGCTTTTGGCGCACTCAGAGCTGGACTTGTTGTAGTTAATACCAACCCTCTCTACACCGCTAAAGAAATGCAACATCAATTCAAAGATGCTGGCGCTAAAGCCATTGTTATCCTCGCAAATTATGGCCATTTGCTACAAGAAATTATTAAAGACACTGAAATTGAATCCGTGATCACCACCGAAGTAGGAGATCTCTTTCCTTTTCCGAAAAATTTAATTGTTAACTCGGTGATAAAATATATTAAAAAAATGGTGCCTGCTTACGATCTGCCTCATGCCTATACCTTTCAACAGGCCTTACAAGTGGGCGCCATTAAGCCAGTTCAAACTGTTAAGATGACCGCCGAAGATATCGCCTTCTTGCAGTACACAGGTGGAACCACTGGAGTTTCCAAGGGTGCCATTCTTACTCATAAAAATATTATTTCGAACATGATGCAAATTTGTTCTTGGATGACTCCAAAATTAACTCCCGGTAAAGAAATTTGCATCACAGCACTTCCGCTGTATCATATTTTTTCTCTCACAGTAAATTGTCTTTCGTTTATGCGTTATGGGGCTCAAAACACTCTGATTACAAACCCACGAGATATTCCTGCTTTTATTAAAGATTTAAAATCTGAACCTTTTACGGTTCTGACCGGTGTTAATACTTTATTTAATGCTCTCATGAATCATGCTGATTTCAAGTCGATTGATTTTTCACAAGTAAAAGTTTCAGTGGCGGGCGCTATGGCTCTCCAAAAAGTCGTTGCACAACGATGGCTTGAGCTGACTAAAAGCTTACTTGTTGAAGGTTACGGTTTAACCGAGGCCTCGCCGGTTGTTTGCTGCAATCCAATTGATGGTCGTGACCGCGTCGGCACCATTGGAATGCCTTTACCCAGCACCGATATTTTACTTTTAGATGACAATAATAAAGAAGTTCCCTTTGGCGAAGCTGGAGAGCTTTGCGTAAAAGGTCCACAAGTCATGCGGGGATATTGGAAACGCGATGATGAAACGGCTAAAATTTTTGATAAAGATGGCTGGTTACATACCGGTGATATAGCAACTATGGATGAAACTGGTTTTGTTAAGATTGTAGATCGAAAAAAAGATATGATTATTGTTTCTGGATTTAAAGTTTTCCCCAATGAAGTCGAAGATGCTTTAGCTTCACATCCAGGGATTTTTGAAGTGGCAGCGGTTGGAATTCCTGATGGCCATTCGGGCGAAGCTGTTAAAGTCGTGGTTGTTAAAAAAGATTCAAACCTAACTGATAAAGATGTGATTGAGTACGCGAGAAAAAGTTTAACAAATTACAAAGTTCCGAAAACAGTAGAATTTAGAAAAGAACTTCCAAAAACAAATGTTGGAAAAATTCTTCGAAGAGCTTTGCGGGATCCTTCTTAAGTTTTTTTATTCCATGTTGAACACCAAGCGTTTGCTTTCACGACTTGGCCAGAAAATATTGTACAACTTCCCACTTCAGCGTCGCCACTTCCCTTGGGATTAGAATAAAAACCACAATTTTTGCAATTTTGTTTTTCAAAGGTAACACCTTGGCGTTCTGTTTTAAGGTGAGCTTCTTTAATCTCATTTTTATTCTCAACATAATTGACAGCTCTTGCTGCAGAATCTTTGGGATCCACTAATTTCACTGCGCCAGCTGTTCCACCACGTTTTCGCTCAGCCAAAGCCCGTCCGCACCATGAAGAGAGGGCCATAATTCCTGCTAAAGATGCCAAGTTGAAAAAGAAATTTCTGCGATTCATAGGTAAACCTCCTGTTGAAGCCACAGAGTGGTTCATTTTCATTTGGTTTTCAATTAGTTATTTCTAGTTTGTCGCCGAGCAAGCATTTTTTAAAAATGCCTTATTTTAGGACACTTTTTGCTCTCTGGCACTAAAGTCCAGATATAGAATAAATTTAGCTGTAAAAGCTTTCATAAAATTCTTGTTTTAAATATTCTCCTCATTCAACTCGGCTGTGTCCCCAACTACAATCTATGTGTGCTCGCAAGGAGCCAATTGACTCAAAACCTCAATTAAGACGGCGAAAACCCGTCACCTGCTTATTTGTGTTCAAAATAAACTTTAAATCAAGCATGCTAAAAGCAGATGTATATACAATATCAAATATGGCACTTTTTCCTCTCTTTATAATAGAGAAATAAACCGCACGATTAATTGCAACCTGAAAAACCTCATGACTGTCTTGATATTTACAAAAAACAGGCCCGCCTGAATCGCCAAAAACAACAGCAGAGCTTTGTATTGTTTTTCTATCCGCGTATTTTAAAATATTTTGAACTCCTAGAAATAAATTATCTTCTTCCTTTGGATCAGTAACAACAGCGGTAAATGCTGTATCAATAAAACTAAATGAATTGATTTGTAGTTGCTTTGCATCGATTGATCCGACTTGTAAAAATCCCATATTAATATTTTTATTAATTCCAAATCCTGAGCTCGAACAATTGATCGTCTTATTTATTAAACTGGGGTCTTTGATTAGCATTGGTTTGATTGTTAAATTGTAATTTAAATTAATGATGGCGATATCAAATTTATTTTCGTCTTTGGGCCAATAAGGATGAATTGAATAGCTAATACCAAAGGCCTCTTCGTGAAATTTGACTCCCTTAAGAAAGACAGCATTATCACTTTTTGTTTTTTGCGAGACAAGCTTTTCTTTATCAAATCCACGATACCCACAAGAGACTTTAATGATAGAGTCTTTCTTTAGATCCTCAACACAATGGGCAGCTGTCAATATTTGATTTGGATGAATTAATGACCCTGTGCAAATACCTACACCTCTAGAGTCGCTCATTATTATACGACAAATGCTGTCGGGTCCAACTGATGATACAGAACTTTCATTTCCAACAATTGCATTAGAAAATATTGGACATGAAAAAATAAAAGGAAAGATTAAATGGAACTTCATTGAACCCATATATCAGAAATTAAGAGATCATTCGTCTGTCATAATTCTAGACAGTAATATTTACTATTTAAAAGATAACTCAGTTCCCTAAACTTCTTCTACCCAGTAGAAGAAGTTTGCAAAAGAAAGAAATCATTTTGAATGGTCGCAGCCTAGGCTTCATTCTTAAATACAATAACGCATCATTAACCGTTACGAAAATTTTCTATATTGCCAGTATCATAATGCAGATGGAATTAATTATTGACCATATTACGCCTATTTCTTGGGGTGGATCTAATACACTTGATAATCTGCCCTCTTCAATTTCATACCCTCTTTAATATGTAGTTTTAGCAGTATGAAAATGAACCCCTTCGAGTGTCTAACTTTTTGACAGTCCTTGAAGCTAATTCAGTGATTTAAATTAAAATTCTTCCTTTTGCTAAATTTCAAAATTATTTCGTCGGACTATGTTATCAATGCAGTATATCAAATTTATTTTAAAGACTTATTTAAGGGAGAACTATGAAAACATCTATTTTACTTGTTGCTGTTTTATTGGCTCAAGTGGCTCATGGGGTTGAATTTAATAAATCCACCCTGCCTGTTTCTAAATATTTTATCGTCCAAAACATTGCGACAGAAAAAATGCGTGTTTACGAAAAGTGCACAGAATCGACAAATTGTCCTCACCGTATGGTTTTTGAAACTGATATGGTCGCAGGAAAAATTGATGGTTCTAAATCCTTATGGACGAATGTTGGTACCTACAGGTTGACTAAATGGGTTAAATATTATCAAGACGGAGCCGCCCATTATCCAAGTTGGTATCATCCTAACTATCCAGCCACTCCAGGTCCTGGGAATTCATTTTCTGCATGGACAAATAAGCGCGCTATGCCCAATGGTGAAGGCAGCATGCGCGGAGCTTTTGGTTGGTATGCAGCTATGGTTTTCCCAGATTCAAATTCACAATGGATTCATGGAACGATTGGCTGGGGCTCTGATGGTGATAAATATATCAAACAAACTCGTGGGTTTCTTGCAAATGTTTTTTCAGACCCAAGATCACATGGTTGTACGCGTTTAGAAAACAGAGCCGTGGCTTATGTTCAGTCATTTATCACTCCAGGAACTGAAGTTTACCGAGTTTACGCGATGGAAGCCTTTGCTGATGCCAGCCTTTCACGTTACCAAGGTCAACAAACTCCGGTTAAATTTGACTATATTTTAACGAGAGATCAAGTTCGCAAAGATCACCCTAATAGCAGTTCAGCCGCAGCTGTGACACAAAGATTATCTTTAAATAAGATCAGCTCTTCTGATATTTTAGAAGAAGGCGCTTACTTGGCTAGCCAGTATCCGACAGGTCAGCCTCTGACTTCTAAACGAGCCAGCTCTGGAAAATCTGGTGATACTTACAGCCTAGGGCACAGAGCCTTCAGAGGCGTTTACTTAGTCGATGAAGGTCGCTTTGTAAATTACAATCACCCTTCTGAGATGCCTCGTGGTGGGTATGCAGGTTCGGGCGCCGTGCTTGCTTCCAATGTGATCGCTGATGTTGCTTATACATTGATTGCACCACCAAAAGAGAACTCCACACCAGCTCCTGTTGTAGGTCGTGGTTTAATTCCAGGACATTGATTTTAAAAAAATATATCGTAAAAAAAAGTCGTTTCATAAAGAGCGACCTTTTTTTTTAATCATCGTGAATTAATTTTTTACAGATTTTCTTTATGATCGTGACTGTGGTTGCAGTTTTCATGTCCTGGCGCCAAAGAATGAAGATGAGCGTGCTTTTGACCATGCTTATCAACGTAAATGTGGGTTCGACAGGCTTTGCGATTGATCGAATGCGCCATGATCAATAAAATACTTCCGATCAAAGTGATGATTTCGCGACTAAAGCCTGGAACTAAACTGGCTGGTAAAAAAGCGCCCAATCCCACAATTAATAATCCTGGAATTCCTAAAATTAAAACCATCTTTGTTTGGTGATGTCGATATCCCTGCAAAAAAGCATATAATCCAATAGGAACAACCATTAAAAAAATCAGAATGTGAAAAATGGGACTGTCTAAATATTCACCCACCAAAGGTAAAGTTAAAAGAAAAATGGGCGTCACCATACAATGAAAAAAACAAATCGAAGAAACGGTCATCCCGATTTGGTCCCAAAATGAATGTGTGTGTTTACTAAAAATAGCCTTCATACAGGCTTTTGAATCTGTAGGATTGTGACGCTATTGTCAACCAGCAGCCCAGGTTATTGTCAGACGCAAAGCTAACTGTCATAAATAGAATAGATGACTTCAAAATCTTTCTTACCTCCTATTTATGAGTTTGGACCCGACTTTTATGATGAAGTCAGTGCAGCCTTGTTTCCTAAAGGAATACTTCGCTTTCGAAATCAAGCTGCTGCCGAAGCAATAGGCCTTGAGAATCTTTCGGAAGAGCAATGGAAAAATTATTTTTGGAATTTCAAATCAATACCTAACAATATTAAAACTCCCTTAGCCCTTAGGTATCATGGTCATCAATTTGGCGTCTACAATCCTCAGCTCGGTGACGGACGTGGATTTTTATACGCTCAATTTAAAGGCCTAGATAACAAGCAAGAAAAGATTTTGGATCTAGGCACCAAAGGCAGCGGTCAAACTCCATATTCTCGGCAAGGCGATGGCCGCTTGACTTTGAAAGGCGCTTTTCGCGAAGCCCTTTGCACCGAACTTCTAGAAAGCTTAGGGGTCAATACCAGTAAAACTTTTAGTATTTTTGAAACAGGCGAAAATTTACAGCGAGGTGATGAACCTTCACCAACCCGGTCCGCCGTGCTTGTCAGACTTTCCCACAGTCATCTTAGAATTGGCACCTTTCAACGCTTAGCAAGGCTTAATCAAACTGATCAAATCAAAAAACTGATTCAGTACAGTTTAAAATATTATAACTTAGACATAATAATGACAAAGGATGAAACGGAGCAAGCCGCTGAGTTTTTAAAAACTGTTGTCCAAAAAACCGCTCAATTGGTGGCAAGTTACATGGTGGCAGGTTTTGTCCACGGAGTTTTAAATACTGATAATATTAATATCACAGGTGAAAGTTTTGACTACGGGCCATTTCGTTTTCTTCCCCACTATGATCCCAACTTTACAGCCGCCTATTTTGACCACCAAGGGCTTTATTGTTATGGTCGCCAACCGATCAGTTTTTTATTTGCACTTGAACAGCTAGCCGCCTCTCTGGCTGTCGCACACCCTGACCTTGCCAGTGCAGAAATATTAGAAACTTTTAGTCCGCACTTTAATGAAGATTTACAAAAGTTATTTTTAAAGCGATTGAATTTAAAATCTGAAAACTTGACTCAAGCAAGTGATCTGATCGCAGCTTTTTTTACTTTCCTAGAAACAAAAAAAGTTCCTTTTGAACAATGTTTTTTTGATTTTTTTGGAGGTTGGCAAGAAGAGCGACTTCAAAAATCGCCCTTTTGGAATGAGTATAAAGCATCAAATCTTAAATCTTTACTCAATGAATTTGAGATTGCAGATTCAAAAAAACTTAATCACCCTTATTTTCAAAAAATAAATCCAGAAACTTTACTTATTGATGAAATTGAAGCTCTTTGGAAACCAATTGCTGAAAAAGATGACTGGCAGCCTTTTCAGCAAAAAATTATATCACTTCGCTCATTTCGAGGTATTTACTAATTCTTTTTTTAATCCAAAGTCTAAAATCATCGATATAGCCAAAGGCTGCGGGTACAACCACCAAGGTCAGAAAAGTCGAGCTGATCAATCCGCCAATAATTGCCATTCCCATGGATTGCCGCTGCGAACCTAATTCGGTTAACCCAATCGCAATAGGTAAAGTTCCTGCAATCAGTGCGATGGATGTCATTAGAATGGGTCTTAACCTTGTTCTTGCCGCTTTTAAAAGGGCTTGATTTCGAGGGACGCCTTCCTCTAATAACTGATGGGTGTAATCCACAAGTAAAATGGAATTTTTCGCAGCCACACCGAGAAGCATGACAATTCCAATCATAGAAAAAATATCAATCGTCCGACCACTTAAAAATAATAAAATCATAGCTCCTGAAATCGCCAGGGGCAGGGCTAGCAAAATTGTAAAGGGCGTAATAAAGCTTTCGTAAAGACTGGCTAAAACTAAATAAATAAAAGTCACTCCAAGAAAAATGGCAATTAACATATTATTGATCAAATCTTTAAAATCCTCAGCTTGGCCGACAAACTTAAAATCCACTCCCCCTGGCAAAGGCATTTCTTTAGCAATGATGGATTCTATTTCTTGAGTCGCATTTCCTAAGTTTCCACCCTCCCCAAGATTTGCTGAAATCATTATATACCGATTTTTGTTTTGTCGATTAATCTGAGAAAATCCCGTTGTATTTACTCCCTTTGCAATTCGGTCTAATGGAATCATATTAAAATTAATATTAGGCACTGATGTCGAACTGAACTGCTGCTGCAGATCTTTATATTCATCAGAAAGTCTGACTCGAATCTTGTATTCGAGTCCATTTTTTCGATATACCGCGGCCTCAGCACCCTCGGTTCTATATCTTAACTCCTGCCCGGCACTGACCGTTGAAACTCCCAAGGCTTCAGTTTTTTCGCGGTCAAAGACGACATGAAACTCTGGCTTACCAGATCTAAAATTAGTATCTACATCCACTAATCCAGGCAACTTGGAGATTCTTTCACGAAGCTTTTCAGCGTAGACTCCTAAAACTTCCAAATTTTCACTGTTGATAGTTAAATTTAAAGGCTTCTGCGCTCCGCCTGAAATATCTATATCAGAGACAGAAAGTGTCGACTGAGAGCTTATATCTTTTAATAAGTCTCGTACCTTTGCTTTAGCTTCTGTTGTATTGAATGAACGTTCATTATAAGAAACAAGTCGAATAAATAAACTGGCCTTATTGGCTTCACCGTCATTAGAACCAACATTACTGGTAAAAAACTCAATATATTTTTCTTTAGAAAGACGATCTTCAATTTCTCGCACTATTTTTTCAGTGCCTAATAATGATGTCCCAGGAAGTGCTTCCAGCGTAATTCCAAATTCCCCTAAGTCATTCGGTGGAAGAAATGTTTTAGGAATAAATAATACCATTAAAACTAGACTGCTTACAAAAATCAGCATGGCTCCCACCAAGACCGTTTTTCTAAATTTTAAAGTCCAAATTAAAGCAGCCTCGTAAAGATCTTCTAGATAGGACTGAAACCGATCAAACCGAGTGAGCAGTCGACCTACAAAATGATCACCCTTTTTGTGTTCACTTTTAGTTGCCATGTAAGCCGAAAGCATCGGCGCCACAGTGAAAGCATCAAATAAAGAAATAATCATGGCAAACACGACGGTCAGACCAAATTGTCGAAAAAACTGTCCGACAATGCCACCAACAAACGCAATAGGTCCAAAAACTGCAATCACCACTAAGGTTGTTGCAATCACAGCAAGAGCAACTTCTTTTGTTCCCTCTAAGGCCGCGGTTTTTGGATCTTTCCCCATTTCAAGATGTCTAAAAATATTTTCTCGGACAACAATCGCATCATCAATTAAAAGCCCCACCGCCAAGGAGAGGGCTAATAAAGTCATGACATTGATAGAAAAACCCATGGCATACATAATGATAAATCCACCCAGCAGTGAATTAGGTAAAGCCATACCAGTTATAAATGTTGAACGAGCAGATCCTAAAAAGAAAAATACAACAAAAATGCACAATAAAACACCGATCAAAATTGTTTCTCTAACATCAGCCACATTTAAGCGAATTGGTTTTGATAAATCTCTAACTTGTAAAATCTCTGCTGCTATTTTTCTGTCTTTAAGATACTCATTTACTTTTTCAATAGTTTTCTTAACACTGTCTGACACGGCAACAGTGTTCGTTCCAGATTGCTTGTAAACATTTAATATAATTGCTGGTGATTTCATGATGGAGGCAATTTGTTTTTGTTCCTCTAATCCTACTTTTATTTGAGCTATTTCACCAAGCTTCACGGGTCTGTCTGAGCCTAAAAAATTAACCGACACTTTTTTAAGCTCATCAATGGATTCAAATTCACCCACTGATCGTAAAACTTTTTCCATTCCAACACTTTGAACTTTTCCAATGGGAACATCTTTTGAAGTTTCCATAATCCGATGAGCCACTTGCAACATGGAAAGGTCACGATCTTCTAATTTTTTTTTATCTACTAAAACTTGAATTTCTTGTTTTCGTCCTCCAACGATGAGGACTTGTCCGACATCAGTCACTCTTTCAAATTGAGGCATAATAATCTCTTCAGCGACATCATAAAGTTCTCCGGCATCTAAGTCTGACTTAATGGCTAAACTGAGCACGGGCTGATCGGCCGGATCAAACCTGCGAATCACAGGTTCGCTGGCGTCCAAGGGTAATTTATTTCTGATATTCCCAACCCGGTTTCGAACTTGCTGTTCGGCATTTTTGATATCGGTGCCTAATTTAAACTCAAGTAAAATCACCGCCACTGATTCTAAATTATTAGAAGTGATTTTATTTAATCCCGATAAACCGCCAAGCTCATCTTCAATGGGTTGTGAGACTAATTTTTCAATATCCACGGGTGATGCCCCAGGATAAATCACTCGTATAAACATGATCGGAAATGTCACGTCCGGAAATAAATCCACCGGCATTTTCTTAAGACTGACAAAACCTAAAATTAAAGTCAGAGCCACCACGCAAGAAATAAATATCGGTCGTTTAATGGCTAAAGCGGCTAAATTCACTTCTCCTCCAAAGAGACAAATAATTGAGATTGAGATTCAAGCTTTCTTTGCTCTGCCAAAAGTTTTATTAAGTTCAATTCGGCCTCGGCAGCATCTTGCTCGGAATTAATCACGTTGGCTGTGATCGATCGACCTTTGCTGAATTTCAGTTGCTCGGCCTTAGCT
Source organism: Pseudobdellovibrionaceae bacterium (assembly GCA_043720615.1). Taxonomy (GTDB): domain Bacteria; phylum Bdellovibrionota; class Bdellovibrionia; order Bdellovibrionales; family Bdellovibrionaceae; genus JAYWDA01. The sequence goes on along the minus strand of JAYSSI010000030.1, from coordinate 73,931 downwards.
CGTTCTTTTTGTAGCAAGCTGATATTGCGAACAGCTTCAATTTTTTTATCAAGCTCTGCATTTCGGCGCAGTAACTCTTGCCAGGCAATATCAGATTCAAGGCTTTTTCTCTCGCTGCGAAGTTGTGCGGCCAAGGCGTCTTTTCGAACACTCGATCTTGCTGCCGATTTCGCCGAAGTATCAAAGAGGTAGGTCCAAGTCAGAGAAACATTTGTCGTCGGAAAATCTTTTTTATCCCAATTTTTTGTCGCATCAAATGGACTTCCTGCGGGCTCAAAAGAGTTTGTATTGTAGCTTCCCATTAAAGTTAAATCTGATTTGTAGCTGTCTTCAACTTGTTGAGAAATAGTTTTCTGGTTTTTAGCATCAAGCTGACTTAAATAAGTATCTAATCGAACAACGCGGAAATTATTTTTGAGGCTTGATTTAAATTTTCCCTTAAGATCTCTTTTCGTATCAATTTGACCCATAAGATCAGGAAGCTTTTCTGTATCAGAAATTTCCAGCAATGATTTCATTCTTTTTTCAATCGCCATGACTTCGTCTTGGGTAATTAAAAGCTGCAGCTTGCGAGTGGCAACTAAAGCCTGAGCGTTCAACGAATCGGCCCGATCAGCAATCCCGTCATTAGCTCTACGACGAACCCAAGATTCAATTTTTTGGGCTCGATCTAAGCTGGATTTTCTTTGTAATAATTCTTCACGAAGATAAATAAAATCCCAGTACGCAGTTTCTGCATCAATTAAAAGCTGCTTTTGCTGCAGATCATAGCTATTCATTTCCGTCAGCTGCTGAGTCGCTTCACGTTCTCGGCGGAGTCTTGTGCTAGCTCCAAAAAAATCTTTCCATAAAGATTGACTGATCGCCACACCTAAAGAACCTTGAGCATACTTTTGAAAACTCGTCAGAGCTGGGTTTTGAAGATCTTTATTTTCACTTCCTAAAGACTGAGCGCTCAAATTGATTTGCGTCCCTGTGCTTAGTTTTTTACTAAGACCCAAAGTGTATTGAGTGGATTGGCTGCTGCTAGTTCCCAAAAAGTTGGGCTGCTTTTTATCTTCAAGCCAAGATCCCTTTAAGGTAAAAACTGGGACAAGGGATATATCTCCCGCGTTCAATCGGTCCATCGCAGCTTCTTTAGAAATTTCAAAAGATTTTAAGCCTCGGTGACGATTTTTAACTTGATCTAAAAAACCGTCTAAATTCAGAGCCCAGCAAACTTGTGTCGAAAATAAAATAACTACGATCAGTTTCATTTCAGAATCCCTTGAGAAAATTTGCGTTACAAACTGAATTATTTTATCGATGGTGGCTTTCATAATTATTTCAAAAACCTCGCTGGCATAAGTTTTTTTTGACATGAAAAAATGGTGCAAACTCATTTCAACCATGTGTCGTGGTGAATTCAATTGTTTGTTTTAAACAAGAAATTATACAAACTATTGAATTTTTTTATCTGCTTTATGATTGGGCAGAATATGCCGCACCAGCTCAAACGCCCGGGTTTAAAATTTATTAAAAGAGTCTATATAAGGACTGAAGTAAATTGTCGCTTTGCGCAGAAATATTAGGAATTCCTAACCATTATTTTTCTTGAAAAAAGCTTCTGAGCCTTCGTTAATACTGTCCGTGGATCGGAAATACAGCGGGGGCGTCTGTATTTAGTTTTTTTGACATCCGATTTCTTAAGGGGACACTAAAAATGATATCCAACTTACTGCTGTCTGCTGTCTTATTGGGACCTATTTTTTTAGGATCTCAAACTCAAGCTCAAAATTTGAAATCTTATGACTACGTGGAAATTAATGAACTCGTTGTGACCCCATCACATGTCGACATGTCTTTTGAATTAATGGAAACTTTTAAACCCTTAGTTCATTCTGCCCGCGAAAAAGTTTTAAATATTTTAAGTTGGACGAATAAACACAATAAATCAAATTTGGGCGATCCCTATCTGCGTCTAGGGCACTTTGGTGCCTGGATTAATGATCCCGATGATGATACTTGCTACAACACTCGTGGAAAGGTTTTACAAAGAGATTCGCATGTTGCCGTAGGTGTGTCTCTTAATAATCGATGTAAAATTGAAGAGGGTCTTTGGTACGATCCTTACACTCATGGCTTTATAAAACTAGCTAGCGAAATTCAAATTGATCATTTTGTGCCACTTAAAAATGCCTATGTTTCTGGAGCTTATCGTTGGACTCGACCGAAGCGATGTCATTATGCGAACTACATTGGTAACAACTATCATTTATTGTCTGTTTCGGGTCATGAGAATATGTCAAAAGGCGATCGATCACCTACTTATTATGTCCCGCCAAATACCAGCTACCGCTGCGAGTACGTAAAAACTTGGCTTAAAATTAAACTCATTTGGAATTTAAACATGACTCCCGATGAAGCCCTTGGCATTCAAGAGGTTATTAAAACTCATAACTGTGATCCTCGCAGATTTACAATGAGCCAGAGAGAACTGGTTGAGCAGAGACAACTGATTACTGACACCGATTACCAGTGCCGCGATAAAGTCAATTAGATCATTTGTGAAAATTATATTTTTCTCATCGCACTTTTTGGATTTTCGAATTCTTTTTCTTTAGCTAAAGCGGATTTACTTTTTAAAAGCGATATGATGATCGCACGCATGTGGTGCCATATCGAAAGACCTGACTTTCGTAAAATGATGTTAAAGGTAGATTTTTGCAGATGATATTCATTGCCCAAGACCTCGTCTTAAAGTAGTTTTCTGCGATCTGGAGGCTCCATGTTCAAAGCTTTAAAGTCTTTATCAGTCCTATCCTTTATTTTACTGACGACCACTGCCGCTTTTGCAAAAGGCTTAAGCCCTGAACAAAAAGTTTTAGACTTCCATCAATTGATCGGACAAATCAAATCCAACTACGGTCCTTTGAATTATAAAATCCATTCACAAAAAATTGATGTGGATTCACTTCAAAAAAAATATTTAACACAAATCGAAATCTCGAAAACAGATTCTGAATTTTATGATTTGCTTCTTCTTTTCACGGCGGAATTTAAAGACAGTCATTTTGGACTGCGCATTCCTTCAAAAAAGCGAGCGACTTTAGGATTTTCAACGGATTTGGTTTTGGGTCAGGTTCTTATTTCTGATGTGGACCCAAAAATTCTTCCCGTCGATAAATTTTCCATCAGTCGAGGGGATGAAGTGATCTCTTTTGATGGCCGCCCTCCAATGGACGTGATTGCAGAACTTTCTCTTCGCCGAGGCATGGGATACCAGCAGAGTGCTTTACGAGTGGGTGCAATGTCACTTGCGACTCGCGCTGGAACTCACTTTTCATTGCCTGTGGGTATGGCTCAAGTTGAAATTAAAGCAAACTTAACGGGAGTTATTCAAATTTTTCAAATTCCTTGGCAAATCACTGGTAAAGATTTTGATTTTGAAACTTTCTCAAAACCTATTTTTAACAGCCAGGGTTTTACTTTCAATCTGCTTTCCACAAAAGAAATATTTGCAGATATTTTAGGTCCACAGTTTGAAAAGTCTTACATGTGCTCTGGCACCAGTCGAATCGAAAGACCTGCTGGCGCCATTCTCATCAGCGAAAGCCCCGTGGTCGCTTACTATTACCCCACGTTCAAGGGAAATATTGGGTATCTTAGGATTCCTCATTACATGCCTTTATTAGGTAATGAAACTACGGGGGAAGATGAAACTTTTGCGATGTATGAATTTATCATCGATCAATTAGAAAAAAACACTGTAGGAATGATTATCGATCAAGATCATAATTGTGGCGGATCCGTGAGCCTCTTACACCGGATTCTAAGTTTATTTATTAAAGCCCCGGTTCAAACCACTCAATTTCGTATTATTGCGAGCAAAGAAAATATTTTAGATCTCAGTGCAGAGATTGAGAAAATGAATCCTCTTTCTGTGCTTTATGTTCAAGCTCAAGGCATGCTAGCAGCTTTAGCTAAAAGCTGGAAACTGGGTGAATTTTTAACTCCCAAGCTTTCCTTTGAAAAAGGCGATCTGGCTTACCCCAATCCTATTCGCTACTCAAAGCCCATCATTATGTTAATTGATGAGCTATCAGCTTCTGGTGGGGATGCCTTCCCTTCATTGATGGGAGGATATCAGCGAGCTCTTCTTTTAGGAACTCGTACCATGGGTGCGGGAGGACATGTGACTTCGGGAGCAACCCTTAATTTTTCTCAAATGAAAATCAACATGACTCGCTCATTATTTTATCGACCCGACGGCGTTGAAGTAGAAAATAATGGAGCGGTTCCACATATTCCTTATGAAATAACTCCAGAGGACTTTAACAACAAGTATGTCCCCTACCGTGAGTTTTATACTCAGAAAATTTTAGAATTAATTTAGCCTCATCGAATGGATGACTACTTTTCATTACGGACGAGAAGAACATCCCAGATACTGAACATATTAACAGGGAAGCGCTTCTCAACTTTTAAATTCGACACTTCAAGTAACTGATTTAACGTAAAATCAGGTTTAAAACCAATATACTTGGCGTAGGGAGCCATCATCTCAGATACTTTGCCAATCGGTCGGCTTGGGTCATGAAAGTAATTAACAATAATTATTCGACCACCGGGTTTGCAAACTCTCTTCAATTCGAGGGCAAATAAATCTGGATGGGTAACAACTGTTACGATATGCATGGCCATCACGACGTCGAAACTATTATCTGCAAAGGTCATTTTTTCGGCATTCATAATTTCGAGGCTTTTTACATTTTCTAAACCTTCATTTTCGACCAAAAGCTTTGCTTTTTTTAGCATTTCATCTGACATATCGATGCCACTGACCTCAACAACACGGGGGTAATGAGGAAGCGAAAGCCCGGTACCAACTCCGACCTCTAGAACCTTTTCGCCTTGCTTTAAGTCTGCGACTTCAATCGCCTTAACTCGTCCATGGTTAAGCATTTTACCAAAATACATATTATAGAATTTTGCATAGCGTTGATATACTTCATAGAAGTTTTGCTCTGTCATATATTAGGGATCTAACGATAGACAGTGTCTAAAAACAAGGAAAATTCTATAATTTCACCCTGTTAACTTATAAATACATCCTTAAAGATGTATTTATAAGTTAACATCCTTAAAGATGTATTTTTAAGGAATAGGACCAGGCAAATTTGTGGAACTTAGAATTCAGCAAATAAGAAAAATGCGAGGTATCACTCAGGCCCATTTGGCACTCGAATGTGACACTTCCCAACAGCAGATAGCAAAGATTGAGTCAGGTCTTGTGGATTTGAAGCTCTCTACCTTAAGGCGTATTGCTCGCGCACTTGGTTGTCATTTGCCAGATTTATTTTATACCGAAAAACAATTTTTAAATGATGTAGTGGCTGTGGTTAAATCTGAAAAAATCAATCTTAACACCACACCTATAATTAAATTGAACAACGTTTGTTACCGCGTCGCTCAAATACATCCTCTACATCCTTACTGGGAGAGAATTTTGGTTAAAAACAATAAACTCCACCTCCAGGAGAATCTATGAAATTTCCGTTTATTTGCGTCAGAGACATCGTTGCATTTCCAAACTCCACATTGAATTTATTAATTGATCGAAAGATTTCTTACGATGCTATCTTATTGTCGCAAGCTGAATTTAAAAATGAAATCTTGCTGATTTCACAGAAAAAGACAGAGCAAGACAAGCCCAACTCAAAAGCCGATCTCTTCAATTTAGGAACTCTTTGTCGCATGACGGGCGTTGTTCGCCTTCAAGACGGCACCGTGCAAGCTCGATTCCTTGGGCTTAAGAAGTTTAAAATAAAAACTTTGGATTTTAGTGGGTTTCCAATGGCCGAAGGCCATTGGCTTGCAAAACAAGCGACTAAAAAAACAAAGGTCACTCCTATAGAAATTAGCAAACTGATCGAACTGTTTGTACGAGCCAAGCCCTATGTCGTTTTTGATGAAGAGGCTCACTGGTTAAAAGAAATATTGCGCGCAAAAAATGACGTCGATCTTTCTCGAGTGCTTCAATCTCATTTACACTATTCTAATTCAGCCGGCCCCCACTTACGACCTTGGCTTAAAAAAGATAAAAAAGAATGCGAATGGGTGAATAAAAGAAATCTTTTACAACAAACTATTTTAGAGTCAAGCCAACCGGTCGACCAACTTTTAAAAATCCAATCTTATTTAATTAACGAAGTCAGAAGTGGTCTGGCAAATGTTTAAAGAAACCAAGTTACAAACAACGAAGCGAGGCCCTATGTCTAATATTTATTTATCGCAATTTCCCTGCAACACTGAATTCTTACAAGGTTTGCAAAAACTATGTCCAGAAATTGATTCTTTTTCTTTTTATAACTTTTTGGCTCTTCGCCAAGTGACAAGTAATCTTGAAAACTCCATGGAATCCTATTTTACAAATTATGGAATTTCAACTGGACGCTTTATGCTCCTCCTGCTTTTAACGACGTCTCCTGAGGGCATGATGCCGTCTGAATTAGCCCAGCAGTGCTGTGTCACTCAAGCAACCATCTCGGGACTTTTAAATAGTCTTGAAAAGGCTGGCTTAACTTTACGGGAAACTCATATTTCTGATCGCCGGGCGTGTATGATTGTAATAACCGAAAACGGAAAAGAGCTTGTCGAAAAAATCAGACCCGAATTTTTTAACTGCCTCAATCAACTGATGAATCAATTTACAGACGATGAAGAACAAAAGATGGTTAATTGGTTAGGCCGTTTAAATGAAAGCTTACATCTTATTAACGAGCTTAAGTCTGAACGTAAATTGAAAATTATGAAAAATATCTAACTGGCAATTTGCCATGGAACTTGTTTTGATTTTTCTAAAACCTCAGGAATCATTTCGAGCAAGTCACTAATGTTTTTCTGATCAAAGTAACTAAGGCCCTCGGGATTGTCTGATAAACTTCTTAGGACTTCAAAATGAAGAAAAATGTTTTTGAAATCTTGATTGATTTTTTGAACTTCATTTTCTTGCCATACTGAACCATCTCTATAGATAACTGCCACTGAATAGGATCCCACTAAAACCAAATGATATTTTGGATCGACTCCGACTTGAAGCGAAATTTCCTTTACAAAACTAACAATCGTTGCAATTCCGCGTGACTGAAGCTCTGAATAGTAAGGGAGAAGATCTAAAAGATAAGCTTTTTTGCAATTCAAATCTACTGGCTCTTGATTCAGGGGCAATATATGTTTTTCCAATAAAGATGTTCCAAAGTAGGAAATTTTTTGTCCCGCAATTTTTTTTGTTAAATGCAGCCCATACAATAAGAAACTCATAAGTGCTGCATTCGTGAGAGTCAAAATTAAACCCAAAGATAAATTGGTCATTTGAAATAAACTGTAAGCTGTTAAATCACCCATCAAAACTATAAAACTAACAATCATTAAAACTTGTAACTTACTAAATCCCAGCTTTTGCAAAAGATGATGAATGTGGTCTTTATCTCCTGCAAACAAGGGTCTTTTTTGTAATTTCCTTCGACCGATAGCTAAGACCGTATCTGTTAATGGAAATGCCACTAAAAATAGAACACCTAAAATAACTGAGACAGGATAAGTTTGTGCTGAAAGCGATAAGGTCATTGTTGCTAAACAGAAACCCAAAAGCGTACTTCCACCTTCGCCGAGATAAATTTTTGCTGGTGGTAAATTTAAGGCAAGAAAGCCCGCGATGGTACCAACAAAAATAACAGAAATAGGAACTAAGGTAGGAAACGCTAATCCAATCATAGCAAACCCCAGTAATGCCACCATCGAACACTGACCATCAGAACCATCTATCAAATTAAAAGCATTGCAAAGTCCTACGATCCACAAGGTGCTAATCGAAAGACTTACAAAGGAAGGCAGTCCAGCATTTATGAGAACATTGGCCCCCTCATGTAGATAAAGCCAAAGCAAAGCTGCCGCGCACTGTCCAATAAACTTTGTCAAGGCTTTCAGTTCGTGAAGGTCATCTAACAGACCTACTGCTAGGAGAATAGATGCTGATACAAGAATCGAAAGTAATTGCTCTTGAGGCCAAATAAGATAGCCCATAACCAGAGTGAGATACAGACTTAAGCCACCCCATAAAGCAATTTCACCTTTTTGCTGCCTTCGATAATCATTATGAGGTTTCACTTGGAAAAACAAGGCGATACGACAAACACACAAAGTAAAAACTAAAGAGATGCAAAAAATGAAAATAAATGACCAAAAATGCATAAACCCTTATCGACATTTATCTCTTTAATTCAAGGCGAGTTTTTAAATCCGAGATGAGATAATTTTTCATACTTAAAATCGTTTTAACAATCTCAATATGAGACAAGTCAACATTGATCCTATATCAGCAAATAAGATAAGAATTTTTTATCTAAACCTGGGAACTAAAATGAAAAATAATTAGTCAATTTCTAAAACCTTTTGAGGGTCTCAGAATAGTAAACTTAAAAATTGTAACAAACGTGCTAAACTTATAAAATGACAAGAGTTTTAAGTTCTTTATTAATTAAAACTACGAGTGTCTTCTTCTTTCTCATGACTTTTAGTTGTGCCGGTCCTACGACTCCTTTTGGCGGCACGGACTTTTGGACGGGTGATGGGTATTTTTTTGCTGAATCAAAAGATCAAAAGTCAGAAGATGTTGCCCTTTTTCCTAATCGACAAATGCTTCATGCCACCTCTCCTTTAAAGGTCGAATACACGGCGACAAGCACCATTACTGAAGATGTGGAGCTTTACGTTATTTACAATCAAAAGAATGTCACCAAGGCCTTTCAAAAATATGCAAAGTGGCAAGATCGTAATGATAAAAAAATCAAATATATTTATCCAAAATTACGCTTAAGGCCTGATCGACGCCATCAAATAGATATTTACGTCAAATCAAATCAAAAAATTTTAAGTTCAATAAAGTATCTGCCTCCAGAATGTTCACTTCAAAAAACAAGATCTATTGCTTCTATCAACCCTTTCAAGCCTGAAAGAAATTATTTGAATTCAATCAACGATCTAGCTAAAGAAAATCAAATAAATCCTTCATTTCTTGCAGGTCTGATTGCGCAAGAATCAGGATTTTCATCTGATTTAGTCAGTCGTGCTAAAGCGATAGGACTTACTCAGGTCACACCTTTGGCCGATGAAGAGTTAAAAAAATTTCGACCTCATTGGAAAAGAGATGAGCGCATCAACTCATCCAGTGTTGATCAGATCGCAGAATTAATTTCCCAAAAAAAAATCAGTGCCAAGCAAGATTGGCGCCTGGACCCAGTTCTAGCCATTGAAGGTGGCGCTTTGTATTTAAATTATCTGCGTGATTATTGGAATATCACCGAAAACAAAAGTCTCTTAAAATCACTTCCCAATGTTGATTATTCAGAAGTCATTCTTGCGAGCTATAATTCCGGCGCCAGCCGAGTTAAAGCAAGAATTCAAAAACGTGGAGATGACTGGCTTAATGATGACGATCTTAAGGAAGCTTTTAAGTACGTTAATAGTATCGAGAGCTATTGCTACCATTTTTCAACGGAGGAAAAATGAATCGACGCCCCTTAGCCTTAACCGCTTTTGCCATGGCCATGATGTTGGTCGCGATCAGCATGCCTCTGCAAATATTAATATTACAGGACTTTGATCATTTGTTGCAAAACCTAACCTGGTTAAATATCTCCGTGATGATTCTATGCACAAGCTTGGCTTGGGCCACGCTCAATGCAAAGTGGAGCGTTCGACTGCTGTTACCTCTAACCGTGGCGGCTGTGATATTTAATAACTGGTGGGTGGGTTTTGTGGCTTTAGATTTTAGTATGGTGCAAGCAAGCTTTGCTAGCTTTGGGTTTATGGCGCTTTCTGGAATATTACTCGAAAAACAAGCCCTTCATGTTTTGCGAAATCCAAAAGTTAAATGGTGGAATAGATCTCCGCGCACTCATATTGTTGTGCCAGTTGTGATGTCTCCGTGGCTCAGAGGCCCTACTCTTCACAAGAAGTCTTTTGATCTCTCTGAAACAGGACTTTTTGTTGAAGGCAACGATTTTTCCCATCTTAACTTAGGTGAAAAATTCCAAATCAGACTTAAAATCCAAGGTATTGATGAAATTCAATGCACCGCCAAAATGGTTCGCAAAACAGAAGGCTCCGGTGTCTATCCTTCCGGCATGGGACTTACCTTTGAAGGTTTGGGTGCCCATGAAAAACAAATTCTGAAAAAAGTCAGTCAAATCCATACTGAGTCATTACATTATCATTAAAAAACCACTTGGAATTACCCAAGTGGTTTTTTTTATTTTCAATTTTAAATCTTAAACGCACTCTTTTAATTTTTTTATTAACTCTAAAGCTTTTGTACGATCGATATTTTTTGCATCCATCACAGCTTGAACGAATACCTCTTCAGCCGTTTTACTAGTTCCACCTTGTCGAATTGAGGCATCAAATTGCTCTAAAATTTTAGTGTATGATTCTCTTTCTGCTTTTGAAAATTGAGTTAAAATAGGTCCAGCTAATGTCTCTAACTTAGCTAAAGACTCAGTCACTTCTTTCATTTCAGAAGCATTTAAAGTTTTAGCAGGTCGTCCATCACCAAATAAAGGCGAACAAGACAATAATTTAGCAGCCGCAGCAGCCCCATCTTCTAATGACTTTCCTTCAACCGGATCAGTTTTAGAAACTTCTTTGGCCATTCGATTGGCTGCAATAATGGTCAATAAGTTGTCCATTCTTTCAGCAGATTTGCTAGAATTATTAATAGCTACTTTTAAATTAACTGCAGTTTGAGCATCAAGTTTTAAAGTATTGATCATCTGGTCTTGCATTCGCTCTTTACGTTGAACTGGTGAACCTTTGCCAGTTGTTAAGCCTGTCGAATAAGCTTCTTTCACTTGCTTACTGTACTCAACTAAATTTGCTTTTGCAGCTCCAGCGGCCATAGCACTTGAAAAAGACATTGTTGCAGCGATGACGATCATTCCTAAGATTGCTTTGTTGTTCATACTTTTCTCCTGTTTAAGTTTTAAACTTTAGTTCTGTTAATTCTTTTTACATTTTACCAATATTTGTCTTTCTTAATCTCCGTACTCTTTCGTATTGGCTTTCATTCATTCATACGCTCACACATGTAAAAGTTGCAACACCTATACCACTACAACCCACCCATATGGGTCATACCTTGGGCCTTCTTCATTTTAGCTTTGATTTTCTTTTCGTACTTTTCTGTTTCTTGATTAGACTCTTCTGCATTTTGAATCTTATCCCAACTAACTACATTAGCTATCGTTCCGTAATTCATCATTTCAAAGGCCAAAGCCTGTAGCCTTTCAAAACATATCTTTGCTAATTTAAGCTGTTGTGGATTTAACTTAACTAAATGTTTTTCTAATTTACTAGATGCGGTCTTGATATTTTTAACTTGCTCTTCTAATTCTCCATTGCTGACATCAGATTGAATAAGTTGACGACCATTTTTTTCAATGACTTTTATCTTTTTAATCAAACGATTCAGAATTACAAATTCATGCTCAATATCTTTTAAAGGCTGTAATGTCGGAGGTCGCTCAAGAATTGTTTTAATATCTAATTTAAATTCTTTTGATGGCTTCATTAACTCTTCTAAAAGTAATAAGTAAAATCTTTCTTCTTGAAAAATAGCAGTCATCGTCCCGTTATGAAGTGGGCTTAAGTTCCCTCGAATAGAGTCTTTTTGATAAATTGTGGAAAGCATCTTGGCGACAACTTCAGAATATTTTAAAGAAAATCCATAAAAGGCCTTTTTTATCTGATTTTCGGTATTTATATCCCACCAAGCATTAAAATCAAAATCCTTTTCAGTTCCTAACACTGAAGATCTTGCTTCTTTGATTAAGTATGTAGGGATTCCTTTATACTTTTTTCCACCGACTTGAAATTCGTAGTTATAAATTTTTCTTGAATGCGTTGGATGAACCGTCAGGCTATGGCAAAATTCTAAGGCCTCTTTTGAATTGTAAACAGCATTCGTAATTTGTGGCGGTAAGAATACAGATGGAAAACCTCGGCTTCGTTTTACTAACGCTTCATTAGCTTCGGCGTCGGGTCCACAAACCATTTGCATCATTAAGTACTCAGAGATGTAAGGAGTGCTAAAGTGTCCTACACGTCGGTAATAAGATGTATCTTTGATACTGTCCTTAAACATGGGTGCTGCTTCAAATGTTGAATTAAAGCCCTGACCTGGATACAAAGCTGGGCGCGGAGCTCCTAAGACCTTCAGCATATTTTCTAAAATTTCAAGAAAAGCCATGTCGTATTCACCAACAAGGGGTTTTCCTACAGCTGAAACATTATAGCTAAAATTATTTTGATGATTTAATTCTAAAGCATAAGCCTTATTTAATTGATCAAGTCCTTTACCCATCACTTCTGTATCAGGACTTTTAAGCTGTTTAATAATTCGATTTAATTGTAACTTAGATGACGTTGTTAAATAACCGGCATTTTTGGATTTAAGGTAAGACTCAGCTAATTGGACGGCATCTATCACTGTGTCCACTTGGCTGCCTTCAAGCAATTGCGGAAATGAAAAATAAGAGTCCTTGCGATCTTCTTTAAGTCCTTTTGCAATCACTCCATTTAAAGGATAATTTCTTTCCAAAAGCTTCGCACTGGTTGTTCCGAACCGAGAATTTCTAAGTTCATTGATAAAAACATTATAATAAGTGTAACTGGTATTAAACATTGATACCAACTGAGTCACATTATCTGACCAATTCTGATGAGCTTCATACACGGCTGAAAGATTCATCATGCGAAACGCATTGGCTTTTTCATGGAATATTTTTAAAGTTTCTTCTAAATTTTTATCTGAATTTTTCCATCCAGACTTTTTCATCTCATTGATACTTAAAGCCACTTTTGGCATAAATATAGAAATCTCTGCGCCATCAACGGTATTCTTCCAGGCATAATTAATTTCTCGGCTGATCGCGTGATCAATGGCAACAAAGGCTGCAATTTGAGAAAACTTCATAAGAGTTTGAATTACTTTTATGCCCTTCATTTGTACTGCGCCTGGCACTAGCCATAAAGCGATATTCACACCTGTCATTCGATAAACACCAGCCATGACTAATTGCTGTGCTTTTCCTGCCATCCAAGTCGATAGAAGCATTGATACTAAATTAGGTGCATATTCATAAAGTTTTTTATGGAGGACTAGATGTTTGTAAGCTTCAGCGCAGGGATCTTCACTAACCCCTGCTTCAGTATCTTTTTCTGTTAGAGACTTTCCCATCATCACTCTGGCACAAGCTTTCACATTTGGATCAGCAACTATCTGAGATAAGTAGGATTGAACAAAAAATCCCGCTGTCATTCCTAGATAAGGTAGAAATGTTTTATACTTTGGATTTTTCGAATAAAGCTCCAAAACATTCGTGGTCATTTTAGATGTATAAATAAAAGAAAAAAAACCAAAAGCTCCAATGGGCGAAAGTTGATGATCGATATGTTGCTTCATAGCCACTGGATTCTGGGCATAATCAGTAAAAAGTTGTGCCGCAACAACAGCACCCATGGCGACAAAGAAAATGGCTGATTCAGGAGCAATATTACGAACTGAATGCGACCAAGCTTCTTTATTAGCCGTATTTACACGACTCATTTCTAATTTTAGTTTTTGATTCAAGTTAGCTGGTGAGTTTTTATTGAGTTCTTCTTTTGAAGCATCGGGAATTTCTACAGTTAGCTTTTCATTCTTGTTATCATAAAGTAAGGTTCTTTTTTCTTGGCTATCTAAAATAATTTTATAGTCAGGATAATTTGCCGTCGGCTCCGTTTTTTGAGCATAGGTTACCGTTGGAAATAGGGTCAGATTGAAAGCTAACATCATCATTAAAACGGCTTTACACATTCTCATTCTTATAACTCCATAGTAAGACCCTAAAATAAGGTCCAGCTATGTATTGATTCAGCAAGCTTTAGGCCCACTGTAAGCATTTAAAACAGATTTGAAGCGCCTCAATATGAGACTCAGACAAATTTGGGCAACAGTGTGTAGAAGATTTGATACCATGCTAATATCATTTACGAGGAACTCATAATTTGAAACTATCTAGGCTTTGGGCAAAACACCAAGAATTTAACAGCTTAGGCAGCCTTAAAGAATCTTTGGGCGATGGCTTTCTTATGGCTCACAATAAAATCTTTAAAAATATTCGACATGCTACCCTGGATAACAAATTTAAATTTAGTCACAAGCCCCATCCTCTTTATCAAGCATTGCCACTCAGTCAGCTGGAGTGGATTTTAAGCGAACAAGCCATTCCTTATATTGATAACAGCAGTGTTTTAAAGCAGCTCAATGATAAATTGCCCGATAATATTATTTGGGATGATATTTCTGATAATTTAAAAGGAAATCATGTCTTTCATGAGTCCTGCCATGCTGTTGCTCGTAGTTTAATCAATGAATTTTATAAAGATCCTATTCTAAAAACTAAATTTGATTTTCAAAAACACACTTTGATCAGACTCATCGAAGAGTCCTTTGCCAACACTTGTGAGCTTTTAGCTATTACAGACGTCAATGATCCCATACATCGAATTTTTTTCGAACTTAATTCTTATGTCATTATGTATGAAGATCGAGTTAATTTAAAAGCGGCCATGGATCAAATGGGCGAACAAACTTTTATGAAATTTATGCTTTTATCTTATTTGCATGCCAATTTTTTAAAAGAACCCATGAATGACAGAATCTTTGAACAGCTTCTTATATTGATTCAAACCAGTTCGTCTGAATCTTTTGAATTCACGGCAACTCAAAAGAAAACTTTACGGGCTTTAGGAAAAATCGCTTTTAAACTTAATCTGCGCTTTAGAATGGTAACTACTAGTTTCTATCTACGATTGAACGGCATTACGTCGCCTATGAAAGATTTATTAGACTTTGATTTTATGCAAACCTTAAAAGAATCTCCTGATTTATTTAAAGCTATCGATCAATTGACCCTTGTCGCTTTAAAAAAATAACGTATTCAATGATTTTATGCTTTATGGGCGGCGGCGTGAAACTGAATATGGGATTCAATAAAAGTCGATATAAAATAATAACTATGATCATAACCTTCATGAAAATTGACAGTTAAGGCTTGCTTGGCATTTCGACAAGCCGCCATCAAGTGATTTGTTAAAAGTTGCTTTTCTAAAAACTCATCCTGCGAGCCTTGATCCACTAAAATCTGATAAGGATGTTTTGAACCTTTTTTGATAAGCTCTGTTGTATCGTGCTGTGACCAAGTTGATTTATCTTCACCTAAATATCCATGAAAAGCTTTTGTTCCCCATAAACATTCCATGGGGTTCACAATCGGAGAAAACGCGGAGAGCGATCGAAATTTTTCTGGGTTTCTGAGTCCTAAACTTAAGGCTCCGTGCCCTCCCATGGAATGACCCATAAGAGAGATTTTACTGGATGATATTTTGAACTGTTTTTGAATCAATTCATGCAGCTCTTTTACAATGTAGGTTTCCATTTTGTAATGGTCTTTATACCCTGCCGTCGTCGCATCTAAATAAAAACTAGCGCCCGAGCCAAAATCCCAAGAATCATGTTCCGCTGGCAGATTAAGACCTCGGGGAGAAGTATCAGGACAAATAATCATCAGTTGATGATCTGCTAAAAATTTTTGAGCCCCTGCTTTTGTGATAAAGTTTTCTTCAGTGCAGGTAAGCCCTGCCAGCCAAATTAAACAACCCTCAACTATTCCTTCAGGAATAAAGGTCGAGAATTTCATTTTTGTTTGAGTGGCCGTCGATGGATGCTCCCAGAACTGAGTTAATCCTTCAAAACACTTGGAAGTTTTTATCAGCGTCACAATTTCTCCTTAAAATAAAATCACAGTCCGGATACTTTTTCCTTCATGCATATAATCAAAAGCTTTATTGATATCTTTAAGTGGTAATGTGAAGGTCACCATATCGTCTAAGTTAATTTCACCTGACATATACTGATCCACATATCCTGGAAGTTCAGTTCGACCCTTCACACCACCAAAGGCTGAGCCTTTCCAAACACGACCAGTGACTAATTGAAAAGGTCTGGTAGAAATTTCTTGCCCGCCGCCAGCAACACCAATCACCACAGACTGACCCCAGCCCCGATGCGTGCACTCTAAAGCCGATCGCATGAGACCCACGTTGCCAACGCATTCAAAAGAATAATCAACTCCCCACTCTGTCATTTCAACAATCACCTGTTGAATGGGTTTGTCGAATTTTTTTGGATTTAAAAAATCAGTGGCACCAAATTTTTTAGCCATCTCCCATTTTGAATCATTGATATCAATTGCAATAATTTGCTTTGCTCCTACTTTTTTTGCGGCTTGGATGACAGCCAGTCCAATACCACCTAATCCAAAAACAGCAACACTTGAGCCCTTTTCTACCTTTGCTGTATTTAAAACCGCACCGATTCCCGTTGTAACTCCACAGCCTAGCAAACAAACTTTATCCAGAGGAGCTTTGGGGTTAATTTTCGCTAAGGCAATCTCAGGAACAACCGTGTACTCAGCAAAAGTTGAGCAACCCATATAATGATGGATCAATATTCCATCTTTAGAAAATCGAGATGTGCCATCTGGCATTAATCCTTTTCCCTGTGTCGCCCGAATTTTTACGCATAAATTTGTTTTTCCAGAAAGACAAAACTTACACTCACGACATTCTGGCGTGTAAAGTGGAATAACATGATCACCTATTTTAAGACTTGTAACGCCTTCGCCAATTTGTTCGACAATGCCGCCGCCTTCATGACCTAATATGACGGGGAAAAGCCCTTCTGGATCAGTCCCTGACAAAGTATATGCATCTGTGTGGCAAACTCCAGAGGCCACAACTTTTATCAGCACCTCTCCCCGTTTAGGACCCTCTAAATCCACTTCTTCAATAGATAAGGGAGTGTTCGGTTTCCACGCAACGGCCGCTTTTACTTTCATAAGATCTCCTCGAGTTTTAGAACGAAATAAACTTTCATCTTCATCTGACAAACAGTCAAGTTTTTCAGCATTAGAAAAAGTGCCAAAAAAGAGTGCCTAGCTCAAAGTTTAGACACTCTTCTTTCCTTTAGCCCGTTTAAAACGAACTCTAGCTTGGGTAGAAAATTGCTTTTCATTTAGCAGAAATAGGTGTCTTCGTCTTGAACAAATTTAGCTAGGAGTCCTGTATGAATACAAAAAATATTTTGAAAATGAAATTTTTAGGTCTTTTATCGCTTCACTTCATTTTTCAACTTCCTCAAGCTGCATTTTCTGCAAGTTCTCTGACCCCTACTAAAGCGACAGGGCCCTTAGTAGCCTGTGAAAAAGATATGTCCTTTAATGCATGGCTTGAAGGTCTAAAACAAGAGGCCCTTGCTTCGGGAATTACCAAAACGACGCTTCAATCTGTTTTGCCTTATTTAAAACTTGATTCCAGCGTGATTCAACGCGACCGAAGTCAGGGTGTTTTTCAACAGCCTTTTTTACAATTTTCTGATCGCATGGTTTCGGCGTCCCGAGTCACTCGAGGCATGAGTCTTATTAAGACCACACATAAAGATATCTTTGCTCGCATTGAAAATGAGTTTGGTGTTCCTGCAGAACCGATCGTTGCCTTTTGGGGATTAGAAAGTGACTTTGGCGCTTTCACTGGAAAATTTCCTATTCTTTCTGCCATTACAACTTTAGCTTACGACTGCCGACGTCCTGATATGTTTCGTCCTCAATTAATCGATGCGATGAAAATCATTCAGCGCGGCGATTTAAGACCTGAAGAAATGATTGGAAATTGGGCGGGCGAATTGGGCGGAACTCAGTTTATGGCTTCTGATTATTTTGAATCAGGTGTTGATTACGACAAAGATGGCCGAGTGAATTTAGTTAAAAGTGTTCCAGATACTTTAGGATCAGCCGCACAATTTTTAGCAAATCACGGTTGGGTTCGCGGTGAACCTTGGCTGCAAGAAGTTCGAGTTCCTACAAATCTTAAATGGGAAGAAGCTGATCTAACGATTCAACATCCGGTTTCTCAATGGGAACAATGGGGTGTGAAAACAATTAATGGAAGCTTACCTACTAAAGATTTAAAAGCTTCGCTTTTATTACCTATGGGAAGATTAGGTCCGGCGTTTTTAGCTTACCAAAATTTTCATGCTTTTCTGGGTTGGAATTCTTCCATGGTTTATTCAACGACCGCGGCCTTTATGGCAACCCGTTTAACCGGAGCTCCCGCTTTATTTAGAGGCAATGGAAATGTTCAGTCTTTGACTCCTGATCAAATGATGGAATTACAAACTCTGATTGCAAAGCTTGGTTATGATCCAGGACCAATTGACGGAAAACTTGGAAATGGAACAAGATCCGCAGTTAAAAAAGCGCAACTGCTTTTTGGACTCCCGGCTGATTCTTATCCTTCGATCGAACTCTTGCAGCGGCTAAAACGTTAAAAAGGAAATATTTATGAATTCTGTTATAAAAATTTGGTCTATTCTTATGCTGATCACTTTATCCTTTCATTTAGTGCAAGCCGCAGAAATTGATACTTTGACTGTTAATGAGGACAGTCAAAGTATCAGCATTCTTCATCGTCAAATTGAAGAACTCAATTTGATGCAAGAAAGTCTTGCTGAAATTGAAAATACTAAGGGCCTTATGAGTGCTATTGGCCAGACCATTGATATGGCTGAAAAATTCTTAACTGAAAATAACCAAAATCCCAATGCCACAAAAACACAAAAGATGATTGGGGAATTGGCTTCTCTGATAAGCTCATTTAAAGCTCAAGATCCTTTAAATCAGATTCTTGGTTTACATATGAGTGATGAGTTAAGTTTTTAGTTTTGATTCTTAAGCCAAGGCGGATGATCCCCGAGCTCTTGTTCGGGATCACGATTTAATAATGTTAACCTTGTCCATTCGACTTTAAAAAATCCACTTTGCTCAGCTTCCACATCGGCAGGACTCACCATCTTTGGATTTTCGCAATTGCGATCTGGATCATAGGTTCTAGCCGCGCAGATGGAATAAAATATTTGAGTCGATTCTCCACCTATTAAAGTATTCCATTCCTGCAATAAAAGGGGCCGATGAGGCTCAAGGGCGGGATCTAAGACATAAACCTGTTGATCCACTCGGTACGTTAAAGCGACATGATACCACCAAGTTACTAACCCTGTTAAGGAATTGGGAGATTGGACAACTAAATTTCCGAAAGCAAAAATCTTTTTAGGAGCTATGACCCCTTTTTCTATCAGTTTTATAGCGGCGATATCGGCTCTTGCGTAACACCCATCATCGGGAAAAAGCCAAGTGATCCTTCTTGGAAAATCACTTCGATTTGATTTTAAAAACCGTGAGTCCCGAATAAATTTGTACTCACGCTCAAGATCCGACTCCAGCATTTGGGGAATTTGCTGAATATCTAGATCCTGCAAGGGGTTGGCTAATTCGGCTGGGGTTGATAAAATCCCAAAATTAGAGACACGATGACTCGCTTGAAAAAAAGATTCGTTAGCCTGTCTTAATGGGGAAAGGCCACTTGCCTCAACCATAGAAAAAGATAATAAACTTAAAAAGCTTAACAAAAGCTTCATCACTTCTCCCCGGAACTTTGCCATAATATTATTAGATAGATAAAATTTTGCCGATGTTTTGGCAACAAATCAACCTTGTCTTAAGACTTAATAAGCTTATTTATGGATTCTGAGGGCCCGTGCTTAACAATTGACCATTACGAAGTTCCATACCTCGATTTTCTAAACGAAAATGACGTCCATCGCGAAGCGTAATTTCAACTTTATCGCGATCTTTATTGAAATTTAATCTTTTATTGATAGTGCGATGGATAAGGCTTGGATTGAGCTTAAGATTAAAACTTTTTATCATATTTATTTGTAATGAAATTAATTTTTCACGAGCTAATAAAAATTCCGCAGCACTCATGTTTGTAGCTGCTAAAGCCTCTGATATTTCATCTTCAGTTATTTTAGAAATTTGCTCAACCAACCATCGGGCATCATTATATGTCAAACGCTGGAATGCTTCATTTTTTTCTAACTCAGAAAAACTAATATTCATATAAGGAACTGATTGAAAGCCTTCTTGTTGATGAATTAAAAAAGCAGCTTTCCAGTTCATATGATCCACACGTCCACTTTTTTTAAAGGCCTTAAAGCTTTCTCCAAGTCCCGATCCTGGATCAGAAATAAAGTGTTTTATTTCATTGGTTTCAGGGTTCCAATAAAGACTGGAGTTTTTCTTTCTTAAATCAAAATTTCCCGTCCATGCTCCCAAAATAGCTAAGGATCGGATTTCGGGACGATCAAAATGATCAAGGTTAGAATAACTCCACGAACCCAATTCTTCACCTGGGGGATCGTCAACAATTGTGCTGGGAATAAGTGTTATAAAATCAATACTATTTTCAAATTCAATATTTATATTTGAATCACTGTAGTCGCATACTTTTTCTTTGCATGATTTTATTAATTTGTATTTAAATTCTTTTCTTGTAAGATTTTTACCATCTTTTAATACAGCTTTATCAATCAAATCTGTAGCGTCAAAAATTTCTATATTTTTATTATTATAAACTTTTTTACCTAATACAGTCAGCTCAAGGTAAAGACTTTTACGTGAATTGATTTCTGATAAAAGCTTTCGATCATAGCTTACTTTTAAAGCATTTATATAATGTATTGTTGGAACATTATATCCCAACCGATGATATATTCTTGAATTGAAGGGTCCGGAATAGGTTTCATTTCCAAATTTAACTTTTAGTTTTTTTCCCGAACACTTGATTTTAAACCCTGCATGCACTCCGTAGCCTCGCTTGGGGCCTACATACTTACAAACATCTCTTTCTATGTCTTGAAAATTGACGGAACCTGGTCCCTTGAACATATCTATATCTTCAGCTTTACGATTTTGCCAGACACTCGAATTCTGGACATTAAGATCTTTAACTTCTGTGACTGGAAATAAAGCTCCCGTATGTAAGGAAAATATTTTTCTAGGAACCGAAATAAGATTATAATGGTACTCTGAAGGAGGGCGAAAGTTTTCATTAAAGGCTTCAATGACCTCAATTTTTTGTCTTAATTTGATTTCAGTGGCATTTTTCGTAAGGTCAATATTCTGAAGTAAACTAATGATGATTTCTACTTGATCCACTGAAATTTCAGCTTTCCATTGTTCAAATTTTAAATTGATCCCCTGATTTTCTTTGATTTTAACTAATGCTTGTACCAGTTGTTCTTGCCATAAGTGCACCGATGTCGATGAAATAGGCTGCTCAAGTTTATAATCTGTAAATAGAACTTTATTCTTGAGCAAGTCCCCAAGAGATAAAAGCTGAAAGTGATAATCTTGACTGACGGGCTCAGATTGGCCTGAGATATTAAATTGAAGGGGAAGAACATTTCCCGCGGGCGTTCTTGTTAATGTCATACAGCTCGTAAATAGAGGCCATATCAGAAATAGAAAAGGTATTTTAGTCATGGGTCTATTTTCGGATTTTTTTGTCATTTATTAAGTCTTAATTCGACTTTTAGCAGCAGTAGACTCATCCCCAGGAAGATAATCGCTGGATTATTCAGCTGGGGACAGCGCTTATTTAAAAATAATTTTAAACCGGGATCATCAAACATAAATCGAATATCTTGGTCTTTATCCATCTCAAAAAGTTCTCGATTTTTAAGGCTGCAGAACTGCCCCTGATGATCTTTAAATACTGCATCGCCAGAACCCACGGCTGAAGGAGAGCGACCAATAGCAAAGCCTGCATCTAATAACAGGCCTTTGTAATTTAATATCTCAACGCCTCCGCGATGGACCTTACTGATATCTGCGGCCACTGTTACTTGCCCCTGCCCAATCCCTTTAATCTCCGCCGTTTTATAATCAAAAAGGAACTTATCTCCATTGGTATGTATAACTTCAAGAACTTGATCTTGATCATTCCACTGATAAGTTGGATTTGGAATTAAACGTGGAAAAAAATAAAAATTACGAGCTCCCGTATCTTCATCAATTTCACCGTCGCCAAAAGAATTAAATACCATAAATAGACCTTCATCGGACATTAAGTAAGATCGATAGACAAGATTTGATGATTGTCTTGAGCTAATATTTAAAAAGCATGATTTTTGATTTGAAGATAAAATCACCTGGACTTGAATATTTGCTCGCCGTTCAACCTTGTCCACGCAATTGGCAGGTGTTGAAACTATTTCCAAGGATAGTGATAACATCGGAGATAAAAAAATCAGCACAAAAATTAATGATTTCATCCAAACCTCTTAATTCAAGCAAAGCTGACAGGATGTCTTCTGTCAGCTCTTAAAGTGTAGCATCATGAATAATCTGTTCGTTAACATAAAATCTATGGCTGAGCTTGATATTGGGCTTTGATCCCTTGCGTACGAAGCTCATCGTTCATTTGTTGAACAGCCAATTGAAAGCTTTTTTCAATTTTTTCTTTTTCACTGGACGTCAATAGAACATCCTTACGAACTCCCATGAGAAGCTTAATAGGTCCCTTATTAAGATTTTTCGTCTGCATATCCACTCCAAATATCAGAGCCTTTAATTTTGCAGGCTCAATCTGACTTGCAAGATTTGATTGAAGCTTAACCTCTATTGATTCTCCATGTGTTCCCAAAGGAGATCTGGTGGCTGAATCCTTAATTCCTTCAGGAATAAAACTTAATCGAAACTTTGACGTATAACCTTTATCAGCAAGACCTTGGAGAATCTTTGCTTTATCACTTTGAGTTAAAGGAACCAACGGGACAGAGACACAATCATCACCACTGCAAATATTTTTTATTCGATCAGAACCAATTTGACTCGAAACAACTTTTTGAAAGCCATTTTTTTGATCCGTAAATTCTTGAGATACTTTAACTTCCATTTTTCTTGCTAACCCCAAAGCTTCATCCGTGTTTTTTGCTTGCGCTAAGGCTTCAGCCGTTGAACGTAAGTTTTGTGCTCCCATTCCAACCATATCAGCAGAGATTCCACCCATAGAAGCCTCTGTCAAAGTAGCCACTTCTCTTGCTTTAACGTAAATATCAGGTGAAAATTCATCTATTTTTGCAACATATTTTTGCATGTTAGTGACGGCCTTCGGAGAAATTTCTTTTAATTCAAAACGCTGCTTAAGAGCTTGTTGAATTTCATTAGAGTTTCCCATGTTTTTTCTAATGATATTAAAGGCGTCAGCATCCAAGGTATTTTTATTGATCATCGAACTATTTTTTGGAAGATCTATTGCGATTTTCTTTCTTAAGTCTTCAACATCTTTAAAACTCGAGTTCAGTTGAGCTATTAAATCGGGATCACTGAAGTTTTGCATTTTATTGAGCTCTTGATTTCTTGAGTACCTGCTAGCCACATTGGCTTGGTCTGCCGTTTTGCCACTTCCTGCGCGAATCCAATTTTCTGAATTATCAGTGCTGCGGATGATTTTATTTCCAATGAGGGTGTCGCTAAATTCTTGATTGGCTTCAATGAAAACTTGCGCTAATCGGTCTTGAAAACCGGGTGGAGCTTGTCCCTTAAAGGCAAATCTTGCGGATTTATAATCGGAGTAACTTTCCATCTCAAGATTTGGAAATTCCTTTTTAAAAATTTCGATTTTGTTAAAAATAATATCCTTATGGTAATTTGTAAGACTTGTGACCAAGTTTTTATCTAGCAGCTTTGTATTTAAACTTTTCATCTCAGCATTTTCAAAACTAACAAACTGAACTTGATCTAAAGATTGCGATGTTCGGGCTGCATTCATCCATTTTTGGTTCTGTTCAGGCGTAGTCGGAGAATAATATAAATATTTATCAATGATTCCTGAGCGATCAATTTTTCCACCAGAAGCAAGCTTTTCTACTCCTGGTCCAAGTTTGGAATCCGCTCGTGCCGTTTGAGAAACCTCTGAAACAACTTTGACCGTGCGGGCAAGCTTGACACCATATCCAGCCATCAGCGTTGGATCAAAGACTGTTCCTATGGCATAGCATCGCATTTCAGCTTGAACGACGGGCTTCAAGCATTGATACCTAATGCTTGCTTTTTGAAAGGCCGCCACGGCCGCATCGCTCATTTCAGCCAATTGAGCCTTTTGAGGTAAACTTAATTCAGTTTGATATGAAGTGATTGACGAATTTACTGATTTATAAAAAAGTTCTTTTTGACATTCAAACGACCCTTGACAGGCGCTCAATTGCTGTCGATGTTGTTGACTTCTTGTTTTTAAATTCTCCCAGCTTTGCTCGACAAAACCGGCTAAGCTGACAGCCATATCTTTGAAAGAAATTCCTAAATCAATGGCCGCACTTTTATATCCTTGCAGACAAGCAGCAGGATTACCTTCCAGGCTTTCAATATTTTGGCTGCAATAATTTTTGGCATCACATTTTTGCGCAAGATTTGCGAGCTCTGGATTTTTACGTATAAAATCGTCACAGCCCAAGGACTCTTGAGAAATCCTGCACATCGCAATAACATCTCTGATGATGCTAGGAGGATTGTTGCAATCAAAATTTTCTCGACAAAATCCACTGACCAGCGGATCAAGAACAGTGCCTGCCAAGCTATGAAAGGGAAACATTAAAATGACAAAAACAACTGGAAACTTTTTAATCATTAAATTTTAAGAACCTTAAATAAGATCAATTTGCCTCAGGCTCTTTGATTTCTCCATGCTAAAAGTTTAGCAAATAATGAGGCCATTGTTTTTTATTAATAAAATATTAAAAAGATCCTGGTCTAAAGGCGACCCCAACCGGAAAGGTTGATAAAGATCTGACTCTCTTGTAAATCAAATCTTAATTGCCCACTGTAAAACCCTTGATAATGTGGCCAGAAATAAACACGAGTTGTGCAAATTCGACCGGGCATTAAAATACGAGGACAATTCGTTGCAGCATCAAAACTTTGACCAAATGCAAATATTGCTCGAATTACAGTTGGCTCAGTTCCAATGGCTTTCAATTCAAAATCGACTGACTGGCGAAAATTAACCAATACTGTTCCAAAATTGTAATCGTAATACTGATTGCTAGCCTGAGGTTTCAAAGAAACAGACGCAAAGCCTTGAGCCTCTGAAAATAGGGGTGCAAAAACCAAAGTGAGCAGAATAAAAAGTTTTTTCATAATTCCTCCTGCTCTTAAGTCTGGCGAAGGAAGGGACTGGGATCAATCTCTATTTATTACGCTCACAAGAAAAATTCGAGCCTTTGCAGCCAAGATACTTTGAACAGAGAGATTTAAAGCTCCTACGACTTTCAAAGTATCACCACTTTTGACAAGAATATCATGGCCTACCAAGCCCTTTCCAGACAACTATAATTAGCTGTACTCAATCGCCATACAAAAGTTTTAGAGTTTGATTGTGGATCAAGACAAAAATCAATTTGAAAAGATGTGGATGCCAACTCATTTTTTCCTACACAATTTCTTTAGAAGTTATTGTGTAATTAAAATTATCAGGTTCCATGCCATCTTTTTGAGTGCTTCCAGAAATCAATTGTGGATACATCAAATAATTAATTTTTTCTGTATAAGTAGGCGGTAAAGAAAAATCCCTCGCTGTATTATAGGCCACCCAATTCATCTCCCAAAAACCAAATAATTTTTGACGAATTGTGGTCACGCGAGGATCTGTTAAATTTAAATTTTCTTCTAAGATCACTTTTCTAACATCAGCAGGATCCACCGGAATCCAAGCGTTCGAATTGAAAGAGTAATATTCAGCACGACAGTGTTGGGCTTTACTCACATCCCCTAATTTTCCAATTGATTTTGAAATATCAGAGCTTAAAACTCTCAAGCCAAACATTTCTCGCGCGGGAACACCCGCAGCACGGCACAATCCAACAAATAAAGAATTAAGATCAGCGCACTTACCACTTAAGTTCCCAGAGACAAGTAAGGTTTTTACATCCCCGAGGCCACAGCCTCGAACTTTTGGATCCCGCAAAGTATTTTCAGCAACCCAGTTATAAATTAACTTGGCTTTTTTATCAGAATCCTTTTCTGACTTAATAATTTTCATTGCAGTTTCCACAACAATTCCATCGGTTGGAATATGCTCAGTGGGCAGTAAATACAAAGGGGTCTCTTCTTTCAAACCAGCATCACCACCGATGCGATTTCTTAATTTGACCTGATAGATGACATTTAAATCCAATTTTTCGGCTTTACTCCACTGCGCATGAAAAATAGGGGCTCCGTAAGTTTTATCTTTGATCATACCGGCTTTTGAAAAATTACCGATCCAGTTTGTAGAAATTAATTCTTGATAAGACGTTTGAGCCAAAGGAACTGGAAGCCAAATATCACTCGACTTTTCAGAAGGCGCAGAAATTTGAATGTTAATTTCAGCCGTTCGCCATTTTGCATTTTCTGAGGGGTTTTTTGTTTCCACTTTTTTGGTTTTTGCAGAGGCCAAGGAAAGGGGTCCTACAAAACTCAATCCTGCAATCCCGGCGGCCGTTGCCTTCATAAAATGACGTCGCTTCATTTTGTATCCTTAATAAATTAACTTTAATGCCCCATTGGATTCAAAAAAAAGATCATCCATAGGCTAGAAACCGTGAACTAGATTGATACTTTTATAATCCCTTTTTTTACTCACGGCTAATTTTAGAACTTTATGAGTAACGCGTCGCGACTTTATCCTCAAGTTATGATCTCTTTAATTATTAAACCCCACTTTGTAAACTATTGATTTTAATTAAATTTATATTTTTTAATAAATTTCTAATCTGACCTATCTTTTTTGGCATTTGACAGGCGAAGTTCCCTTCCTCATAAAAGATCCATGCGTCAAGTGACCTTAGTTCCTTTTTTAATTTTGCAGATTATTTTCGCATCAAAGGCTTTTGCAATTACAGAGGTCGGTGCTTTTCGCCGCGAGACCAATGGCATCACTCTAACAGGGGAAAATTGTGATCTCCTTAAAAGGCACTTACCAGCCTTAGCCAGCTGGAAAACGGCGCTCAACGAAACTCCTCAGAAGCCTTCGTCTGCCTGCACTTGCGATAGTTTTCGCTGCTATATGGATATCGAAGAAATCATCCCGCAAATTGTTGAGAAGTACCAAGATGTCGATGCCGGACGATGGGGACCTAATTGCTGGAATGCTGTGCTTGTGGCTTCAAAAATACTTCCCGTTTTACGCTACACTCCACCTGAGGAAATGAGTTTCTGGATGGCCTCCCCACTATGTCGGCCAATATCAGAAACTGAACTGCTCCAACCGGGAGATATCGCGGCCATTCGAGAAGGCGGACAAGGCGAAATCCATGCCTCTATTTTTATAACCGAAGAATTATATTTTTCTAAAAATGCACTTACAACTTCATCGTCGTATAGGCTGCAATCATCTTTAGGGATATTTAATCTTTTTCCAGTGCCCTTTGCTTGCCGTCATTCCGTAGGTCAGCCAACAAATTGCCCTACCTACGTTAATTACTTTCGCTGTTCCTCTTTTTCAGACTATACACGGGCCCATCATATTTCATTCACTCCGCGTTACCAAGAGTTAGAAGCATTAATCCTTGAGCAAGAGCAAATTATTAGTAAAATTACTTTTGAATGGAAGAAAAACCCTCCCCTTCAACTTGAAAGCCCACAACTGCTCCGAGAAGCGCAGTTAAAAATGAATCGCATCCGCAATGAAGTCGTCAACCGTGCTGGAGACATAAGCACATCGGTTGATCAGCGACTTCTTTGGAATGGTTTAAAATTTCGAATCGATGGCATCTTTCTTTCCATTGCCTGGATCTAAAAAATTCTTAAACGATGGAATGCGTTAACTCAGCTCAACTCAGTTTCAGCGGTGACAATCGTTTCAAAAAATGGTTTTTTCTTGTTTCCTAATTCCATCGATTGCCTCGGTGGCGAAATTGGTAGACGCACAGGACTTAAAATCCTGAGGTTCCAGTAATGGGCCGTGCCGGTTCAAGTCCGGCCCGAGGCACCAAAAAATTCAGTATTCAGAATACCGTTAACTGTATTCCGAATACTGTACCGAATACAGAAGGCCGTAGAAATAAAAGAGGCGATGCCTCCGTAGCGGAGGTCGGTTTTTAATTTTTAAAAGAACAGCCCCAGATTCGACTCAACAAATGCAATTAATCCGATTACGATTGATTTTATGAGTAAGGTTATAAAGATCATAGCTGGACCAAATGGAAGTGGAAAAACCACTTTTGCCGAAACCTTTTTAGCAAAATCAAAGCAACCAATTCAGTTTTTAAATCCGGATCTTATTGCAGCTGGCTTTGGCCCCGCAGATCCAGAAAAAGCCTCATTTCAAGCTGGGCGAGTGTTGTTAACAGAAATTAAAGCTAAAATTCAAAAAGGTGAATCCTTCGCCTTTGAATCGACCCTGAGTGGTTTGACTTATGCTTCAATTATTAAAGAAGCAAAAAGACAGGGCTATAAAATCATCATTTATTTTGTTTTTCTAAATAAAGTTTCACTAAATATTTCTAGAATTAAAAAAAGAGTCGAGCAAGGTGGACATCATATACCAACAAATACTGTGCGGCGACGTCACTTAAGATGTTTTGAAAATTTTTGGAATATTTATCGGTTGCTTTCTGATGAGTGGATTATTTTAGATAATTCTAAATCAAAACCAAAACTCATTCAAAAATATGAACTATTTAGTAAAATGCCTAAAGATGAGCAAACAAGATTTTCTAAAAAAGCAGTAAAAGGTTTTTTATGAAAAATGTTAAAAAAATAATACCCTCAAAAGAATTACAAAGGGCGATAGATCTATTTCCCAAAGTAGTTCGACACAAAGAAAAAGTGGCTCTTGAAAAAAAGAAAATCAGAAATAACTTTGAAAGCGTTCGTCGTTTAATTTATCAGGAAGACGAGAACTAGAACTGAAAATGGAAAGAGCTCTACCAAAACTCATTTCAGTTCTCATATTCTTTTTGGCCTTTGTTGCACAAGCCGCAGGTTCGCGATTATTTAATGACCCGGGCTACAGAAGCTTTTGGATCAATCGGGATTCCTCGCAATATGGAATTTCATTAGATAAAGCTTATTCAAATTTTAAAAATTTAAAATCCAAAGAAATTATTGTCGCCGTTATTGATACGGGTGTGGATTACACGCATAAAGATTTAAAAAATAATATGTGGGTTAATTTAAATGAAATTGCTGATAACGGAATTGATGATGATTACAACGGTTACATCGATGATGTTCACGGAATTAATCTATTAGAAAGAACTTCTAGCGGCAACGGCAACGGAAATCCCATGGATACTCATTTTCATGGAACTTTTATTGCTGGCATCATTGCGGCTGAGCAAAACAATCATACTGGAACTGTTGGAATCGCATCAAACGTTAAAATTATGGCAATCAAAGCCATCCCCTCTGATTCCGATGAAAGCGATAAAGATGTGGCGGAAGCTTTAATTTATGCAGCAGTTCATGGCGCAAAAATTATCAATTGTAGTTTTGGCAAAAAAGTAAATAAAGGTGGCTCCCTGGTCGCTGAGGCTTTGGATTTTATAGCCGAAGAATATGGCGTCCTTGTTTTTGTTAGTGCTGGCAATTTTCATGAAAATATTGAGCGAGTACCGTTCTATCCAGCTTCTCTTACTAACGACAATCTAATTGTAGTTGCAGCAACAGATCGCGATGGTAAACTGGCTTATTTTTCAAGTTATGGACCTATTAGCGTTGATGTTGCTGCACCTGGTGTTGATATCTATTCAACGCTTTTAAGCAATGACTACGCATTTTATTTTGGAACTTCCGTCGCGACACCAATTGCCGCAGGGATGGCTTCAGAAGTTTGGACGAGATTTCCAAAACTAAATTATAAAGAAATTAAATCCGTTATTTTAAATTCGACAACACCTAATAAAAATCTGAAAAATAAAATATTAACCGGTGGTCATGTTGATTTATATAAAGCTTTATTGATGGCGCAAAAAATAATGGTTAAAAGTGATTGAATTCACATAACACATCCGTAGCGGAGGTAACCTCTGCCTTTCAACTTCAAAAGCAATTACTGTGTTAGTTTCGCAAATAAGTCGGCCAACTGTTCTTTCGACATTTGCTTTTCAGCAATTGCAATCATTGCATCGTAAAGTTCCATTTTCTCATCTATAATTTCAAAACTATTGATAGCTAAAAACGTCAAAGCCACGTCGAGGGCTGCGCGTTTATTGCCATCTACAAAGGCTTGAGATTCTGCCAAATGATACGCGTAAGCAGCAGCCTTTAAAAATATTGTTGAATAAAGATCGTTTCCATCAAATGTAGCTTTTGGACTTTCAACGGCGGCCTCAAGACCCCCAAGATTTCGAATTCCCCCTGCTCCACCATATTCTTTCAATTGGCGCTGATGAATCTCGAGCACAACATCCAAAGAAATATAAAAAATCTCACTTAGCGAGTTTTTTGAAGACATTTTTTTGGACCTTGCGGATTTTATCGCTAGCTTCTAAAGCTAGGCGGTCGACTTCTTTTTGGGTCATCGCTTCGAGTACAATTTTCTTTCCATCAATAGAAATTCTAAAAGTGCTTTCGGTATCGGCATCCACAAGACTCAAAAGCGTTTTATCTAACACAACAGCTTGGGTATTGCCTACTTTGGTGAGCTTCTTGGCAATCATAAGACCTCCGGTCGATCTTAAGTATACCAATGGTATACCAAAAGTCAATTTTTAAATGAAGAACTGAGAATCATTAAGTATGTGCTGGCTTATCTCAAACACAGAAGATCTCAAAAGTCCTAAGGTGAAAAATTAAGCTGCTTAAAGAAGGCTTCTGATGAATCCTTAGTGTCATTGGAGTCATGTTGGATAGTGATAGCTACAATATCCAAATCATTAAGACGCTTATTTGGAAAAGCTCGTTTTAAATCAGCAGCTAAATTTTGTTTATAATTCTGAACTTTTCCAAGCATACTTTCATCATTTAAAAGTAATTGCTTAGCTTCAGGCAATGTCGCAACAATAACATTTTTATTTGAATACCAATTTTCAAAAATTGCCTGCTTGTTTCGCTTTTCTCCAGCGGCGGGATCACCCCAGTAATATCCAAATAAAAAGACCTTATCGTTTTTTGCATCCAGCAATTGTCTTTGACCGTTGGCTTTTCCTTCACGAATCGTGAACCAAACTTGAAAGGCTGAATCGTCTTTACCTGTCTTCCCTTTTACGGGATCAGCGTTATGGACCCCTTTTGTGACTGCAAGTTTAAGATTCATATGAGGAAATTCTAAGGGTGAAAATCTATAAGCCAGCGTTGTCATTCGAATTGAATTATTTTTACTTCGAAGCGCAGCCCATTTTTTCTCATTATTAAAATCAACGCTTGTAAATCCAAAATCAGAATTGTCATCCAGGCCACCCGGTGATCTTGATTCATAGTTAAGCTGATGATCCATTCTAAAATGAACGGCATTTTGATGATTGTATTCAAAATTTATTCCTTTTGGAAAACTAGATTTTGTGACAGGCATTACTTTTGATTTCGATAAAACGTCTGGAAGCTTTTGCACATCTAAAACAGAGTACGGATCAAAGCGAAGCTGCGATGGCGGGAGTTTCGTTTTCACTTCATAACTATCAGAAGGATCATTAACGGGAGGCAGAAGCTTCCGATTGAGATCGGCCGAGCTGCCAAATCCCATGGGAACTAATAAATTTAAATCCTTTGTCGACCAGACATTAATCTTGTGAGGTTGACTTAATTTATAGTATGTCTTTGTTTTCCATTTCTGTGTGTTAAGCTCATCTAAAATAATTTGCGAATTCCAATTTAAATTATTTTTGTCGTTTCCGATTTTTAACTCAGCCAAAGTGTTTATTAAACCCTTCATAAAGGCTTTTTGATTAAAACGCGATGATAAGATTCCAGACAAATGATCGGCTTTGAGAGTTCCCAAATCAATCGCCTGAAGCTTCGTTGGAAATTTCGAAGAAGATACCGGAACAACACCATCATTATTTTCTTCAAATCGTCCTATGAGCTTTGTCGCTTTCATAAAAATATGTGAATCTTCGGGATCACTTTCAAAAGTGACTGAGAAATATCTTGTTAAACCAATCAACGCTCTTTCATTTTTACGCCAAAATGCTTCCATGGCGGTGGGCGTGATTGATTTAGAAGCGGTATTTTCTATCTGACATGAGGTAGGACCATTATTTTCAGATAAGGCAGAGATAAGAGCAAACGGAAGATCCGTCGTATTTAAAATACTGGAGCCATGCAAAGGGGCAGCAATTGAAACCATTCCTTTAACATAATTAGCTACAAATTCTGGATTTTTTAAAAAGACATGCAAAGTATCTACGGCCCCTTTTGAATAACTAAAGAACAGATACTTTGGAGCTGCATGACCGCGCTGCACTCTGGTTTTAAAATCTTCTTTAAGATATTTTAAAATTAGATCTGCATTAAAAGCGCTTGAACAAGTGCTTTCCGTAGGAGGTTGGATCACTCGAAGTCCCAGCTCATCGCTCAAAGCATTAAGTCCAAGACTAAAAATTTCTCGATCAAAAATACTGTTATAAATACCTGGAACATAGACAATGGTTATATCATTTAATTTTTCATTATAAATTTTAGAAAGTGAAGTGGGATAAATTCGATCTTCAAGATCGACTTCTTTAAGTGCTTCTTTAAATAGAACCTGGGCTTTTGTGAGCTTAGTTTTAGAAGGCTCACCATGGACTGCTTGCAAATCTTTAGCTGACGCAATGGCTTTTTGTTTTATTGAAAACCAATGCGTGGCAAAAATAAGATCCCGAGTTTCTACTAAGTAGGGCTTTTCTTGGATAACAATTGATTTTTCAAGTAAGTAAGGAACTTGATACATTTTCATGACTGCACGTTTTGCTGGTAACAAATAACTTGTCATATCCTCCATCAAGTTCTCTTGCTTCAGGTCCATCGAGGCCAATTTGTTTCCTTTGATCAAACCCACTTTTTCTTTAACGCTTAAAACTCGGGGATCTTTCATTAAGTTATCTACTGAGCCTGAAGTTAAAAC
This sequence comes from Pseudobdellovibrionaceae bacterium, assembly GCA_043720615.1. Classification (GTDB taxonomy): domain Bacteria; phylum Bdellovibrionota; class Bdellovibrionia; order Bdellovibrionales; family Bdellovibrionaceae; genus JAYWDA01. Next base: position 40,868 of record JAYSSI010000030.1, on the reverse strand, counting down.
TGCATCTGTGATAGCTCCCACATCTTCTGATGAAATTGCGCTAGTAATATCAAACTTAGAAATATCAAAGCCCATAGGGCTTAAGGTCTGAGCTGTTGGAGGCTTTGTTGGATCTAATTTAAAGGCGGACATAAAACTTTTCATTTCACTGACTAAAAAATACGGACGAGTATCAGAAATAAATCTTGAGATATGTTGAAATATTTTCTTACCTGATAAATCTTGGCTTTCCGTTCCCACTCCCCTATGGGCATTTTTTTTGATTTCGACTAAGGCTTTGGGTCCTGGAGTTTTTGCTTTCTTTAAAGTCTCACCAAATAAAGACCTTGGATCAATTTTTAAAAATGGCAAAATATCTTTAGTTCGAATTTGGTTTGGTATTTTTCTTTTTGTTGAAGCCACAATGCCGTAAGTGGAATTTGCCGTTAATGAACCATGCGTGCGATACATTTTTGTCATCGCTCCTAAAGCTGAATTAATATAATATCCGTCTTTGATGGTTAAAATAAAGTCGGGGTAATCAAAATTTCTTTCAGAAGCAGATTCAATGAGGCGAACTAATGAATCAGGATAAATTGTTTGCGCTGTGATTGTCAGAGCTTCATTTAAACTTATAGGCCTCAAAGAACTTGAAGTTGAGATATATTGATCAGGAATCATTAATGGATTGTTCGCAATATTAAAATAATAAATAGCTCTATTTTTCTTATCAAATTGAATGGTGGCTTCCCCAAGCTGGGAAATCACGGTCATATTTGTTTCTGCTGCAGAATTTCTGTTGATGTAAGTGGCTAAATCAAACCAATTTTCTTTACGAAATTCTTCAACTAAAGGCCTAATGTATTTCCTATCTTTTAAATAAACCGGTCCCCAAGTGCCTAATGCCATCAATGGGACACCAACGTCTTTTTCATTTTTTAACTGTTGAACATTATTTAAACCAGCTCGCTGTATCACTTGACCGATATCGACGGGAATCAGCTCTTTTTCCTCAGCACCTTCTTGAAATCGACCAATATTGCCATGATCTGAGACTAAGATAATCTCGACATCCTGACCTTTGGCTTTATAGGATTTTATCAGTCTTTTAACTTCTTGATCTAAGATTTTAATAACAGGGAAAAGTTGGTTTTTTTGAGTATGAGCGGTTGAATCAATCGCTCCTATATAGCCTGTTAAAACGGTTTTAGGTTTTGCAGACAGAAGATCATCAACCACGGACTTGATTTCAAGCTTTGGAAGTTCTTTTGTTGGAAAATACATTAAGGCTTCAACATAGGGATTAAAAAAGAAATCAAACACACCCATATAATATTTAGGAAATGAAAGTCTTCGATAATAGTCCCTAGGATCTCCTTGAATAGAGCTAGTAGATTCATCAAAATAAGTGGCTTCAACAGATTTTATTCGTCCTTCGGCTCCAAATAGCTCCGCTGTATGAGCAAATGTTGCCCAGGAAAGATCTGTCATTGATGGAAAGGGGGATATATTAGCACCCACATTTTTAAACTCTGCAAACAAACCCATTTTTTGGGCTTGCATAAAAGCTCTGTAACTTAAGCCATCGACGCCAAGGATAACAGTCTGAGTATTTGCTAAAGGAGCTTCTTTATTATCGGCCTCAGCCCATACAGAGCTAATGAGAACTAAGCCAACGACTAGACCTAATACAAACTGTTTTAGATGACCCAAAATAACTCCTTGGTAGCTGATTCAAGTAAGAAGCAAAATTAGCACCATAAAATACCTCTTAAAGACCCATATGGTGTTTTTGGTAAGTTAATTTTCTAGACGATTGTTTCAACTTGAGACTTGTGACAAAATTTATTATCCATTGTAAAAGGAAACTCTGATGTCTCAAATTGAACGTTTAGGCTTTGCGACTGTGGCCATTTTTCTTTGGTTTTTAAGCCAGATATTTTTGGGGAAAAGAGTTTCTTCGACTGATTCTGAAATTCGGGATCATGTTCATGTCTTAACAGCAAAAATTAACACTCATCTTCATAAGAACACAGCCCTTGCCAACTTTTTTTTAATTTCAAGCTCATTTATCATTGATGTTCTAACCGCAGGAATCCTGATTTGGTCCATCCTGGGACCTTCCGTAAAACTCTTAATATGTATGTTTATTTTGTTTTTTTTACGGCAACTCAATCAAACCATCACTCAACTTCCCATTCCAAAAAATATGATTTGGAGAAATCCTGGATTTCCTTCGATTTTTGTAACCTATAAAGTTTCTAATGATTTATTTTTTTCAGGCCATACGGCTTTGGCCACTTTAGCCGCACTTGAACTGATCAGTTTTGGAAATATTTTTTTATCAGCCTTGGCAATTTTTATTTTAATTTATGAAATCGTAGTCGTTTTAATATTACGAGCCCATTGGACCATGGATGTCTTTACAGGCGTTGTTACAGCGATGCTAGTGTATGAGTTTGTATCTCTGTGAGATTATTTGTGGGGAATTTAAGCAGCTGCTGAGCTAGCAACCAATTTTGAATCTGCTCTGCCACCCACTGGGGGTCATCCAAAGTAAGATCGTGCCCTGCCGTAGGATGAGCGACAACGGGAATATTCCAAGTCTTAGAAATTTTATGGGAGCATCGAGGGTCAACAATTTGATCCATTTCTGAATTTAAAATAAGAATTGGAACCGAGGGCATATTGTTTTTTAGTGAAACTTTTGTAGCTAGATAAAGTTGCCGAAAAAAATTAGTTGTTTTTGTGGGATGCTTTTTTTCAATCGTCATAAAAACTTCTGCGATTTGAGGCAGCTGCTCTTGTTTTAGTTTTGTGGTGAGCTTCAGAATGGATTCCTCACGCTTTCTTAAATCTTTGCTCATACCGCTTAATAAAATCTTAAAAAATGACCTTGGAGTAAATCGCTTAAAAAGCGAAGTTCCTGATAAACTGGTGTTAATAAGTATAATGGCTTCAACCTCTTCAGGATGTTTTAAGGCCCACTCGATTGCAAACATTCCACCCAATGAAAAACCAATAATAATTTTCTTTTTGGAACTAGGAACCTGCTTTCGTAATCCTAAAATATTGTGCTCAAGCTTGGTTGGCGTTGCCATTTCAAAGTGCAAACCATTACCTAAAATATCTGGAGTATAAATTTGGCTTTTTGGAAATTGAGTCCTCATCATTGGCAAAAAGTCCCACCAATGCAGAGAGCTGCTCATTATTCCGCGGATTAATACCAAATCATGTTCCATGCAAAAACCCTAACTTAAGATAGATCTGCTGTCGATGGGTTTCACGGCTTTATTTAAATATTGAAAACTTACCTCCGCTAGCCGAATTTACTCTGCCAGTGCAACGGTTTGACAAAAAAAGACCTCGTAAGGGGTTTTGTAGTCAAGGATCTTTCGAGGCCTTAGGTTTATTTTTTTATTTTTTATGGAAAACTTATATAATCCAAATGCATAGATATTATGACCTCGACTTGACCTTATAGGAAAAAGGAAATTTATTATTAATTATGTCCTTAATATTACGAAATTTAACAATGACTGATGAAGACTCCTTTTTTGAGGGAATGAAATATTGGTCTGAAGCGGAACTGAGCTGGTATACATTTTCCTGGAAGCCAGGAATGACTTATTTAGAAATGATGACCATTCTCGAAAAGGAGCGGCAAGGAATTGATTTAGCCCCCGGGAGAGTTCCACACTCCATGCTCTATGGCTTCGTTGATGGAAAAATAATTGGGCGAGTCAGCGTCAGACATTCGCTCAATGAAATGTTACGCAGGCGAGGAGGAAATATCGGATATTCGGTAGCCGCTTCTTATCGTCAATTAGGATATGCCACTGAAATGGTCCGCCAGGCCCTTAGGTATTGCCGCGATCTAGGAATAAATAAAATTATGGTAACCTGTGGAGAAAATAATATTCCATCATGGAAAATCATCGAAAAATTTCAAGGACAACTTCAAGATTCCATATGGGATGAGGAAGACCAAGAGATGATTCGCCGATATTGGATATTATTGACCTTCTAATTGGTTAACAGCAAAGACTTCAAGTTTTTTCTCCAATATTTTAAAGTCAGCTGGAGTTTTGGTGCGAACATCGCCATCAACATCCAATGAAACCGGTCTTTTGGTTTCTAAGCGAAATTCCGACCATTTATAAGATTTAATTTCTTCCAATTTCGTGTGTTGACCTTTGACTAAAGCGGGAATGATTTTAAACCCTTTAAGCCAGCTTTGTGGTGGTGTGCAAATCACATCCAGCATTCCATCCTGAATGGAGGCCTGCTCTTCAGCGACAAAACTTGATCCATAAAATCGGCCATTACAAACTGTCAGTTGCAAAGTTTTAAAGGTTTCTCTTCCAGCTGCCGTGATCAAAGAAACTGACATGGGTTGCAATTTTCGTGCGATTTTAATGGCATAGTAAATATAAGCCAATACACCAAAATATTTCTTAGCGTCTTTTCTAATCCCATGATTGATTTGAGCACTTAAGCCTAAACCCACAACATTTAAAAAATACTGGTCATTCACCGTGGCCACATCGATTTTTTTAGTAAATCCTTTGATCAAAACTTGAATCGCTTCAGGCAATGAGTTTGGGACATTTAGATTACGTGCTAAATTATTAGCAGTTCCTAATGGTAGCACACCTAACTTTTGTCCCGATTTAATAATCCCTTCTAGGGCTAAACTTACAGTTCCGTCTCCCCCGCCCACAACCACAGCATCGACCTGATCAGAATATTTAAGAATGTAATCCGTATAGCGATTGGGAGTTATATTTTCGTCATAAATAACTTCTACTTGCTGTTTTTTAAACTCTTCAAGAATTAATTCACGGTTTTGTTCGCCTTGGCGAGATCCCGAGTTGATGATCAGAAGAATTTGTTTCACACTAGCCTCATGAAAAGTATTATCCATATCTCAGATTTGCATTTTGGAAAAACAACTCCTGCCATCGTGCAATCTTTAGCCAATACTATTAAGCTATTAAATCCTGATTTACTAGTTGTATCTGGGGACCTTACTCAGCGCGCTCGCACAAAAGAATTTAAACAAGCTCATAATTTTCTTCAGACTTTTAAGTGTCATAAAATTGTCGTTCCAGGCAATCATGATATTCCACTGTTTAATATTTTTGGTCGATTTTTTAATCCTCTTAAAAGATATCAAAAATGGATCAATGAAGATTTAAATCCCATTTATTCGGATTCTGATATAAGCGTCCTTGGTGTTAACACAGCTCACTCATGGACTGTGGCTGGTGGCAAAATGCCATCTGAAGGACTTCATAGGATTAAAAAAAATTGGATTGAAACACCTTCGCAGGGAATTAAAATTTTAGTCAGCCATCATCCTATAGTAGCCCTTACGATGCCCACTCCAGACAAACGCTGGGGCTATAGCAGTGTATTACCTGAGGGTCCCATCATTGAAGCCTCTCCCGATCTTTTATTGTCAGGTCATTTGCATCAAACGATTTCAAGTTTGACGGCCGATGTTTATAAAATTCCCCATCGAACAATGATTTGCGTACAAGCAGGAACAGCGATTTCGACTCGGCAACGCAAAGAAACCAATGCTTTTAATAAAATTGAAGTTTCTAAAGATGTTATTACCATCCAAAAAATGCTATATGACTCAAACCTTGGTCAATTTCATAAAAACTCGGCCCAGAATTTTAAATTAACTTCAAGTGGATGGATTTCAGATACCACTTAAGAAGTTTTGTGGTTTTTCAATTTTTATAAGCAAGTCTTACTGATAGGCTTCCTCAACCGCAAGTCCTTCAAAAGTTGAAGGGACTGCAATATCCATCAGCCAAAGTACAGTGGCAGCTGTATCCACGGTATTCACTGATTTTAGAATTTTATGATCTTTCTTTACAACATTGCCCCAACTGATCCACGGAATTATCATATCAGCAGGTGAAGAACTACCATGGTCACGACCTGAACCACCATGATCAGCAGTAATAATTAGTGCAAAAGTTTTTCCGGCTAATGATTTTTTAATTGTCTCAACGACTATGCCAATGGCTGTATCAACATTTTCTAAGGCTCTTAGCTGTTGGCGGCTTTCCCATCCAAAAGCATGCCCCGCAACATCAGCATCGGGCATATGAATAAATAATAAGTTGGGTTTATTAGAATCCAAATAGACAGATGCCGCCTTGGCAACTCCGATGGCATTACTTTCATCTAATGAAAATTTATTTAAAGTGCCTTGGACTTCAAGATGTTTAAATTTATCTTTGGTTGCAAATAAGGCTGTAGAAAAACCTTGCGATTTAGCCACACCAAAAACTGTAGGAACTTTAACTGTTCCTTTTAATGGATTCCAATTGTTCCAAAGAACTTTATGAGTATCAGGCCAAACACCGGTTAACATAGAAACATGTGAGGGTAATGTTTTACTTGGGAAGATTGTTTGAGCCGAAAAAGTAGAGGCGCCCTCAGACACTAAGTTATTTAAATTTGGCATTTTGCTTTTATGAATTGAAGCGGGTTTTCCGCCATCAATGCTAATGACAATCACGTGATCAACACCAGCCGCGAAAGCCCCATTTTGAATGAAAAATGAAAAAATAAATAGAGCCGAATGAAAGACAATCCTTGTCATACCAACATCCTTCCTGGAAGTTAGATTTCAAATTGAACGAGAGAAAAAATTTTAGACTTTAGTCATTATAAGAAATCAAGGGTTCAAGTATAGAAACGTTGAAAATTCTGGACTTTTGTAATTGGATTTGTGGACTCAAATATTCGACGATGATCGCCATTCATAAGCTCGACATTAGTCGACCATCGGATGATTAAAAATTAATGTAGTCAGGCTTATGATCAGAGCACCAGTGGGTGGCAACTCCAGTTTGACAAGCTCGCACCCATTTTTGTTCCCAATCACCGGTATTAGGATTTAAACAAGTGACTGAAGATTCTTTGGACCAATCTGTACAATCTGATGAAAGACCGTTTGGATTTGTATTTCTATCGACGCAAATAATTTCATTATCGCAATTATTTGAACCATGACGATAGCCACAGGGATTTATGCATTGACGTTGCCAAAGATTGGCAGAGCTTCCAGCAAAGATACATGAAACAGATCTTGTTTGAGTCCAATCAGTGCAAGACCTATCGGCTTGCGCCACTGAGAATAAAAAAAGACTTATAATTATGAATTTCATTGAAATCTCCAAAGTCAGTTATTTAAAATACTTTATCGACAGCTAATCTCTTCATTAAAAAAAACGCATCGACCACCGTAGTCTGTCTTGGCACAAGTCTTAGTCTTTGTGCAACCATGATCACCACAAGCCGCTACGACATTAAAAAACATACAATCGCCATAATAATTAGTTCGCGCACAAACTTGAGCTTCACCACAAAAATGACCCGTTATTGTCGATTCATTAAAATAAATGCAGTTCCCATCATAATCCAATTTTCCACAAGTTTTAGATGTGGCTGATTGGTGAGATGGACAGCTGATATCAGATTTGAGTTCTGCCGCAAAAGAAGTCGTTGTTAATAATAATAAAAATATTCCTAAGTATTTCATTTTTTATCCTTTTCTTATCCCTCTTGCTCTATGGTGTTTACCTTAATCTTCTTCTTTATGAAGACAACGGGGATTTATATGTATTTGACTTTAATTTGACTGTGATGTGACGCAACACATTGCTAGCAGCTTTTGACAGTCATATTTGCCTGAGATTTAAATACTGGGTGAACTTTTTATTCCTTTATATTCAGGCTCTAAAGAAATGCGGACCAGGTCTTTTTTTGATCTATGTGATGTTTACTTTTTTTGATCAAGGTTTAACCTCTTTGATGGAATCAAACCTGAGATCTCCCGAGGGAGCTACGGGTGCGGTTTTTTTATTAGGTGGTCTTTATTTAACCAGTAGTATTTTTTTTACAACGCTTGCCACGGTGACAAGTATTTATGGTGTTTCAAAGTTAAGTCAAAATTGGTGGCAATTTATTGATCGCTATTTTAATCAAAGTTGTATCGAAGTGGTGAGATCGTGGGGTAAAATTTTAAGCTGGTCCCTTCTTTTTATATTTCCAGGATTTATTAAATATCTGCAATATCTGTTAGTCCCCTTTGTTGTTATTATGGACCCGCAATATCAAAGCGGTGAAAAAGATGCCCTTAAGACTTCAAAAGAAATTTTTAAAAAACATTGGCTGACTTTGCTTTTTGCAGTCCTTGGTTTTCAAGTTGTTTGGAGCTATTTTTCGGTGGTTTTTTTTGATTCTTATCGCCTTATTTTAAACACTCCCCTACAAGCTGTACTTATTAGTTTTATAGAATCTATGATTTTCTTATTTTATATTTTATTAATTTTTACAGTGATCAACAAATCACCTAAAGAGGTTTTTCGTGAGCCTGCTATTTAATTGGAAAGAAATAAAAGATCGCAGCCGAGGACTCACATTTGATGATGTTCTTATTGTTCCTGCAAAGTCGGCTGTGAGATCAAGACGAGATCCTTCTTTGGAAACTTATTTAACTAAAAATTTAAAAATTTCGATTCCTTTAATTAGCGCCAACATGGATACAGTGACCGAGTCTGGGATGGCCATTGCTATGAATTCTTTAGGGGGCTTAGGCATCCTTCATCGCTTTATGCCGATCGCGCAGCAACTTTTAGAAATCAAAAAAATCAAAGATTCTGGTGCATCTCTTATCTCTGCAAGTATTGGTGTCGGTGAGGAATTTAAAGATCATGCAAAACTTCTTATCACGGCAGGTGTTAATTTATTAACGATTGATATAGCCCATGGTCATTCTATTCAAATGATGGAGACTATGAAATGGCTTAAAGATAATTACCCCGCGGTTGAAATTATAGCTGGAAATATTGCAACACCTGAAGCCGCACTGGATTTAATCGAATCCGGTGCTGACGCCATTAAAGTTGGAATTGGCCCTGGTTCGATGTGCACGACTCGAATTATTACGGGCTGTGGAGTTCCGCAACTCACAGCCGTTGCTTTATGTGCCGCTGTCGCTGAACCTTACGGCGTTCCTGTGATTGCGGATGGAGGATTACGAAGTTCAGGTGATATCGTGAAAGCCTTAGCGGCAGGAGCTAACACTGTAATGCTAGGAAATATGCTAGCGGGAACTCACGAATCCCCTGGCGAAATTTTAGATGGGAAAAAGAAATACAGAGGAATGGCTTCAAAATCGGCCCAAGTTTCTTGGCGCGGAGGAGTTCCTGAAGGAATGGCGGCGGAAGGTGAATCAACAACGATGGCGCTCAAAGGTCACGTCCGAGATATTATTTTAGAAATCACCGGCGGACTTCGAAGTGGCATGAGTTATATCAACGCCCACGAACTTTCTGAAATTCGCGAAAAAGCTCGTTTTATTGAAGTCTCCACCAGCGGCATGAGTGAAAGTCACGCTCATGGTTTAGCAAGGTCAACTTAATTGGTTCCACGGCCGATAAGAGTTTTTGACTCTGGTATTGGATGCAAGATCTTTAGATGCTGTTATGAAATATTGGTTCTAGATCAAATTAATCTATGGCAAGCTCTAGCGGGAATTCCTGTAAATTATATGAGCTTGCCATCACTGCACCATAAGCTCCCGCATCAGCTATTGCTATTAATTCTCCGCTTTGCATTTCTTGAAATTCGCGATCTTTTCCTAAAAAATCTGAGGATTCACAAATGGGTCCTACAATATCACAATTTATGACCGTTCGATTTTTATCAAATTTTAAAGGATAAATCTGATGATAAGCTCCATACAGACTGGGTCTTATTAAGTGATTCATCCCACCGTCTAAAATCAGAAAATTTTTATGGGGAGTTTTTTTAACATACTGAACTTCGGCCACATAAATTCCCGCATGAGCCACAAGCCATCTTCCTGGCTCACACTGAAGTTCGGCCTCAAAATGTTTTGATTCTTCATGGATAATATCGGCATAAGCTTTTAATATCGACTTTTCATCTTCTGTATTTTCTTTGTAGTGAATACCAAGACCTCCACCAAAATCAAGGCGTCGAAGGGAGCTAAAGTTTTTTTTGAGATCATCATAGACAATTTTTAAATCTTTAAAAGCTTTTCGCATCATCGAAGGATCCGTCATCTGAGATCCTAAATGAAAACTAATTCCAACAAGCTCAAGATGTTCTTTGTAGTTTTGAAAACCAAGCATCGCTTCAGGGATCATAGAGAGATCTAGGCCAAATTTATTTTCTCGTAAGCCTGTCGCAATATAAGGATGAGTGCCAATATCAATATCTGGATTTAACCTCAAAGAAATGGGTGCTTTAAGTCCCAGCTGCTCTGCTATCTTTCCCACTCTTTCAATTTCAGGAAGACTTTCGACATTCAACTGATAAATTTGATTCTGAAGTGCGTATCTGATTTCGGTTTTAGTTTTTCCGACACCACTGAATATTATATCACTGGGTTCAAATCCTGATTCTAAGGCTCTTTTAATTTCACCCCCTGAAACAACATCAACATGCACTTTTTGCTCTTTTAAAAATCTTAAGATCTTTGGAAAAGCATTGGCCTTCATCGCGTAATGGATGCGCACAGGAGGCAGTGCGGCTCGGAACTCATCCAAGCGTTTTTGAATCACCTTAAGGTCATAAAGATAAATAGGTCGATGGTAGTTTCCAATCAGTTGAGAAATGGGCGTTTGACGCCCCTGAAAACAAAGTTCGTCACCGATATATTGTAGAGATTGTGGATTCATAGTATCTTAGCCTACATGAAAACAACTCTGTTTGGAAACTCCTCTTTGGGTTTACCCATCATGGCGTATGAATTTAAGGCCAACCACCCTGAAGTTTTAATTTTGGGTGGTGTCCATGGCGATGAAATCGAAGGCCTCTGGGCGGCATTTGGTCTTCTTCAATCTTTGATGGCAAGCCATCCATATAAGCTGAATCTGACTCTTGTTCCCCAGTTTAATATCGAAGGGGTTTTAAATAAAACAAGAATGAATGGTCGAGGCGTTGACCTGAACCGAAATCTTCCCACCAAGGACTGGAGTCCTGAAATTAAAACTCCAAGATACAACCCTGGCCCAAGCCCCAATAGTGAACCTGAAAACCAAGCTTTGTGTAAATATATTGAGACAAAGAAACCTCAATTTATTCTATCATTGCATTCTTGGCATCCGGTTCTAAATGTGAATGGAAATTGCTTGGCGCAAGCTGAAGTTTTAGCCAAACACACAGGATATAAAATTGATTCTGATATTGGCTATCCAACACCTGGCTGCTTGGGAACTTACGCTGGGATTGAAAGAAGCTCTCCGACCTTGACCTATGAAATTGAAAGAGGACTTGCCCAGGAACCAGTTTTAAAAATTCATGTGCCTGCTATTCTAGAAATGTTAAAAAGTTTAGAAGCTTAATTTAGAAACGATTTAAGGGAGAACACATTTTGGAAAAAATCATTGATCAAATTTGGACATCCCTTGAACAAGGTTTAGCGGTTGATAAAATTTCTGTCGATGAGCAAAAAACGGTTTGCGAAGTGATTGATAAATTAGATCTTGGTGAGCTTCGTGTTGCGCAAAAGATGAATGGTCAGTGGATGACAAATACTTGGATTAAAAAGGCCATCTTAATTTATTTTAGAATGAAAAAAAACACCACCATGACGGCGGGTGAGTTTAATTTTTTTGATAAAGTTCCGGTTAAGAAATGGAGTGGCTCTGAAGGTGTTCGTGTGGTTCCTCCGGCTGTGGCGCGCAAGGGATCCTATATTAGTTCTGGTGTGATTTTAATGCCGTCATACGTCAATATTGGGGCCTATGTTGATACGGGCACAATGGTCGACACCTGGGCCACCGTGGGATCATGTGCACAAGTTGGAAAGCATGTGCATCTTTCAGGTGGAGTTGGCCTGGGCGGAGTGCTTGAACCCCTCCAAGCTAATCCTGTCATTATTGAAGATCATGTTTTTGTGGGCTCAAGAAGTATTATTGTTGAAGGAACTCTTATTGAAGAAGGCGCCGTGATTGGAGCTGGAGTTACCATCACGGGAAGTACAAAAATTATTGATGTCACTCAAAGTAAAGAAGTGATTTACAAAGGCCGAGTTCCTGCTTTCTCGGTGGTTATTCCTGGAACTTATCAAAAGCAATTTACCGCTGGCACCTACGGAGTTCCTTGTGCTCTGATTATTGGTCAGCGAACAGCCCGTACGGATTTAAAAACTTCTTTGAATCAAGCTCTCAGGGATTATAACGTTCCCGTTTAGATTTTTCCGATTTGTTCGGAAGAAACTTTTTTTGCAGGAAACCAAGAACCAAAAAACCCAACCAGCGTAGCAATGATCATCACCACAAAAACCATAGGCCATTCGACTCGCGCTGGAACTTGGGGATCGTAATAAGCATCAGACAATAAATTCAAAGGATGGGCTTCTATATAAAGACTGATACCAGTTCCAAAAATAGCACCTGAAAAAACACCACATAAGGTTAGCATCAATCCAATTTTTGTAAAGATCTCAAGTGTTCTTTTTGATGAAAGGCCCAAAGCTCGCAAAAGTTTAATCTCGCGACGTTTTTGAAAAAGCAAAAGACTTAACACTCCGACAATTGAAGAAGCTGACAGTAAGCCTGCTAATCCTAAAAAAACACCAATCACTAATTTTTCAAGTTTTAAAGCAAAAAATAATTCAGAGTTTCGATCAATCCAAGTCTGAGCGCTGACACCTTCAAATTTTAAGACTCCATTCTTAAGATCATCAATATTATTTATATCTTGTGTCCAAACTTCGATTCCAATTTTACGACCTAAACTTTTTTGCAAACCTAGTAAGGCTTGACCCCGCCGGTAAAACATAAATTGCCCATCGACGTCAGCAAGATTTGTATAAATCACTTTTCTGATGCGAACTCTATCAAATCGAGGAACTTCACCCGGTGGTAAAAGTAAACTTTCAGGCGGAATGACTGTTAGAAAATCACCTTCAGTCACTCGCAAAGCAACCGCCAAATCAGCTCCCAAAGCCACTTCACTTTCACCAGGAATTTCATCAAAACGCCACCGCTCGAGTTCAGACTCTTTAAGGTATTTTGTTTTCTTACTTCGATTCAATTCATCCAATCGAGTCTGAAGACTTAACATTGATTCTTGCGATATTCCTTGCGCGATAGCTCCGCGAAATTGCCCTTCTGCACTTCTTAAAATAACATCCTGGGATTCGTACATGGAAATTTCAAGGTTAGGCTGTTGATTTAAAAAAGTATATATAGGCTGAATCTCTAAAAGTTTTGGATCCTTTATGGCCTTCATAAAAACTGTCATATGGGGCTCTAGGGCAATAATTCTTTTTTGAATACTAAAGTTCATGCCGTCCATAACAAAAAGAACAATTAAAAAAGCAGAGACACTAAAGCCAATAGATACAACTGAAAGCCATGCAATCCTTCGAATGAGGGAGCCTGCTCGTTGCGAGAAAATAAAATGACGAAAGAATTCTATAACCAAAGTCTGTGACCTCGATTAATATTATTTCACGCTTTCGCAGGCATTAACAGAATTGGATTCAGAATTTTTTTGACTGGAAGGCATGCGTCGCAAAGCTTGAGCTTCTTCCTCTCGGACCTCTTTGACACTTCCTCTAATAAACACACTTTTTTCCATCGCTTTTATAAGAATGGTTGCCTCATTGAGGGCCTCGACAGCTCTTTTTGCAGCCATCGGAAGTTCACTTCCCACAGAAGCAAAAGCCGGCCCAATCACTTTTAAATCATTGGTCATTTGGCTTAAGTTTTTAATGACCAATCCAAGCTCTGCTGCCATTTGCGGATTTGCCTTATTAAGCTCTGGTAAGACGACATTCAGTTCCCGAGTCAAAACGACTGCATTTGCTAAAACCTTTTGAATATTATCATCGCGAGTGACCTGACGACTGAGCTTAATCACTTCCGACGACATCGTGGTCATATTGCTGACCATGGGATCAATTTTGTCAAAAATACGCACTAAAGATCGCGTGCGATCTGGATCAGAAAAAGCCGTTGCTAATTCTTGTAAATTTTCCGACAATTGATTAATTTTATTAAGGTAGGTTCCCATTTTTTTTCCACTGACCAAGGTCATCAAATCCATCGTTTCTTCTGATTTGATTTCACTGTTAGCGATTAAAGTTTCAGCCGATTCACTTCCAACTGTTACATCAACAACTCGGTCTCCAATGATAAAAGGCCGAATTAATTGCACAGTGCTGTCTTCTTTAACATTCGCGCGAAATTTATTTAAAACATAAAAAGTTACTTTGATTTGTTTACTACTTTTTAGTTCGACCTCTTCAACGCTTCCCGCTCTTAAACCCGCAATCTGAACCATGGATCCAGGATGTATTCCGTCGGCATTTTCAAAAGAGGTGGTATAATAAACTTTTGCCTCAAACCAACCTTGTTTTATAGCGGCAGAAACCGCAGTTAAAATAGTTCCAACAATAGCAATAAGGATAAATATACCTGCGATGCGTTCAAATTTATTAAACTTTAATGCCATCATAAATTTGCCACATTCTTCGTGTTTTCTTCTTCTTGATGGTAAAGATTTCCCCCATCAATATGAACAATGTCATAATCAAAAAGACTCATAAATTTTTCGTCATAAGAGCTTACAAAAATATGCTTTAAAGTGCCTGCTTCATATTGCTCTGTGATCAGATCCGCAAATAGGTTTGTTGTATCTGCACCTAGACCTACGGAAGGATCATCCATAAGTAGCATTTGAGGATGTATGACAAGTGCTCTTAATAGACATGCTAGCTTTCGAACCCGTCCTGGAACATGCGCTGGTCTTTCACTTTTGTATTTTTCAAGTTCAAATCTTTTAATATAATCATTCACTCTCTCGTAAGCTTGTTTACGAGGAATTAATTCATGATAATGAAGTGGCAATAACAAATTATCTTCGATGGTCCGATTGTTAATCAATCCTCCGTAATCAAAAGTATAACCAATGGCTAAGCGGTAGGATAAAAACTCTTCAAATGTCATTTCTCGAACATTATCATCATTGATAAAGTAACTTCCTGACTGCGGAATCAAAAGACCTGCAAGAATCTGAAGCACCGTGGATTTGCCAGCGCCTTCCACTGATTTTAGCCATATAACTTTATCTTTTGGAAATGCAAAATCGACATTTTTTAGTGTGGCGTCACTACCCTCGTGAGAAAAAGTAAGTCCTTCAAAACGTAAATTTTTTATGACTTTCAGATCTTCTTGAATGCCCATACTAAATAACTCCTAATTGTCTTAATTGATTCAAATAAAATAGCGCTGTGACCGTCAGATTAAATACAGTCACATAAATGACACATTTCACAACAGCTTGAGTGGTGACCTGTGGGACTTCATGCGGGCTCTTTTTAACTGAGAGTCCTTGATAGCAGCACACAACAAAAATAATCATTCCGCTAAAAGAGTTTTTAAGTAAAAATTCGTAAAAATCTTCATGAGTAAAAGCTCGAAGTAATGATTCGGAATAAAAACTAAAAGGCATTCCATGTAAAAATTTTGTCAGAAAAAAGCCGCCAAGAAGAGCTACGACATTAAAATAAAATGATAAACATAGGACGCTGATCACGCCACCAATCACTCTGGGAAATACGATATAACTTAAGGGATGAATCCCCATACTTTCCAAGGCTTCAATCTCTCGATTGGCTCGCATGTTTCCAACTTCCGAGGCCACCGCTGTTCCAGATCTTGCAATCACAACCAGAGCCGTGAGCAAGGGCGCCGCTTCTCGAGATAAAACAACAATGAGAAAATTCCCAATCATTTCTCCGCCACCTAGCAAAGTCAGATTTCCCATGCCTTGCAAAATCAAAACACTTCCGGTGCAAAGAGACAAAATAGAAACCAGAGGCAGAGCTTGAAAACCAGTAAAATAAACCTGTGAAGCGATCACAGAAATAATTTGTCTAACACCTTGAGCTCGATCATTAATTGTTGCTCGAAGAGAGAGATAAACCATTAAAAAAACTCGCAGTGTGTACTCCAAATTTGAAGTCACAAAGCGGCCCATAGTATCGATCGTTCCAAAGATATAATTCATCAAATAATTGATCGGAGAAATGCTGGTTAAAAATCATCCGTCAAAGGACTAGAATACTCTTAGAAAGTCTCGCTACCAGCTATAGATCCAGGTCGAGTAAAATAAAGATTTAAAGGCTTCGTTAAGGACCTCAAAGAAGCTTGATTTGTATCGCAATGAAATGACGGCCTGTTTGTAAATTGGAATATGGCTTGGAAAAATAGATCTAAATGTTCGGTAAGACCTGTACATATGAAGTCTTGAAGTGACCAGGATTACATCCCTGCAACGCAAGGCCTCGACCACAGCCAGACTTTGTTGACCATTACCGTAAGTGGTTTCTGAACGACGCTCAAGGATCACATCGTCTTCTTTGATATTTCCATAAAAAGTCCATGTCGGCATAATTTCTCGCAATTGTGCATTTGGAAAAACACCAGATATGATTAATTTTTTAATATTTTGATTGGCTAATAAATCAAAGCCCTCGCGCACACGACCCGAACCACCCGTTAAAACAACAGCGCAATCGGCCTGAGCTGTTGTTTTCCACGAGCTGACAGGTTCACTTTGAACATTTTTATATTCAAAAAATGTTCTCGCGCTGATCGTTATCAATAAAAGAGAAATGAGTAAAAATATCCCTCTTTTGAAAAAACTTTTACCGATAGGCCACCACTTCGATCTCGACTTGGACACCTTTAGGAAGCTCTTTCACGGCGATCGTAGATCTTGCCGGAGGATCGGCTTTAAAATACTGTCCATAAACTTCATTCACAGCGCCGAAGTCACCCATGCTGATGAGAAAAATATTGGATTTAATAATATTTTCGTAAGACATTCCAGCTTCTTTTAAAACAGCCCCAATATTTTTCATAACAAGTTCTGCTTCTTCTTTAACAGAGCCTTTAATCACTTCATTTGTTTTTGGATCAATGGCAATCTGACCCGAACAGTACAATGTTTGGCCCACCAAAATCGCTTGAGAATAAGGACCTACCGGTTTTGGCGCATTCGCCGTCATAATCACTTTTTTCATTATAAGCTCCTGTTTCGATGTCTTAGATAATAATTAGAAATAAAATAAAATTCCCGCTCGCAGAGGGTGATCTGCAATTGTTCTAAAACGAACTTCTCGCATCGATACAACCCCAGCGCCCCCTTCAAAGGTCAAAGCCAAGTTCTCTAAACCAGCTAGAAAGAATTCTGTGCCAAACAAAGCACTGAGCTCCCAACCATTTTGCTTATCTGCATTGGTCTCAACATTGATGAGAGATAAATTTCCACCAAAATAAAAATTCATGTGTTCTTCAAAGAAAATCATTCGCCGAACACCCGTACTGAGGGATAGTTTAGAATTATCTTTTTGTGTATCCATACCGAGACCCCCGGTAAAAGAAATTTCGTTAGCCGCGTAATACACCATGGCCAAAGCGGGAAGATCAAAAGAGTTGTTATTTTTAATTCCAAGACCCAGTCGCTGTCGCATATCTTTGGCTTCTACGACGGAGCTTATCAAGGTGGCAGTAAGAATCAATAAACCTAAAAATACAGCGTTTCTTTTCAGCATACTTTTTCCTGTCGTTAGAATTTGATAGAGGTTATTAAAGCCACTCCCTTCCCTTGTATCAAGGATAAATTCACTTGCACCGGTGAAAGCTTTGCTTTATTTCTAAGACACGGGCCCATGGTGAAGTTGGGATCATATGTCCATGGCATGGATAAGTCACCAGTTCGACTCTGGTTGGGTCCACCAGTTTTTTAAAAAAATTTTATATCAGTTTGAGACTTTCTTATTAAATTTTTGGCCTTTCCCCCGGCTGTGTTATTCTTAAATAAGGGGGATATCACAATGCCTAATTTCTCAGCTCAGCGAAAGCTTCTGATTATTTCTCTATTTCTAGTCACTTTTTTTCAAAACTGTGGTCAACCAGGTGATATTTCCGTCAGTAGCCCTAATTTAGATAACTTATCTGAATTACAAAATCCCATCGGCCCCTCGGGGACATCTTCGGATTTACCTCGAGGCGAACCTGCGGGCGATTTTACTTGTCAGTCGGTCGTGCTACTGCCCTCTTCCTCTAATTTAAGTATTCCCGCTCGTTCAGGAAATGGCATTTGTTATGCCGTTAAGCTTTTTGATGCTATTGAACAAAGCCCTTCGAATTTATCCTTAAATTTTGATCAAGAAGTTATTTCCCGCGATCACGAGGCCGGAAGTTTTACGACCAGAAATCCTTATGTTTTAGGAAGTACTTTATTTAATCTTAAATTAGAAGGCCCACGTAATGTTAAATTATCCGGAGGCTTAAGCTCAAGCGCAAGCATTCAGATAGATAATTTTGTTTTGGTGGGAATTTATCCACTGGGTGTTCAGCCAATAACTGATTTTTATAAATCATATGGAACTAAAGATTCAACAATTGACTCAGCTCAAGCATATATTGAATTTAGAAAAAAACAAATTCTCCTACACCCCTTTGCTTCTGGAGGCACAGCGACAGTTGTTCCCTTAGAGCTGGTGAATGATCTTCAAGTTAATACAGACTACACAATCGACATCCGCGCCCTTGACTGTGGCAAAGTTAGAAAACTTTCGGATGTGTATGCTCTTTTTCAATAAAAGCCATTGCTTAAGCTTTACGGAATTTAATTTGTTCCATCTTTTCAATAACGCTTGGATTAATTTTTCCAGATCTTTTTTCGATGGCTAAAAAAGTTTTAAAGGATTCATACAAGTCTTCAGAGTCAGAAAGTCGCTTTCCATAGATCTCACGAAGCCACCCATCAGCAAGTTGAATCATCACAGCTTCTAAAGGAATCTGCTCTCCAAAAGCTTGACGAGGCTGGCCATGACCATCAAATCTTTCAAACAAATGAGCCACAGACGCAGCTATCGATCCATCCAAATCGATTCCCTCAATTTGACCGGCTTCAGAAGATACGTTTAAAGCTTGTGTGAACTTGATGTAGTCATCTTCTTTCCACTGAGCTTCTAACTGATCGTGCCACTTTAAGTATGTTTTATAATCCGTGTACATCATCCCAGAAAATGCCAATATACTTGATTTTAGAGTGATTGCAGCCTGAGCCACACCTGACATTTCAGCTAAAAATGAAGCCAACCCAGCAATAAATAAATTGCGATCAAATTTAGACAGTTCATGGGATCTGAAAATTTGGACATAATTTTGAAATGGCTGAGGCGACATTTTTATATATTTCACAAATCCGGCATGAGCCTCTTCACAAAAATTAAGTAGCTGAGGAAGTTTAATTGTGGTTTCTTCCTTTTTTTCAGACATGATTAAACATCGCACATCAGTATAGGCCATCATTAACTGCAGGAAAGACGCTTTCATTCTTTTTTGAAGTCCGACATTAAAAGCATCGTAATAGGACTCGATATATTTTTGATAGGCCGGAGCGGCATTGTTTTGAATGTATATTTGTTTTATTTTTTCTAAACGTTTAAATTTTTTATCAGTGAGGACAAACCGCTCAAAAATGACCGGTAAGTATTTATTATTTAAGCTCATATAATGAAAAGCATTAAATGTGATTTCTGTGCCAGGAAATAAATCTCTTAAATCAATCGGGTAAAATTTAAGTAAAAACTCGTGCATGAGTAAAAAATCAATTTTGACTGAACACAAGACATCCGTTGATGAATGGACTTGATCTACGCCTGCATCACTTAATTTCTGAACCAACAGGGCATCTTGTGAATCTCCCACTAAGGCTATAAAATGACTGTGAGGAATGATGGTCTTTAATTGAAATATTTTCTCTAAAGCTAAAGTACTTTCTTGAGATAACGAAAGATCAAGAATAACTACATTAGGGCGACCAATCTCGCTAAAGTTTTTTTCATAATCAGAGACTTCGTAAACACGATGAGCGGAAAGTTTGAGTCTTTCTGTCACTTGAACAATCCTCTGCAGGATTTCAGCTGATGGTGATACGAGGAGGACGTCTATTCTGAAACGGCTGAATAAACTAACGGCTTCCAAGTGTCCTCACGACGCAATTACTTGCTTGTTTTTCTGTAAAAGTATTCGTTTAATGATTTTTAGTAATTCATCGTTATTCCATGGTTTATCTAAAAATTCTGACACCCCAAAGTTGGCAATCATACCCGTCACTCGACGATCTCCATCTCCCGTAAGTACCAAGGTAGGAATATTAAAACTTAAATTTTTTAAACGTCTTAAAAGTTCAAAACCATTCATTTTTGGCATCGCCAGATCAGTGATAATTAAATCCACTGGCCCTTTTTTAACGATCATTAAGGCTTCTTCACCATGGCAGGCTTGACTGACATGACAATCGCCCAGCTGATTAATGACGAACAATAAGAGATCTCGAATCTGTGATTCATCGTCAACAATAAGAATGTGTTTACTTGCCTTTGTAGGTCCCATAATCTATTGAGCTTTTCGGTTTATTTTTACATCCATTGAAATATAAATGGTGTCTTCCTGTCTCAAATTAGGATATTTAAGAACAATCTTTAAATTTCTAAAAAAAGATAAAGGCAATAAATATTATGTTTCATACAAATTTAGCCCAAAGGCTTGCCAAGGGCTTTGCCAGTAGCATAGTCAGTGGAGTCGCCATTTGTTTAACTTTTGGATGTGGAAGTATGAGTGTAAAGAAAATTGAATTTAAAAATCTTCCATCCTTGGGCCGATCATCCGCGGGCCAAGAAGTTTTTTTAGGTGGCTTTTCAGGAGTTCATTTTTTAGGCAATACGCCAGAGGGACGGTATCGATTTATCACCCACACCGATCGTGGTCCCAATGGGGATCAGTACAATGGAAATCGACCTTTTTTATTGCCGGACTATGTACCACGTTGGATTTTCTTTTCAACAACCACTGAATTTTCTGATCTAAAAATTGAAAATACGATTTTACTAAAAAATGCGTCTGGAAATTTATCAGGCCTACCGCCCGCACCGGGCCTTGAAGATCCAGTCGATGTTTATGATTATTTAATTCCTACAAATCCTAACGGTATTGATCCAGAAGGTATCACTCAAGATAAGTTTGGGCATATCTGGATGGGAGAAGAGTATCTTCCAAGTCTCATGCAATTTTCTGCAGAAGGCATTTTATTAGAACGCTTTTTACCTGCGAAACATTTTCCAGAAATTTTTTCCAAACGTCGTTTTAATCGGGGTTTCGAAGGCTTGACCTATTTTAAAAATATGTTGTGGGTCTTTCTTGAAAGTCCGTTAAAATCAGGACCTGAAGATCTTAAAGCTCCTATTCTTATTTTTGATCCTCTGACTAAAAAATCCATCGGAATAAAACACTACCCATTTGATGACTCGAGTGCTGATAAAATTGGCGATGTCGCAGCCTTTAAAGATTTAGGAATTTTTGTTATTGAGAGAAATGATACATTAGGAAAAAAAGGCTTTAGAAAAATTTATTTTATTCCCGATCCGAGCAAAAACGGACCCTTAAAAAAGAAACTTGTCGCAGATCTTGCTGAATTAGGCATTGATGATGTTGAAAAAATCGAAGGTCTTACCATCGTCGAAGATAGATATTTAGTCTTAATGAATGATAATGATTTTGGTCTTGATGGACGCCCTGATTATTTAAAAACAGGACTTGTTCCAATCAAAGACGAAGGAAGTTATATTTATGTCATAGATCTTAATTCGCTGCTCCCGAAGACATGGAGCTGGAACCCGGAGTAAAAAGAAATTCTCCAGGAATATCCCGTGGAAAATCAAAACCTAATGCCACTTTTAAAACTTCATTGATATGCTCGACAAAGTGAAACTTAATTTTACTCCTAACATCGTCGGGAACATCTTTAATGTCTTTGCGATTTTTTTCTGCCAATATAATTTCCGTCACACCCGCCCTATGAGCTGCAATAATTTTTTCTGTAACACCACCCACTGGCGTTACAGCCCCACGCAAAGTAATTTCCCCTGTCATCGCAAGTTTTGGGGACACGGTTCTTTTTAAAAACAGCGATGCCATTGAAGTTAACAAAGTCACGCCAGCAGAAGGCCCATCTTTTGGAATCGCTCCAGCTGGTACATGCACATGCACATCGTGCTTCGAAAAATCAATCATCTGACCTTCAAAAGGAAGCTTTGCCTTTAAAAGAGTCAACGCAATTTGCGCTGACTCTTTCATCACATCTCCGAGTTGACCGGTTATAATAAGTTGGCCTGTTCCCGGCATAAGAGCTGTCTCCACAAACAATATCTCTCCCCCCACCGGTGTCCAAGCTAAGCCTGTTGTCACACCCGACGGCATCCTTTCCTGAGCCACATCATGATAAAATATTTCTTGTCCTAAAATTTCCTCAAGATCAATAAGTGATATAATGACTTTTTGGCCGCTGGCACGCACCACACGCTCGGTCGCAGCTCTACAAATAGCCGCAATTTTTCTTTGTAGTTCTCGGACTCCTGCTTCCCGCGTGTAATGAGAAATTATTTTATGCAAAGCCTCTTCTGAAATTTGCAATTGGGCAGCACTCAAGCCGTGCTCATTCATTTGCTTAGGAATAAGATGGTTTTTAGCAATATGAAATTTTTCAGCTAAGGTATAACCACTGACTTCAATCACTTCCATTCGATCCAATAAAGGTCCAGGAATTGTATCTAAACTGTTGGCCGTACAAATGAAAAATACTTTTGAAAGATCAAATCCAGTGTCCAAATAATGATCTAAAAAAGAATTATTTTGCTCGGGATCAAGCACTTCAAGAAGCGCACTGGCCGGGTCGCCATTAAATGCTTTTGTTAGCTTATCAATTTCATCTAACACAAAGACCGGATCATTTTCACCGGCGCGCTTTATTCCTGAAATCACTCGGCCCGGCAAGGATCCAATATAAGTTCTACGATGACCTCTAATCTCGGCGTCATCACGCACACCACCCACACTAACTCGAACATACTTGCGACCCAGCGCCTTCGAAATACTTTGACCTAAAGATGTTTTCCCAACACCGGGGGGACCTACTAATACAAGAATAGATCCTTTTTGATTTTTCTTCATCTTCATCACGGCGAGATGCTGAATGATTCTTTTTTTAACTTTCTCTAAGCCATAGTGATCAGCATCTAGAATATCTCTAGCTTTATCTAAATTGATTTCACCCGTTGGAGCACTTTTATTCCATGGTAGCGAAACCAACAAATCCAAATGACTTCGAATCATATGATATTCAGGAGAAGCTGCTGTGATGTCTGCAAAACGCTTTAATTGTTGCTCCGACAATTTTTGAGCATCCTCTGGCATCATAGCTTCATCAATTTTTTTTTGATAATTTTCTATCTGAGATTCTTCATCACCTTCACCAAGTTCCTCGCGAATGGTGCGCAGTTGCTCTCGCAGGATGGATTCTCTTTGGGATTGTCCAATCTTAATCGTTAGTTTTTGACGAATATCCGCCTGGACCTCTAAGTTATCTTTAAAGGATTGAAGTAATTTTAATAAACTTAACACTCGTTCTTTTAACGAATTTTGTTCCAACAAATTTTGTTTATCTTTAAGATCAATGTCGGCATTAGCTGCGGTTAAATAAGTCAGGTACTTTAAGTCCTCAATCCCCTTTAGTAACTCTTCCACTTCATGGGTATCACTAGGAATTAACTTTAAAACACTCATGGCCAATGACTTAACACTGTCCAGAAGCGCGTTACGAGTGGAATCATCAATATCAAAAATATCTTCAACGGATTCAAAAATAGCTTCAAAAAATCCAGATTGCTCAGAACTTGAAATGATTTGAATTCTTTCATGGCCACGAACAACGATATTAAAACCTTGTTCAGGATTACCTATGAAAGACTCAATTTTACAAAGCACACCCATAGAATACAAATCAGCCATGGACTCAATGGTTACATGGGGCTCACGTTGTGTAAGCGCAATGATCCAATTATTATTTTGAAAGGATTTTTCTAAAGCTCGAATACTTTTTTCACGTCCTACCCGCAAGGCTTGCGCTACCCCTGGATAAAGAACTGCATTTTTTAAAGGCAGGACAGGTATAAATCCAGACGGTCTTGTCATAAGCTCATCTCTCCTTATCGCTTAAGGAAAAGATGAGTCGTGAAAAAGAACCGTCAAGGTCTGCTTGTCTTTCGACAACTTAAAATAAGATTCTAAATCCAATGCCTAGATCAAAACCAACATCCGTGCTTGGAGCCAAATTAAGAACAGGAGCAATTTCTCCAAAAACCATGATATTAGGATCTCGGATTGTATGGCTTGTTCCCAGCGGTGCGCGAACACCGAAAGCTGTTTTATTTCTATCATCACCAGATTGAATGGCAATAATTCGTCCACCCAGACCATAGTAAACATCCCACTGTGCACTTTTAATATTGAACTCGTAAACATTATCCCAAAGATAATCAACCGACAGTTGTAAGCCAGAATATTTAGATAAATTATAAGCAAAAGCTCCTGCTAATAAATGTCGATCGTCTAATCTTAGATGAGCCGAAACTCCTGTTGGGCTCCCTAAAACAGCCCCAATCCCTACATCATCTGCGGCTATCGCCGGCGTTGAACCAAGTAACATTAAGACACCAATTATTTTAAAACACTTCATAAATCCTCCACTTTTAAGTATTAGTGCAGTTTATTATAAAAGAATCAATTGTGCATTGCGGAACACTTTGTGATGATGGACTCAACTCTTAACGGGACAAATTTGGACTTATATGAATTTATGGAAAATAAATTTATTTTTAAAAACATATGCTCTGCTAAAACTGCCGCTATTAGCTTTTGTAAATCCAAAAATTTTAGAGCTACAAGGGCCTCGCAGTGTTGTTAGAATTAACCTAGGATATCGAACAAAAAATCATTTGAACGTTATGTATTTTGGAGCTTTGGCCATCGGTGCAGAACTTTCCATAGCTATAAAGGCTGTGCAATCAATCCAGGCATCAGGTCACAAAATAGATTTTATTTTTAAAGATTTTAAGGCCGAGTTTTTAAAACGATCTGATTCCCATGTTCATTTTGTTTGCGAAGAGGCAGATCTTGTCGATCAGTTGATTTTGGATGCCAAAAAAAGTTCGGACCGGATGGAGAAAACTTTTAGTGGATATGCCTTTGTTCCATCAAGAGGTGCTGATCCTGTGATGAAATTTCAGCTGACCTTGTCGGTTAAAAATCGCTCTCATTCTAAAAATTAACGAAGAATTTTTTGCGCAGCCGCTTCGTACTCAAGAAGCAATTTTTGAATTATTTTTTCACAGCTCAGAATTTCATGTATCAACCCGACGGACTGACCCGCACTCCACACTGTTTTCCAAGTGGGCGTCACAGCGGCGGCTTCAAGCTTTTTCATCCCCAACCAATGAATCAACGGCACAACTAATTTTTTTGTCGCCGAGTTTTGTTTTAACGCTTTGATCAGCCAAGGTAAATCTGGCCCCATTTTTTCTGTATAAGGCGTTCGAATCACAGCCGCTGGAGTGCCTGAAATTCGACTGGTCAGAAATATATCTTCTGGTCCTGCTTGAACTACAGCAATTTTATAGGCTTCATCAATTGTAGCTTCTTTGCAGGCAATAAAGCGAGTTCCTATACTCACAGCAGAAGCTCCAAGGCTTAAACAAGCAGCTATCTGAGAACCATGTGCAATTCCACCAGCCGCAACCACAGGAATTTCTAATTTTTCTTTAAGCCAAGGAATCAAAACCATGAGAGAAAGTGGCCCGGCATGACCACCGGCACCAGCCCCAACAGCAATCACTCCATCCGCCCCTAAGTCTTGAACTTTTAGCGCGAACTCAAGATTGGTCACATCACAAAAAACTTTAGCTCCATTCTTATGAGCTTCTTGAATCACATCTTTTGGATTTCCTAGCGAAGTTATAAAAAGCTCGACGCCTGCATTGAGTGATAAAGCTAAATCTGAGTCTTGTCGGGTGTTGCTTTTATTAACTATGATGTTAACCCCAATAGGTTTTTTTGTTTTCTCTCGAACTGCTATTAAAGCCTCAGAAAATTTTTCGCTCGGGCGATAATTTAAAGTCGGAAATGCTCCAATCCCCCCGGCTTCACTGACCGCTGCCACCATATCAACATTACTCACCAGGAACATGGGAGCACCAATAATGGGATAGCGAATTTTTAATAGTTCAGTAAAGTCGGTCTGAAGTTGATTTATCATAGATACTATCTTTACAAAATAATCCACTTCAAACAAGAAAGAAGCATTCACAAAAGAATTTTAGCTGAGTTTGTTTTTTTCAGAAACTCAGCCTATTCCAGGGTTAGCACCCCCTTCCCAAGAGACAAGCCGATTAAAATCTTACGACCTTTTTTAGGGACTTGGTCCTTAAGGCCTTCTATATGTTTTTTGAACTATTAAAGGTTATTTTTTCTTATGGCTTTTGCTATTTCTAATAATGTCCGCCGTGAACACCTGATCTTTTTTGAAATGCATTTTCATCAGGGAAACAAAATTTTCCCAATGAAACTCTTTTCTCACAATGCCTCGGATTAAAACCCAATTCATTCGAGAGGATTACTTGACCAAAGATCCAGAAGCGACCATCAAAGCGCCAAAAGCTGTAGAAATAATTCCACACCAAAGCTGCATATCAAGACCCTGAACCATTAAATGCAATGGTGACATTGAAATACTAATTAGAATGATTCCAATAATCACAAAAAATAATCCAATGACATTTCGTAAATCAATCAACCAATTTAGCACAAAAAACCTCGTCTTGCTTTTACACTCTTAAGCAAAAATAAAATTAAGAACTACCGTTAAAAATAAAACTCCGCAGCCCATAACAACCGGTCGTTTCCAAAAAGGCAAATGCCCCGCGGATTGTCTTGGCGTCAGACTGTAAACTAATCCCTTCATCTCTTCATCAGTTTTAGGCTTTGTCACTAGACTGATAACAATTGTAACAAGCAAACAAGTCGTCCAAGCAATCATGGCAATATTAAATGCTTGTCCCATGGCTGATGGATACTCATGAAGATTTGTAAGCCAGCCGCCCTTACCTTCAGCCACAGTCAATCCATGGGTGATAGCTGCCGCTGTTGTTCCACTGATAAGTCCCCAAAAAGCTCCGTGCCCTGTTGTTCTTTTCCAAAACATTCCCAGTAAAAATGTGGCAAACAATGGCGCATTAACAAAACCAAAAATCAGCTGCAATAAATCCATAATGTTATTAAAGCTTCGCGCTAAATAAGCGGTGGCCACTGATAATAGAATTCCAATCACCGTCGCGGCTCTGGCCACTGTAAAGTAATGCGCATCACTGGCATTCTTTTTCACGTAGGCTTGGTAAATATCATACGTCCATACAGTGTTAAAGGCCGTTACATTCCCGGCCATACCAGACATAAATGAAGCCATCAACGCTGTTACACCCACACCTAAAAGCCCAGGTGGTAAAAAATGAGTCAGTAAACTTGGCAAAGTCATATCATAGTCAACTCGGCCATCAGCTTTTAAAGGAATCTGAAATGTACTGCCATCTTTTGTTAAGGCCATAGCAATCATACCTGGCAAGATCACAATCAGTGGAAGTAAAAGTTTTGGAATAGCCGCAATGATAGGAGTTCTTTGAGCGGCTGACATATCCTTTGTGACCATCGCGCGCTGAACCACTAAAAAGTCCGTGCACCAGTAGCCAAAAGACAGCACTACACCCAATCCAAAAATCAATTCAAATGAACCGACACCCATGGGGTTATTCGTCGCTACATCTGCAAATTTCCAAGTATGGCTCATCACCTCTGGAAGCTTTGTGGTCATTCTTTCATATCCACCCAAAACATGCAGACCTATATAAACAACAGGTGAAATTCCAAGCACGATCAAAAAGAACTGTAATACTTCATTATAAATGGCACTGGTCAGTCCACCGAGGAATGTATAAGCTAAAACAACTCCTGCTGACAATAGCACAGAAGATTCAAACTGCCATCCTAAAATCGTTTGAAGCAAAAGAGCTAAGGCGTAAAGCGAAACTCCCGAAGAAAAAATGGTCATGGCGGCAAATGAAAAGGCATTCACGGCTCGAGTTTTTTCATCAAATCTTAAAGATAAATATTCAGGCACAGAGCGGGCTCGACTGCCGTAGTAAAAGGGCATCATAAAAACGCCTAAAAAAACCATCGCTGGAATGGCACCCAACCAATAAAAATGGGCGGTCATGATCCCGTATTTGGCTCCTGAAGCTGCCATGCCAATGACTTCTTGGGCTCCCAAGTTAGCTGAAATAAATGCTAAGCTTGAAATCCACAAAGGAATCGAGCGACCACTCATTAAAAAGTCACCCGTGTTTTTAACGCTTCTTTTAACCACCCAACCGATGCCTAAAACGAAACAAAAATAGATCCCAACAACCAAATAATCAACCCAGCTCATACCCATATAAATCCCTCAGAATAAGTTTGTATGGTTCTTATATTTTTAGGATTCGCGCAAGACTGTTATAGCAAAAACAGCATATAACACTGCTGGTCGAACGATTATAGCTTAAACAAAATGGCATCGACCGAATAAGCCCCCGGCCCTAAAAGAAAAAGGACAACGCAAATGACTGCTAAATTTAAAGTATATTCATTTCCGGGTGGATTATTGGTGATTAAATAACCCGCTCCCTTATGGCCTACGCCCGCAGCAATAACCATGGTAAAAAAACATACAAGTAAGCCAAAGCGTTCTAAAAAACCTAAAGTGATAAGAAGTCCGCCGCCTATTTCTGAAATCATGGCAAGGCGAGCTTGAACGGCTGGAAATGGAACTCCTAAATTTTTTAGCCAACCTGTAAAACCTTGCATATTACCGGTTCCCACAAGCCCTAGCTTTCCTAAGCCGTGAATTATAAAACATACGCCGATAAATAATCTGGCCACGAGAAGCGCAAAATCCGTTGTTGCCGGTGTTGTCGACAATAATATTTCTCCCATCAATACCCCCTACAGAGAATGGTCATAGGATCAGAAGATTTTGTCAAAATTAAATCCGGATTTGCGATTTGATCCTTCGAGATGTTAACTGAGGACACTTTTGCTTAGAACTTTGTCTAAGAAAGAATGGAGATCTTTATGAAGAATTGGCTTTTTACGATTTTATTTTTATCAACTATTTTCTCAACTCTTTTTTCAGCTCTTTTCTCAACAGCGGCTTGGGCTGAAATTCAATTAAAATCGGTTGAGTACCGTGGCAGTGGCTGCCCCCAAGGCAGCGTTCGCGCCGTTCTGTCCCCTGATGGCTCGGCTTTTTCGGTTCTTTATGATCGTTATAATACGGAAGTTGGAGAGCAAATTTCCTTGGCTCGAAAAACTTGCTCCGTTATTCTTCATCTGACAAAACCTAGAAATCTAGGATTTCGAGTGGATGCCGCTGACTTTAGAGGCTTTGTGGCATTAGATGAAAATGTCGTTGCCAGCCAAAATGTTAAAGTGATGTCAGGTCCCAACCCTGGTCATCGAAAACTTTCCGCCGAATTTGGAAATCAGGTCTGGAAAGGCCCCATCAACGAAAATTATACCCTTCTTGCTGTTCGCCCCGCCAACCGCAGACCGCCGATTTTAGATTGTGTCCCACGCAAAGAAAACACAGCGATTGTCGTCGATTCCACCGTGCAAATCACCAATGGTGGGCCTAATAAAAATGGCCAACTGACTGTTGACACTGCGGACGGCGTGCTATTGCAAAAGTTTTCACTCTCTTGGATAGATTGCAGCTCTGGCCGAGGCCGTGGTGGTCGATAGACTTTAAATGTTAAACAGACTTTGAGCTATTGATAACTTCAGAAATTTTTAGTAATAAAGTTTCGGCAGAAAATGGCTTCGAAATAAAGGCACTTGCCCCTGCCTGTTGGGCTTTTAAAATGTTATCCTCTGAATTAAGGCCACTGGTGGCAATAATTTTAATGTTTGGTGAAATTTCAAGAAGTCGCTGAATTGTTTTAACTCCATCCATCTTTGGCATCATCAGATCAGTAAGAATCAAATCTATTTCATTTTGATGCTTAGAAAAAGTGGAAATAGCCGATGCCCCATCAGCACAAGTAAAGATACGAAATCCAAAAGACTCTAAGGTTAATTTTGTAATCTCTCGAATAAAATCTTCGTCATCAATAACTAAAATACCTTGCCCCTGACCATGTTTAATATGGAGAGGTAATTTTTTAACAACAACTTGCTCTAATTTGAATTGAGCGGGAAGGTAGAGTTTAAAAATTGTTCCATGACCAAGCTCGCTCTCAACTTGTAAAAACCCTTTATGATTTTTTGCAATTCCTAAAGAAGTTGAAAGACCTAAACCGGTTCCGCGGCCAAATTCTTTTGTTGTAAAAAAGGGGTCAAATATTTTATCAATCTGATCTTTTGGAATTCCGAATCCAGAATCTTGAATTGAAATTAAAACATAAGATCCTATTTCTATATCATTTTCAGAAGTGATTGGTTTTTCAATTTTAATATTTTTTGCCGAAATTATTAATTGCCCTCCATTTGGCATTGCGTCCCGGGCATTAACTGCAATATTTAATAATATTTGATGCAGTTGTGTCGAATTCCCCTGAACTTTCCATAAATCAGAATCCCATTTAACTTTTACTTCAATATTCTTAAGAAAAGTTTCATTCGCAATCTTTTCGATTTCTTGCAAAAGTTCTGAGACCTCAAGCACGACTCGCTGACCTTCGGATCCTCGGGCAAACATAAGCACTTGTTTAACAAGCTCAGCTCCTCTCTCAATCGAAGTCTGTATCGTAGAAACAATTTTTTGGTATCGCTTCTCAAGATCAGATTCTTGCAATAAATCGACAGCAAGCATGGCCGGAGCAAGAATATTATTAAGATCATGAGCTATTCCTCCAGCTAAAGTTCCAAGACTTTCAAGCCTCTGAGCTCTTATGAGTTGTTGTTCAAGTCGTTTGCGATCTTCAATATCTTGACGTGCACCTTGCAAACGAACGATTTTACCTAAAGAATCACGTACGGGTTCTCCAATATTTCGGACCCAGATTTTACGACCCTGACCAGTTATAATTTGTATTTCAATATCAAATGGAATTCCATCCTCGGCACAGGCCGTATAAGATTTCATAACTAAATTTTGGCACTCAGGGACGCAAAAATCCTGCTCTTCTTTAAAACTCGAGGGAGACCACCCTAAAGGCATCTCGTGAATAACCACGAGTTCTTTGGACCAAATCACTTTTTTAGACTCTAAATCGATGGTCCATCCTCCAAGTTTAACAATTCTTCCGGCCATCTCAATTAACGAATCACTTTCTTTCGATTTCTCTTCAGCTAACTGTTTTTCCCGGATATCACGAAACAATAGGACAGCTCCAACTACGACTTGTTTTTCGTTGAATATGGGGCTCGATGACATTTCAACAGGCAGGGGATTTCCATCTTTGCACCAAAGGGTCTCGACTTGAGCACGCCGAGGGGTCGCATCGTGGATTGTTTTATAAAGTAAGCATTGTTCTTTTGGGTAAATTCTACCATCAAGTCGATGATGATGCATTAATTCATGAGAGTTTTTACCAATATTTTCATTATAAGAATATCCCAAAAGTTGGTTGGCTGCTGTATTTTCAAACAAAATATTTCCATTAAGATCAACCCCATGAATTCCTTCTTCTAAGGAATTCAATAGCTGAAGCATAAGGTTTTCAACTTCTGTAGTAGCTAAATTATGAGTGAGCGGGGCCTTTTGTCTCCAGCCTTTAAAAAATCCTTTTTTTTTTACAATTTTTTTCAACTTCATGAGCTTGCCTCAATGGTAAATTAATCAAGACAAAAACTATCACTGAAATCTTTATCTTAATATATAAATACTAGTTTAGAACTGCTTATAAAGACTTCGCAGATGTCCTGATTCTAGCAGTTAATTCATAAGCTGACTTAATTTATTATATTTTTGTTGCAGTTCAGATCATTAGTGAACTATGTTTATTTTCACTTTATGGACCCAGACCCGAGTTACTTACCGACAGTTCTCTACATTCTCTTATCTATTTTATTGGTGGCTTTAAATGGCTTTTTCGTGGCCGCAGAGTTTGCCATTGTTAAGGTGCGTAGAACCAGATTGCAAGAGCTTGATGGCCAGGGCGTTGCGGCCGCTCGCATTTCAATTTTATGCGTCGATCAACTTGATGAATATTTATCTGCGACTCAGCTAGGAATCACCCTCGTCAGTCTTGCCTTGGGATGGGTGGGCGAAGAAAGTTTCTATCAACTTTTTATTCTTTGGTTTCCAGAACTTGCTAAAGAAAACTCGACTCAATTTCATGCTTTTGCATTAGGGCTTTCTTTCTTTATTATCACTACTCTTCATGTGGTGCTTGGCGAACTTGTCCCTAAAAGCATGGCCATTCAAAGAGCCGAAAAAGTAACTCTGATTATATCACATCCTTTGCGATTATTTTATAGAATCGCAAAACCTATCATTTCTATTTTTACATTCCTCGCGAATTGGATCTTAAAACTTTTAGGATTTAATAATAACGAAGAAAAGGCCTTGTCTGAAGAAGAACTTAAAATCGTGATGAAGGATTCCCATGATGATGGAGTTATTTCAGAAAGCGAGGCTCGAATTATTAATCAAGCCTTTTCGTTTTCTGACAAGCGCGCACGTGAAATTATGATTCCAGAGCACCAAGTTCAATTTTTTTCCTTAAGTCAAACCATTGAACACAATCTCGCTATTGCACAAAAGAGAATGTACAGCAGGTTCCCCTTAGTCCAGGATACTTTTCAAAACATTGTTGGCGTTGTGCATATGAAAGACGCTTTTTTTATGATGACTGAAACTCCTGACAATGAAGCCTTACGGAAATCCATGAGGCCTATTGTTTTTATTGATCCCAACATGCGTCAAGATAAAATCATGCGAATTCTAAATAACAAAAGAACTCACATGGCTATTGTCAGAGATCCGCAGACGCAAGAAAATATTGGCCTACTCACATTAGAAGATATCCTTGAAGAGCTTGTCGGCGATATCGTAGATGAACACGGAAATTAACATTTTAAGAATTATGGAATTTTAAATGATCTAAAAGGAAAAAAGGTCATTCCTTACTTTTATCCCAAAGATAATACTCCTGGCTGCACGACCGAAGGAATTGAATTCAATGAACTACTTTCGCAGTTTGAAAAACAAAATGCTCTCGTTTTCGGTATCTCTCGAGACAACTTAAACTCACATGATAAGTTTATTAATAAATATAATTTTAAATTTGATCTTTTGTCAGATGAAGATGAATCTTTGTGTCAATTATTTGATATTATTAAAGAAAAAAAATATGTACGGAAAAAAAGTGATGGGAATTGAACGCAGTACTTTTGTAATTGATGAAAATCTAAAAGATCGGCCCCGCACAAAGAAGAGGCCGATCTTTTAGATTTTTTCTATATAAAATTTATTTAGATTTTTGTTTTTCTTTTTTCTTTTCTTGTTTTTCTTTTGTCGTCAGCTTTGGTTTACCTTTTCCTTCTTTACCTTTATTCTCGCCTTTTGCCATTTTTAAGACTCCTTAGTTGGTTCGCTACAGATAGAATCTTAATATGTTGACTCGACGTCAAATTATTTTTTTACTTGTGCCACTTGAAAGTATTCGACAAAGATTTTTACTGATAATTTTACTAATTCCAGCTTTAAAGAATTCTTTCTGCGTATCCATTGAAAAAAGATCGCTTTCAAGCCTACAAATCGTCTTTGACGTGTCTAATTTTAGTTCTTCCCGGCTTGGGGTGGAATGTTATGCGTTAGGACCTGTTTGAATAAAGGGATCCCAACAAATTACAGAAGTTTCTAGTTATTCTGAAGCAATAGGCCGGATAACGGTAAGCTTGCTAATGAGATTTAATTAAGAGTCCAGGGCATCAATTCTTGGTTGTTCTTTAAATTAGAATTTAAGAGAATATACATTATGCGAACAACCTCAAATCTGATGACTCCTAATCCGAAAATGATTGGTTCCGGCGATCCCCTAGAAGACGTTATTCGTGTTTTTTTAGATAACGGAATTTCTTCAAGCCCTGTTATTAATCCCCTGGGTGAGGTTTTAGGTATGCTCTCTGAGCTGACTCTTCTTAAAGCTTATATGCTTCATAAAACTAAATTTGTAAAAAGTGATAAGGTAGGACATCATCTTGAGCTTTTGGAACCCGTTTCATTTGTAAAAATAGGTGCTACATTAGCAGAAGTTTTGCGTGAGATGATTGCCACGCCCACCCATCGTATCTTAGTTAGAAATGATAATGAAAAAGTGGTTGGAATTATCAGTCCAAAAGATCTCATGCGAGCCATGTTAGGGGAAGCCAACCCTAATCAAAATCTAAGACAGAAATTGATCGAACTGCAGGCGGCTTTATCTCAAAGCGAAAAACAAGTCGAAAACATTGAAAAAAGACTTGAGGTTTATAAGAAAGCTTTTCAAGAAACACCCTATATGATGCATGCCGTGAATGCGGCGGGAAAAATTTTGATGGCCAATCGTTGTGAGCATGAAGTTCTTGGCTACGATGAAGGCGAACTTGTCGGTAAGTCCATTTATGATATCTATCCGGAGTCAATGCATTCCGAAGCCGCTCGCGGATTACAGACAATTATGGATCAAGGCTTTCACCATATTACTTACACTACTATGATAAGAAAAGATGGCACTCGGATACGATGCGATATCGCATCGGCTTCAGTCACCGACGAGAATGGTCGATTTCTTTCAACGATCACTGTTTTACGAGCGATTGATTCTGATAATCTTTTAAGAAATCTTAATGGCATAGTTGCTGATATCAATGGCCCCCTGTCGCGATTTATCCAAGTGAAAGATAAAAAGTAATTAGATTTTCTGCCCCAGACTAAGGTCTTGCTGAAAAACTCTATTTTGTTCTATAACGAGTCACTTTTCCTTCTCTTTGTATAGCTCATAATTTTACCTCAGGCAGATCAAAGGCTTGCCGATAAGATGTTATGATTGCTGTCTGGTGTATTGTCGGACTTATTATTGCGACTGTTTCAGTCTCTACACTTGGGGCTGCCTTTTCAGTTCTTGGGCTGAGTGCTCTTTTTTCGGGAGCAGCACTTGCCGTCTGCGCTATGGCCATTGCCCTAGAATTCGCTAAATTTGTCCTTTCAGCTTACCTTCACCAAAGATGGCAGCGTTTAAATTTTTTATTTAAATCCTACCTTTTGTTTGCCATTGTAGTTCTTAGTATTATTACAAGCATGGGAATTTTTGGATTTTTATCTGACGCTTATCAATCCGCATCAGGAGCTCTTGATGCGGAAAATATTAAACTAGCAGCACTACAGAGTCAGCAAAATCGCCATGTTGCTGAAATCAATCGCATCAATAAAGGGGTCGATGAAATCCCTGCCAATCAAAGCACAAAGCGCTTTAAAGCTCGGGCTCAGGTAGAGCCTTTGATTGCAGCCATCAATAATGATACTCGTAAAGTTGAAGAAGCTATCACAGCTTCTAATTTACGGATTCTTGAAGTTAAACAAAGAGTCGGACCTCTGATATATATTTCTCGAACTTTTAAATTGGAAATTGATGATGTTGTAAAATATTTGATTTTAATTTTAGTATTCGTCTTTGATCCCCTTGCCATTTGTCTTGTAATTGCGACCAGTGATGCTTTGCTTTCGCGCAAAGAAGATCCCTTATCTCTAGTAAAGCCAATTAATAAAAATAAAAGTGCTCCCCCGCTCGAGCCCATTCCAAGTGATGTCATTCAAATGAGTTTTGTTGACCACAAAGATAAAAACGTCGTGTAGCCATGGTGGTTGTTAAATTTCTTGAACGTAAAGATGTGATTCGATGGTTTGGCATCGCACTTATTTTAGCCCCCTTCTTTAATAAAGTGATTTCTGTTTCACTGCTGACAAATGTTGGAAATCCATTCAACTTCCGACTTATAAAGGCAGCCCTAGCCACTGAATCCCTTTACGATCACGCCTTATCCATATCCAGTATTATCATTGGAATTCTTATGGTCCGAGGTGCCACGTTGGCTTGGAAGTATGTTCTGATTTTACTGGGCGCCTACATTGGCCAACAAACTTTAAATTTAGGACAAAATATTAAGAGCAATGGCTTAGTAGGAATTATTTATTTACTTAATATTGGTGTTTTTATTTTTATTGCTGATCAACTTGTTTGGAAAATCAAAGTTAACTTTCCTAAAATTTCACCCGCTCTTAAAAAGCTTCAAAGCCAAAGACAAATTTTAATTCACTTTGATGGCATAGGGCCCTGGGCAAAATTAGTTTCGATTTCCAGTGAAAGTGTACAGATCCGTGGCCTCACAGCACCACCACCAGGCCTGGAGTCACAAGAGGTAGAAATCCGCATTAGTAATGGACTTAAAATTCAAGTCCGCTTACTTCGCCAAGATGGAAATGATTTTTTCTTTGGATACCAAAAACTGACTCCGCCAGAGATTCAATTGCTCAATCAGTGGTTGCAAAAACAGGCGGCTTAGACTTTGTTTAATTCTTTTTGATCAATTTACTTTTTTATTTTGTATATTCCGAAATTTGAAAAAGTAGCGACGGCTTCAAATTGACTTTGTTGATTTGCAAATGACAGTGGCAAAATATAAAAATCAGCATTCCCAATTTTTTTGATCGCTTGATCAACATCAAATAATTTATAAGTTGCCATCCAAAGTGGAATAATATGTTCCTGTAAATTTTTAACACTGTATAATTCAGCTCCAAGACTTGTATTCGACCACGCGGGTAAAATTCCATGACTCCAAACGCCCAAAGATCTAGCAGGAGATGCATCCATTGATATCCACTCCTTAACCTGCTCTTCGCTTCTTCCAGAAAGTCTCCATTGAGCCATGGATTGGTCAAGAACTTCTTCATTACTCAGCGGATATGTCATTAATAAGTGATGCCACGAGCACTTTACATCTGTCATCAATGGCAAGGTTTGATAAAATTCACTGCAATAAACTTTTTGTTTTGGATGTACTTTAAAAAAAGTAAGAATTTTTTGAGTTTCAATACGACTTTCTTCTTCAAAAATAACACTCTGACGGCCTGTCTGGCTGATGACATGTTGAAAAAGACCAAGACTTGATAAAAATATTAATAATCCATAAATAATATTTTTTTTATTTTTAAACAGAAGTGTTGCCATAAAAATTAAACTGATAAACCACATTGGACCTAAATAATCTTTGAAGTGAAAATTTTGATATTCTTTACCTGTGAAAACATTAATATTCACAAATAAGTAAAAAGAGACTGGCACAAGAAAACTAAGTATCCTTTTTTTAGATAATTTATAAATTAAAAAACTTAATATTAACATTCCTAAAATAAGCCCTTTATCTAACATAAAAAGAGGGCTCCACTGATCATTAAAAAATCCACTTCGAACAAGGACATCTTGAACAAAAGGAATTTGAGTTTTAGAAAAAGAAATAAGTAATGAAAGTATGGCGGTCACTACAAAACTTGTAAAAGCTAGATACCAACGGGCGCGAGAGCACCTAGACCAAGAAAAAACTAAGAACCAAAAAGTTGTTAATAAGTAAGTAGACCATGCATAAAATGGGGTTATAGCGATCAGCACCCCGAGCCCTAAAGTCGTTATAAATAGGACGATATCAATTCGGCGGCGATCTCCCTGAATTAAAAATAGCCAATTAACATAAATCATGGTCCACAAAAGAAGCGGAACTTGATACTGCATCGGACTCATATACCGATTTGTTCGAATAAATTCATCCAAATGACCCGTTAGTAAATTTTGGATGGTGATTATGCCTGGCTTAAACACATAAATTCCACCGTCTAAAAATAAACAAAGCCCCAACAAAAGACCTAAAATAGCATCTTTAAAAACTAGAAAATAAAAAAATCCAAAGGCTAAAATCAAAATAAAACGACTTATAAATTTTAAAGTCACCGTCTGAGTTATGATATTTTTAATTGGTAAAGTGGAGTTAATCACCCTCATAAACTGACAAGAATGAAAATTGAATCGATCTTTAAATTGATAAGAAATGGGCACACCTGCGCAGCCCTCGGAAGCAACACTCTTTAAGACAATTCCATACCAAGCCTCATCAGGATCTCGAAAAACTTGGGTTGTTCCGTACCCCTGCCAAAGGTCGATGTTCAGGAATACAAAGACAAGCAGCACGAAAAGTGAAAAAAATATTTTCTTTCTATACATAGGATGTCTTCCATCTTAGGATAATTTTATGCTAAAAGCCACCCTTTGGATCGTGACTCCATGTTATTTTGATGTGCTCTCTTTTCAAAAACTGCGCGCCGAGATCAATGGATGTTTAGTCAAATTCTCTGACAAATATGATATTAAATTTGTTCTCATTGATGATACCTCTGGTCTTGATCCCGCCATAAAAGAGATCACTGGACTGCCTGACTTAAAAGTAATTACTCCCGATTTTAATTTAGGACATCAAAGAGCCATCGTTTTTGGATTAAGACACCTTAAAACCGAAATTCAAGAAAACGATTTAGTTATCACTATGGATTCAGATGGCGAGGATCGCGCCAGTGATCTTCCAGTTCTTATACAAGCTGCTGAAGAAAATCAATCTTTGCATAAAATTGTTATTGCCCGCAGAACCAAGCGTAAAACCAGCTTAAAGTTTCGGATTATGTACTCTGCTTTTGTCTTAATGTTTCGAACACTGACGGGAAAAATTTTAAGATCTGGAAATTTTGCACTCATGCCAGGAAGAACTGCGAAGAAAGTTATTTTTCACCCTTATTTTGGCCTTTGTTATTCTTCAAGCCTTGTTAACGTTGGTATTCCGATTGTGAGTGTGCCTTGCGAGCGCGGAGAACGCTATTTTGATCAATCCAAAATGGGTTATTTTAACTTAATCATGCATGGATTTCGAATGCTGATGCCTTATGTTGATCGCATCGCTATGCGAGCCATTATTGCTTCTGGAGTTTTAATTTTTATTTCTGGCCTTTCTGGTATCACATTTTTAATTCTTAAAGCTCTTGGACTGCTTTCCATATCAAGTTGGTATCTTTTAATTTTATTTTTGGCTTTTGTTTTATCTCTTTTGTTATTAGGAATATTCTTACTTTTATTCACCGTTTTCGTGCAATTACAAAGCTCTGTCTTAACCGAGATTGATCCATGAGTCTAGAAGCTCACTTAGAAGATCAAGCTCTTAAAGCTGATCAGTTTTTAAATTTTTTTTGGCATGTCACGCGCAACTCTTATATTTTGCAAATCTTAAAAAAATATAAAAAAACAAAGTCTGTGTTGGATGTTGGCGCTGGCGCTGGCGTTTTTTTTAAGCACTACCTTCATGAGTTTCCAAAGTCGCAGTACTACTTTATTGAACCTATACAATCACTCCGCGACCGCATCTTAAAATCACCAGGCAGCCATGTTATCACTGATGAAACGGCGTTGATTGAACAGGAC
This sequence comes from Pseudobdellovibrionaceae bacterium, assembly GCA_043720615.1. GTDB lineage: Bacteria > Bdellovibrionota > Bdellovibrionia > Bdellovibrionales > Bdellovibrionaceae > JAYWDA01. The sequence continues at coordinate 1,378 of JAYSSI010000030.1, read as the reverse complement.
GCTGTTGTTCTTCTTGATGTCTTAGAGCATATTAAGCACGATAAAGATTTTTTAAAAAATATTTATTCACGGATGCCAACGGGTACTTTATTAATATTAACTTGTCCTGCTCTTAATGTTTTGTGGTCTGATTGGGATGTTAAAATGGGTCATTTTCGGCGCCATACCAAAAAATCACTTATGTCAGTTGCAAGTTCTGCAGGTTTTGAAGTCAAAGAATCCCGTTATCTCTTTCATTTCTTTGTATTGCCCGCACTTTGGCGTAAATATAACCCAAGTCCAGATGCTGAATTTCCTCAATTATCAAAAATGATAAATGCAATTCTTAAAGCTTGGGCTTATTTCGAATTAAAGTTTTTTTATTATGTCCCGTTTGGCACCTCAGTGACTGTGGTTGCTCAAAAAATCAATTAGAATCATTGTTAATTTTTCGAACAATAATGTGCTCTTCAGTATTTAGTTTTTCCAAGACGGCTTTGGCTGAAAAAATGTCATCAAATCTTCCACAGTATAATAAATATCGTCGATGGATTTCACTGAATTTATAATTTATATCAAAGCATTCAGGTTGATATTTTTTAATTAATTCTTCTGCTTCTAGTTTATCTGCAGCTGAGCCAACCCTAATAGTAAAAAAGAATTCTTCAGAAGCAGGGCTTCGTTTATTTTCAGGAAGTAACTGAATCCCGCTTTCGTCATTATTTTTTGTATTATTTATTTCTTCAGCCAAAGAAGAAGTTTTTTTGTTGTTTTGATTAAAATAAATACTCTTTGCTAAATTTTCTTTTGCATTTTGTTTATCCAAGTAAAGTTTGGCTATTCCAAATCCCGCTAAAAAGCAAAAGAAACCAAAAGCTAAAACAAATACAATCTTTTCTGAAACCTGACTTCTAAAAAGCAAGCGCTCAAGAAATTCAGCTTGAGTAATCGATAGCGCTTTGAGTCCATACCTCTCGGGTTTCATACTTAATATGTCGGTTGAGTTTTGATTTCTCTAAACTGCGATAACTTGACCAAAGACCCGATAAATATCCATACAATTGTAGATTCTGGCTGATAAAGAAAACCTTCTGAACCCATATGCCCTGCAAATGATGCCATCAAGGCGCCCATTGCGCCCGCCTGATAAAAAATGACATGAGTAGACTCAGAATTGATAAATAATCCCCGAGCTGCTTGGATAAACGTAAGAATCAAAAAAGTCATATAAACCATAAGTCCAGGTATACCTAATTCGATCAAAAGCGCTTTATATAAATTGTCAGCAAATGACCACATGGGGCCAAACTGAAGGTCTTTTTGAATTAAATCCTGAAATGGCTCAGAGGCGGCACCAACTCTGGATAAGCCGATGCCCAAAGGGGCCTCGGATACGATT
>JAYSSI010000029.1:0-33725 GCA_043720615.1 Pseudobdellovibrionaceae bacterium | reverse complement strand
CTCGCGTGGCAGCTCCTGTATTTTTGCGAGGAGATTTTAAAGATTTAGGTAAAGTGTAAGATTTTTGCGCTCCACAAACTTCGCATTTCACTTTTGCGCTTGTCGCTGTTTTGTGAGTTAAAACTAAGTGATACCTTTCGGTTCCACATTTTTTACATTCCACATACATAGTTTTGCCAACCGGGGCAAGAGTGAGGTTTTCAGCAGTCTCAGACATGGGCTAATTCCTTTCAAAAAAATCGCTTTTTTTCTCGATAGACAGTGAGTATATCATCAATTTTCTTCGCTGCCACCTCTGCGGCACTCAAAAAAAACGGTCCTTCCTCATTTTCGATTCTTTTTTGCAAATCGACCATACTTTTTTCAACCTTTGGGTCTAGGGTCAGGGTGGTGGCTTCATAGTTTTCTAAAAAGCCAAAATCAGCCTCACGGCGGAAAAACTTTTCCCAACAAAGAGTGTCGATAGCTACGCGGTAAGTTAAAGTCTGGGCGTGAGTATGAACCGGAGCATAAGCTCCAATCACCTCCATGTGCCCGTAATTAGCGTGTAATTTGATGGCAGGACTTCCCCATTGGGTCATCCCTGTGCATTGTTCAACATTGGCATACCATAAACCAAAGGCCTTAGATAAAAAACCGATGCCATATAATTGATCATTTTTTTCAAGCAAAGAATTCACGGAACAGAGATTATGAGCCACCCATTCGCCCTTATGAATGGTCGGAATGATGATAAAAAGCGATAAAGGGGTCCATTCGCAATTTTCATCGGTTCGCATTATTTTTTTAATGGCCAGCGGCAATTTATCAGTTTTGCAGGCATAACCTGCCACAATCCCGGGCACAACCGCACAATCATAAAATACCCAACGAGGAATCGCCATATTTGAAGGTCCAAAAGCATTGCCCTCTAAAAAGTAAATTTGCTCAGCAAATTCAGCCTGATCTAAATGCAAAGGATTTTTAATCACAGGCGGAGCAGAGAACCAATCTAAGGAGTGTTTTTGTCCTGGATATTGAATGCGGTTTTCTGGACGCACAAAAATATACGGCCTAATAAAATCATTTTCCAACCAAGCTGCTTTTTGTAAAATTGGATTTAAAGCCAAAATTTATTTTCCTTATTAAGAAAGTGGACCAATCATTTGTTCGGGTCGTACCACTTGATCAAACTTTTCAGCCGTCAAAAGTCCCGACTTCACAGCCTCTTCCTTGAGAGTTGTTCCATTCTTGTGAGCGGCTTTTGCAATTTTTGCCGCATTATCATAACCAATATGAGGATTTAATGCTGTCACCAGCATCAAAGAATTATCTAAATGTTTTTTGATCTGCGGCAAATTAGCTTCAATGCCATTCACACAATGATCAGTGAAAGATTCACAAGCATCTGAAATTAAGCGGATCGAGTTTAAAACATTAAACACAATCAGAGGTTTAAAAACATTCAATTCAAAATGACCATTCATACCACCGACTGAAACTGCGACGTCGTTGCCAATGACTTGCGCACATACCATGGTCATCGCTTCGCTTTGGGTAGGATTTACTTTTCCAGGCATAATAGAAGAACCCGGTTCATTCTCAGGAAGTAATAATTCTCCAATTCCACATCTTGGACCTGAACCCAAAAAACGAATGTCATTAGCAATTTTCATTAAAGACACGGCTAAGCTTTTTAAAGATCCGCTGACTTCGACCAAAGCATCATGACTGGCTAAGGCTTCAAACTTATTTTCAGCTGTTGTAAAAGCAATTCCTGTTTCTTTAGAAATAATTTTTGCAGCTTCTAAGGCGAAATTTGGATGAGTATTAAGTCCTGTTCCGACAGCTGTTCCACCCAAAGCTAATTCATGCAAATAAGGTAAAGTGTTTTTCACTCTTTGAAGGCCGTGCTTAAGCTGTGTGGAATAGCCAGAAAATTCCTGACCTAAAGTTAAAGGCGTTGCATCCATTAAATGAGTGCGTCCAATTTTTACGATAGGTTTAAATTCTTGCGATTTTTTCTCTAGTGCTTTTTGTAATTTTTCAACCATCGGGAGCAGTCTGTTATGAACTTGATCAGCCACAGCAATATGCATGGCTGTGGGAAAAGTATCATTGGAAGATTGGCCCTTATTCACATCATCATTGGGATGCACTTCTTTGGAAGGAAGTTTGACTCCCATCATATCCATCGCGCGATTGGCAATCACTTCATTGGCATTCATATTTGTTTGAGTGCCAGATCCAGTCTGCCAAACCACCAAAGGAAAATGAGCATCTAATTTTCCTTGAATCACTTCATCCGCGGCTTTAACAATGATTTCTGATTTTTTTGAATCTAAAAGTCCAAGCTGTTGATTGGCTTGGGCTGCACATTTTTTTAAAACACCTAAAGCTTTGATCATCTCGCGAGGAAAACGATCCCCACCGATTTTAAAATTTTCAATAGATCTTTGAGTTTGAGCTCCCCAAAATTTATCACTTGGAACTTTCACTTCGCCCATGGTGTCTTTTTCTATTCGAAAATCCATTTAAACTCCTCGTTCTTTTCGGTGAACCATCGAAATGGCCGCTTGATCCGTCGGAAAAATCACAAGCTCTTGAATGGTGACATGCTTAGGTCTTTTTAAACACCAAACAATGCAGTCAGAAATATCTTCGGCAGAAAGTGGTTTCATGTTTTCATAAACCTTATCAGCCTTTTTTTGATCCTCAAAACGCACTAAGGAAAATTCCGTATTAACCATGCCAGGTTCGATATTTGTGACTCGCACCTGAGTCCCTAGCAAATCCATGCGCAGTCCTTCAGAAATCACTCGCACCGCATGTTTCGTCGCTGCATACACCGCCCCACCTGGGTAAACCCAGCGACCTGCCACCGAGCCAATATTCATAATATGGCCTGAATTTTTTTGAATAAAAATGGGTAAAATTCCTCTGGTAAAATAAAGCAGCCCTCGAATATTGGTATCAATCATCAGATCCCAATCAGAGGCTTGACCTGTTTGAACTTTATCCGTGCCTTTAGCAAGACCGGCATTGTTCACCAAAATTTCGCAGTTTTTCAAACCCTCAGCTTCTGATTTAAAAAAATGATCGACCTCAGAGGCTTTGGTGACATCAACAATGCAAATTTTAGTTTTAATTTTTGGAAAATTTTTCTGAATATCTTGTTCTAATTTTTGCAGTCGATCTTTGCGACGGGCCAGCAAATAAAGGTTGTAGCCTTCGCTAGCCAGGGCGCTTGCCGTTGCCGCGCCAATTCCAGCCGATGCCCCTGTAATAATCGCCCATGAAGACATTAATACCTCGAAGGGGAAATTAAATAACAAAGCCATGCCCCTTGTCAAACCAGGGACGATGCCTTAAACAGAGCCATGGCAAAATATTGGCTGATAAAATCAGAGCCTGAGGTCTTCTCTATTGACCACTTGGCAAAAGATACGACGACTTGGTGGGAAGGTGTGAGGAATTACCAAGCGCGTAACTTTATGATGAAAGACATGGCCGTTGGAGACGAAGTTTTATTTTATCATTCTAATGCAGAACCTCCGGGAATTGCAGGGCTTGCCAAGGTTTCAAGCGGGGCTTTGCCCGATCCCACTCAGTTTGACAAAAAATCTGAATATTTTGATCCCAAAGCGACGCTAAAAAATCCACGCTGGCTGTGCGTTGAAGTGCAGTTTGTAAAAAAATTTAAAAACTTAGTTTCTTTGTCAGAAGTTAAAAAGATGCAAGCCTTAGACAAAATGCTTTTAATCCAAAAGGGCAGCCGGCTTTCCATCCAACCAGTGACTGCCACTGAGTTTGAGCTGATCAAAAAGATGGGCTTATGAAAAAGCTCTTTCTTGCGCCCATGGAGGGCGTTACCGACTGGGTGATGCGAGATATTTTAACTGATATCGGTGGCATCGATCAGTGTGTGACTGAATTTTTAAGAGTGACCACTCAGCTTCATTCTAAAAAAGTTTTCTATAAATGGTGCCCCGAACTTCATACGGGCTCAAAAACCAGATCTGGTGTTCCCGTTTTTATTCAACTCTTAGGGGGGCACGCTGAACCTTTGGCGATGAATGCGGTTCGCGCCGTGGAATTAGGAGCCTTAGGAATAGATCTTAATTTTGGCTGCCCCGCCAAAACCGTCAATCGCCATGATGGCGGAGCCAGTTTATTAAAATGCCCTGAACGAATTTTTAAAATCGTAAAAACTGTGCGCGAAAGCGTCCCCAGCCCTATTCCTGTCACTGTAAAAATCAGATTGGGCTGGGATGATCCTAAAGCTTGCTATGAAACTTCGCAGGCCGCAACCGATGCTGGTGCCACTTGGCTGACAGTCCACTGTCGAACAAAAATGGATGGTTACAGACCACCGGCTCATTGGGAGTGGATTCCACGCATTCAAGAAAAAATAAATATTCCGGTGATTGCTAATGGCGATATCGTCAGTACGGAAAGTTTTTTAAAATGTCAGAAAGTGAGCGGCGCTGATCAATTTATGATTGGCCGTGCGGCACTGATGGATCCCTATTTATTTTTAAAAATAAAATCTTCACTTGGAAAACTTTCCAATTCTGTTTTTACGCCAGCAACTCCCGATTTAGGTCCTTTGATTCTTAATTTCTACTCGGCCAGCACAACGCATATCAACGAGCACTTTGCCACTGCTAGAACTAAACAGTGGCTCAAGCAACTTTCTTTAAAGGAATCTCGTGCAAAAGAAGTTTTTGATGAGGTGAAAGCTTTAAAAAAACCCATCGAATTTTATCAAGGTTTACAAAAACACGCAGCCCAATTTTAATTCTCACCTTTAAGGAGTCCCCATGGCTAACGTTAAAATTTATGTGAAAGATCCTTGTCCCTTTTGTGTCAGAGCTATTCGTTTGCTTGAGGAATTAAATATTGCTTACGATGAAATCGATCTGACTGATAAAGATGACGAAATTCAAAAATTGAAAAATGAAACTGGCTGGAGAACTGTGCCTATCATTATGATCAAGGGAAAATTAATTGGTGGCTACACTGATTTAAAAGCTTTAGTTGATGAGGGTAAGTTAAACGACTTGGTCAAATAATAAAATTGAAGTCTACTACTGACGAAGTTCCGTAAAGGGGTGCATTTCAATTTTTTGTTCAAAGAAAATGCTGACTTTGATTCTTAAAGTCTCAAGATCTTGGCATCCCGAGGCTAATGAACATAGAGCATGACCAAAATCTAACCAGACATGGGTTGTTTTTAAATAAAATTTTAATTTTCTCAGAGCAAGATCCGGTGGAAACACTTCTTCGCAATAATTAATTAAACTTAAAAATGCGCGGCCGTACTCACGACCTTCTTCTTCCGGTGTTTGCGGAGCACGCCCCGATTGCTGAACAGGGTTATCCCAACCTAATTTTTCACCCAGCTGCCATAGCATCCATGGTCTTGCCGCTAAACCTCTTCCCGACATAACTAAATCACAACCCGTGCTTTCTTTCATGGCTAGGACATCTTGCCAAGATTGAACGTCCCCATTTCCAATGACAGGAAGTTGAGTCTGGTTTTTTAAATTTTTTATTTGCGACCAGTCGGCTTGGCCGCGTCGTTTTTGTTCACCCGTTCTTGGGTGCAAGGTCAACCAAGCCGCACCTGCTGATTCCAAACCTTTGGTGAATTTATAAAAATAATCTTCGCCTTGCTCTGTCGAAGCAGCTCTTAACTTCACCGAGACCGGAAGCTTTGTATTTCGAACCGTCATATCCACCACTCGAGCCGCATAATCAGAATCACCCATCAAGGCGACGCCATAATTGTGCTTTAAGGCTTTTTGAACAGGACAACCCATATTGATATCAATGCCATCAGCGCCCCAGTCTTCTAACTTTTGGACGCTTTTAGCAATAGCGCCTTCCTCATTCCCTAGTATTTGTGGAACCAAAAGTTCTTCATGTTTAAGTCTTTTTGTTTCTGAAGTGTTTCCGACGTCTTCGTTGGGTAAGCGTCTTGAGTTTAACATTTCAGTGGGCCATAAGGTGATGGCTCTAGGGGGAAGGTAATCTCGTAAAAGGCGGCGCAATGCCACGTGTGAAAGTCCCACCATAGGCGCTAGACAAACTGGAAAGTTAACTTGGTCAAAGACATTGGACATCGTCTTCGACAACTACCACGACTTGTGCAGGGCTTCCAAACTTCTTTTGCATGGACGAGCTTGCTTGGCACTGGCACTTTGATTTCAGGCAGGAATCCTTATGTTTCAAAGTCAAACAATCGGTCAAACATCTGTGAAACTCGGTATTTTCGGCGGCGGACAGCTGGCCCGTATGCTTGTTTTGCAAGCCCACCGTATGGGATTAGAAGCTCATGTGCTCAGTGGCGATCCTCAGGACCCTGCGGCTCAAGTCACCAAGAATTGGCATCAAGGCCAAACTGATCAAATCAAGGATTTATTGAAGTTTTGTAAAGCCATGGATCTGGTGACTTTTGAAAGTGAATTTATTCCCGCCGAAGCCCTTAAAGCTTTGGATCAAAAATATTCTAAAAAACTTTTTCCCCAAGCGAATTTGTTACGAACTTTGCAAGATCGACTGACTCAAAAAAATTTATTGGCTGATTATAAAATTCCGACCAGTCCCTTTATTTCCTTAAGTGACAATAAAGATCTTTTGGCGGCCCTTGCTCTTTTTAAAACCGGTGTTGTGGTAAAAAAAAGATTGGGCGGTTATGATGGCAAAGGAACTTTTGTTTTAAAAACTGAAAAAGATGTCGACAACTTTTTAAATAAAAACGATCTTTCTAATCATCAATTTATTTGTGAAAAGTTTATTTCATTTAAGCGCGAACTTGCTTTTCAAGTTGCACGAAATCACACGGGTGAAATTTTATTTCTACCACTGGTTGAAATTCACCAAACCAATCATCAATTGAACTGGCTGCAGGGCCCAGTGAAAAAAACCAGCCAACTGACAATACTTCAAAAAAAGATTTCTCATTTATTAAAAAAAATTGATTATGTGGGAGTGATTGCTTTTGAACTTTTTGATCTAGGCCGTGAGCTGATCGTGAATGAAATTGCACCCCGAGTTCATAATTCCGGCCATTATACAACGGAAGCCCTGAACATCGATCAATTTTCTTTGCATCTCATGTCTGGTTTAAATCAATCTTTTCCAAAGCTCGAACTTAAAACTCCGAATTTTGTCATGACTAATTTACTGGGACAGGGGTCTAAAAAAATAATTCTTACAGAGCCTCTGACCGGAACTTTGCACTGGTATGGAAAAACTAAAAATTCTCTGGGTCGAAAACTGGGACATATCACTTACGCAGAAAAGCAAAGTGTTTCGAAGATCATTCGAAAAGCCCAGCTAGAAAGAAAAAGGATGAAATTATGAAATTTCAAGTCGCGGTTATTATGGGTTCAAAAACAGATTATAAAATTATGAAGGGGGCCGAAGAAGCTTTAGCTCTTTTTGGAATTAGTTATAAAACTGAAATTGTATCTGCCCACAGAACTCCCGATAAAATGATGGAGTTTGGTCGCACCGCTCATGAAAAAGGAATTCAAGTGATCATTGCTGGCGCAGGCTATGCCGCTCACCTTCCTGGAATGGTGGCCGCATTAACTCCATTGCCTGTCATTGGCGTGCCTATTTTATTGGGAAAATTAAAAGGTTTGGATTCGATGTTATCGATTCAACAAATGCCTAAAGGAATACCCGTAGCGACTGTGGCTATTGATAATGCTTTTAATGCGGGGGTTTTAGCCGCTCGAATCCTGGGATTGTCTTCAGAAAAAATTCACAAAAAACTTTTGGCTTATAAAAAACAAAATGAAAAATTAGTTCGCAAAATGAATCGTGAGTTATGAATTTTCTTTAATCGGTGCAAATTCAAATTTTTTGGACATCATCGCGTAAGCTCCAAATAAAACTGCCGAGTGCAAAAGATCGCCAATGACTTGGCCTTGAAAAAACGGCACCGCCATAATGAAGCAGCTCAGTAAACCTTCTGTTGTCATGGGGTAAAGTCCACCCACTAACCACACTCCAAAGTTTGAAATAAGAAAAAATATCACACTGGCCGCTAGGGAAGTTCCTAACACTTTGAGGGGCGCTGGTTTTTGTAAATATCTAATTCCTAATAAGGAACAAATCGCCACGGCTCCATAAGTAAAGACCATGGTGTTATGCACACCTAAAATAAGATCAGTGATAAAAAAGGCTAGCAGAGGCACGATGAAAGCTAGACTTTGCGGCTTTAAGTGAGCTCCCGCAAATAAAGCCACCGCTCCTACGGCCGTGAGATTCCAAGGATGTGGGATCAACCGAGAGAAAACGGCCACGACTATTAATAATAAGACTGTAAAAGTTTTTCCAGACATGAGGGATTTATAACATTTGTGTCCCAAAATACAACAAAATGGACTGATTATTCTCAATTTCGAACGTCAATACATCAAACACGTCTAATTTATTTCATTCGAAGGTGTTAGGGCAGTTATTTCAAGCAGTTAATCTAGACCAGATGCATGCACTGTAAATTAATAAGACACTCTAAAAATCTTTAGAAGCTCCTCCGTTCAGCCGAGTAGGTACGGTAATTGAAATGAATGAGTGTGGGGGTTGATATGATGTCAGCAAAGAAAAAAAGAATAAAATTTTTAAGTCAGGGGCTTTTACTTGGCCTAGCTTTAGTCACAGTCACTAGCTTTACTAACTGTGGACAGCCTGGTGCTATCAATCTGCAAAACACAGATCAGGCATCAACAGATATCCAAGGACTCCCTCCTGAAAATCCTGTGACTCCAACGATTCCTAAAGCTCTTTCTCCAAAACAAATGGATATCGATGTTAACAGTTCAACGAATAAAAAGTTGGATGTTCTTGTGGTGATTGATAACTCAGGATCTATGAAAGTCGAGCAAGCGAATATGGCTCAACGCTTTAATAGCTTTATTGATCAGCTTAATGGCCTTGATTGGCAATTGGGAATTATCACGACGGATGTATCAAGTGATTCAGAACTTCGTGACGGTCGATTGGTCGCTTTTTCTGGTGGGTATACGGGCCGAGTGCTCACATCTGCTATGAATTTAACCACTGTAAAAGACTCATTTGCTCAAACAATTCAGCGCACAGAAACTGGCAGTGGTGATGAGCAAGGAATTGCCGCTAGCTACCGTGCGATTGAACGAAGTCAAATTGCAGGCAGTGCGAATGCTCAGTTATTCAGAAGCGACGCAGCCCTAGCCATCGTTGTCGTGTCTGATGCAAATGAAACTCCTAAGGGAGGCATTTTTACAGACCGCAATGATCCCACAAAACTTCTCAGCTTGATCAAAGGAATTTCACCTCAAAAAGCAATCAATTTTCACTCTATCGTTGTTAAAACTAACGACCGAGATTGCTTGGGTAAAGATGGCAACGAATCCTATGGTAAAGTCTATGAAGGTGCGTCGCAAGCAACCGCCGGAATCATAGGTACCGTTTGTGCTACTGATTATTCTAGCCAGCTCACTTTAATTGGACAAACATCTGCTGGTTTAGTGAATTCAATCACTCTTGCTTGTCAGCCGGTCGATGCCAATGGTGATGGTAAAGTGGATATAGAAATTCGCGATCCTAATATGACTTTAGTAACCAATTATTCGCTCAGCGGTGTGCAAGTTAAATTATCTGCACCACTTCAAATTGGTCGAACCACCGTTAAGTATTATTGCCTCGAGTAGTCGCTGCTGAAGTTCTAACTCAGCAGTCGATTTTGCACTAAATCTTGAACAACACTCGGATCAGCTAAGGTGGAAATATCCCCCAGCTGGTCCGTTTGATTTTCTGCAATTTTTCTTAAAATTCGACGCATGATTTTTCCGGAACGAGTTTTAGGCAAAGCCGGCGCCCACTGCAAATAATCAGGCCTAGCAATAGCCCCAATTTCTTTTCCTACCCACTGAATTAATTCTTTACGAAGCTCGTCGGAGGGTTTTTGATCGGCTTTCAAAGTTACAAAAACATAAATTCCTTGGCCCTTGATATCATGCGGACATCCTACAACCGCAGCTTCTGCCACTGAGGAATGCGCGACTAAGGCACTTTCAATTTCAGCCGTTCCTAATCTGTGACCCGAAACATTTAAGACATCATCCACTCGTCCTGTGATCCAGTAGTAACCGTCTTCATCGCGACGACAACCATCGCCCGTAAAGTAATATCCTTTATAAGTTGAAAAATAAGTCTCTTCAAATCTTTGATGATCATTAAACACAGTTCGCATTTGTCCCGGCCAAGAATCTTCAATGACTAAAACCCCTTCGCCCGCTCCCAAAATTTCTTGTCCTTCAGGGGTTAACAATTTGGGCTTCACTCCAAAAAAAGGCAAGGTTGCAGAACCAGGTTTTAAATCTGTGGCGCCTGGTAAGGGAGAAATTAAAATTCCACCGGTTTCTGTTTGCCACCAAGTATCAACAACCGGGCATCTTTCATCACCCACCACTTTGTAATACCAAAGCCAAGCTTCGGGATTAATAGGTTCACCCACGCTGCCTAAAACTCGCAATGATTTTCTTGAAGTCGACTGGACAGGACCCTCCCCTTCGCGCATAAGGGCTCGAATCGCCGTAGGAGCTGTATAAAAAATATTTACTTTATATTTATCAACGATCTGCCAGAAACGCGAAGTGGTAGGATAATTTGGAACCCCTTCAAATAATAAAGTTGTGCCTCCATTACAAAGGGGGCCATAAACAATATAACTATGACCTGTTACCCACCCAACATCAGCCGTGCACCAATAAATTTCTTTTTCCTGATAATCAAAAATATATTGATGCGTGATCGCTGCAAAAAGTAAATACCCAGCGGTTGTATGCAAGACACCTTTTGGTTTATTGGTAGAGCCTGAAGTATAGAGCATAAACAAAGGATCTTCTGAGTTCATTTTTTCAGGCGGACATTCGGCGCCAACATTTTTAACTTCATCGTGATACCAGATATCTCGTCCTGGCTTCATGAAAATATCAGTGGCGCGATGCTTGATGACTAAAACTTTTTGCACTTGCGGAGTTTTTTCTAAAGCGATATCGACATTCTTTTTTAAGGGCACCGTTTTTCCACCCCGAATGCCTTCATCAGCGGTGATGATAAATTTTGACTGCGCGCCGTTCATTCGATCTGAAATTGAATCCGGTGCAAAGCCACCAAAAATCACAGAGTGCATGGCTCCAATTCTTGCACACGCAAGCATGGCAAACACGGCTTCGGGAATCATGGGCATATAAATCGTGACGCAATCGCCCCGCTTGACGCCATTTTTTTTTAATACATTTGAAAATTTGCAAACTTCATCATGCAATTGTTGGTAAGTGATTTGCCGACCAGGTGTTTCAGGATTGTCAGCTTCCCAGATAATAGCGGCTTGATCACGACGAAGCGGAAGATGCCGATCGACGCAATTGTAACAAGCATTCAGCTCGCCTCCTTCAAACCATTGAATTAAAACAGGAGAATTAAATGTTGTGTTTTTAACTTTGGTCCATTTCTTTGTCCAAGTCAGACGCTCGGCTTGCGTCCCCCAAAATTTTTCAGGATCTTGAATGGATTCTTTATAAAGCTCTTGGTATTTCTTTTTTTGAATCAAAGATTTTTTTGAAAATTCAGGATTTATTGGGATGAGTTTTTCGGAAACTTTTTCTGACATTAATTCCCCCTAGGCCTACGATATTTCGCGGCCCAGAAGAAGCAAGTTATTTCATCTGACACTTCAGGTTGCCAACAACTCCATAATTTCCACAACCCATCATAAACACTCCCCAAGATGACAAGGATTGGGCCGATCTGGCTAAATCACCTTGGTAACCCAAGCCAACCTGACAAGCTCCATTATGGCCGATATTAAAAAGGTCCGCTTTAAATTTTCCGCTGGCAATGGCTCGTTTAGAAGCCCGAGATTCAAAAGCTTCAATGGTTTGTGGCTTTATTTTTTTAAACTTTGTCACCATTCGGATATTTTTAATGGTGGCATGATCGATCAGAAAAAATACGATTCTAGCTTGCCCTTGATCAAAGACTTTACCGTTGGAAGCCCGAGCTTTAACAGCGCCTTCACAGTAAACTTCTTTGCTGCTTTCAAATGTATGCCCTAAGATAGAAAAACCAAGTATCAAAATAAGACAGAGTTTATTCATATTATCTCCTTAAGTTGTCACCTTTGTAACGCCCCAGGGACGCTTTGCGGCCTGGCAGATGGTGCCCATTGAGCTTTGATCGCCAAAGTGCAATGAACATCATTCTTAGCCTTATAAGAAGCAAAGATCTTGCCTGTCTCATTTTGATTAAGAGTTTTTGAGATAACTTATTTTAGAATGGGAAGCTGTAATTCATTCCAGCGAAGAATTCCACCTTGTAGGTTATAAACTTTTTTAAACCCAAGTTGCTGGCTGTACATCGTGGCCTGCGCGGACCTTGCACCACTTCGGCAAACAAAAACAATATCTTTTTCTTTAAGTTCATTTTGTTCTAAAAAATTTTGCAAATCAGGACCTAGGGTGACTAGATGGGCATTTTCGATATGCCCTAACTCGCCCGTAAATTCTTCAGGTCTTCTGACATCAATTAAAAGAACTTGGCCAAGATACTTTTTCAAGTTCTCGGCCTTGACCTCGGGGACCCCATGAACCAATTCAACTTCAAACATGGATATCCTGCTTTTAGTTAACGTCTTTAAAATCAGCGTCGATCACATCTTCTTCGCCGGCTTTTTTCTCATCAGTTCCCGCTTGCGGACCAGCGGCGCCGTCGGCACCCGCAGCTCCTTGCTTTTTGTAAACTTCAGCCGTTAATTTATGAGTTAAAGCCTGAAGTTTTTCAAAAGCTTCTTTCAAAGCCGCAAGTTCGCCATTTCCTTCAATTACTTTTTTAGCTTCAGCCACGCTCTCTTTTGCAGAGGTCACATCAGCTTCCGGCAATTGGGCGCCAGAGTCTGTGATTAATTTCTCGGTTTGATAAATCATATTGTCCAAGTTATTTCGCACTTGCGCAGTTTCAGTTTTAGTTTTGTCTTCTTCAGCATGAAGCTCGGCTTCACGAACTGCTTTTTTGATTTCTTCTTCAGACAAACCACTTTGCGCTGTGATTTTAATTTGCTGAGTTTTTCCTGTGCTCATATCTTTTGCCGAAACACTTAAAATACCATTGGCATCAATATCAAAAGCCACTTCAACTTGTGGTACGCCTCGAGGCGCGGGCGGCAAACCAACCAGCTCGAATCGACCTAAAGTTTTATTGTCTGAAGACATTTTACGTTCACCTTGAAGCACGTGAATATCAACGGCTGGCTGATTGTCAGCCGCGGTTGAAAACACTTGGGCTTTTTTAGTTGGAATCGTTGTGTTTCTTTCAATCAAAACAGTCATCACTCCACCCAAAGTTTCAATTCCCAATGATAAAGGAGTGACGTCTAATAAAAGAACATCTTTCACTTCACCACTTAAAACTCCACCCTGAACCGCAGCACCGACGGCAACAACTTCATCAGGATTCACGGAACGATTTGGCTCTTTACCAAAAAATTCTTTAACCGCTTTTTGAATAGCTGGAATTCGCGTCGATCCCCCAACTAAAACCACTTCATCAATTTCAGTCAGTTTTAATCCAGAATCAGCTAAAGCTTTTTTACATGGCTCCATGGCTCGCTTGATCAAATCATCAACCATTTGTTCAAATTTAGAACGGGTCAGTTTTATTTGTAAATGTTTAGGGCCTGATTGATCGGCCGTGATAAATGGCAAATTGATATCTGTCTCTTGCGAATTTGAAAGTTCAATTTTTGCTTTTTCAGCCGCTTCTTTTAATCGCTGTAAAGCCATTTTATCTGATTTAAGATCAATCCCTTGGTCTTTTTTAAATTCAGTGATCATCCACTCTAAAATACGAGTGTCAAAATTATCCCCACCCAAGTGAGTATCACCATTGGTTGATTTTACTTCAACAACACCGTCTCCCACTTCAAGGATAGAAATATCGAAGGTTCCTCCTCCGAAATCATAGATCACGATTTTTTGATTTTTCTTTTTATCTAAGCCGTAAGCCAGTGCCGCGGCCGTAGGCTCATTGATGATTCGCTTAATATCAAGACCGGCAATTTTACCAGCATCTTTTGTTGCCTGCCGTTGAGAATCATTAAAATAAGCGGGAACTGTGACAACCGCTTCAGTGACTTCATGGCCTAAATAATCTTCTGCTACTTTTTTTAGCTTTCCTAAAATAGCCGCAGCCACTTCTTCTGGAGACACTAATTTTTCTCGCACTTTAAAAGCAATATCATTGCCTTTTTCAGCCACAGAATATGGTACTAATTTTGTTTCTTCTAAAATTTCAGAAAATCTGCGCCCAATAAAACGCTTGGATGAAAAAATGGTATTTTCTGGATTTGTGACAGCCTGACGTTTTGCAATTTGACCAACAAGGCGTTCGCCTTCTTTGGTGTAGGCAACAACTGAAGGCGTTGTTCGTGCCCCTTCTTCATTCACAAGAACTTTAGGCTCGCCGCCCTCCATGATAGCAACAACGGAATTTGTCGTGCCTAAATCGATACCAATAATTTTTCCCATTTTGACTCCTTAAATAAAACCAGAACTGTTAAGATTCATTCCTAATGTGAGTTCAAAGAGCGGATCGTCAAGGCCTACCGATAAGGTTTTTTTAACTAAATTTAAATGAGTTATTTCAATTATTTAGACTACAGCAATTCGGCCCAAAAGGCCGCCAACCTATAAATGCCTGCATTTATATCATCTTCTGAGACTTTGCCCAGATCGCCATTTCGCCATTCTTTTAAGGCACCCACATCTTTAATGCCTATTTTAAAGACAATTTTTCCTATGGGGCTTTCGCCATACTGACTGATAAAAGTTTGAATTTCATTTTCAAAAAAAATCAAACCTATAAAGGCATTTGATAACACCCGCCCTCGGTCAGACAGATCTTCAATAGCTTGTTTGATAATTTTTATTTTTTGCTCTGCAAGTCCAATAGATTTGATGCCAAAACTTGGATCATGGGTGATTTCTAAAAAGTTATCTCCCCGGGACCAAGCTTCGGTTTCTAAAGCTTCAGGATCTTTTTTAATAATTTGCGCCAGATTTTCGGCCGCTTTCACAACATCTGAACTCATTTTTTCCTACCAAATAAAGAACTGGATTCACTGACTGAAACTTTTTGGAGATCTGCTAATTGACGTAAAAGATTTTCTTCTTCTTTACTAATTTTATGTGGAAACTCTACCATCACTTGATAATGAAGATCGCCCCTTCGGCGGCCTCGCAAAGAAGGCAATCCTTGTCCTGAAAGTTTAACAATGTCACCAGGTTTTGAGCCCTTTTGAATTTCAATTGTTTTTTCACCGTCTAAGGTTTTAGCTGGAACTTGCGCTCCTAAAAGCAGTTGCAAGTAAGAAACTTCTATCACCGAAAAAAGGTCTTCATCTCGGCGTTCAAAATGCTCATCATCGGCGACTCGGACTTCAACATACAAATCTCCGTTAGGCCCGCCGTTGTACCCGCCTTCACCTTCACTGGTCACACGCAATCTTGTGCCGGTATCAACACCAGCAGGGATGCTGACTCGCAAGCTTCGCTGCGCTTGTAAACGACCTTCGCCTCGACATTTTTTGCAGGGATCTTTTATTTGGCTGCCTTGCCCTCGACAAGCGGGGCAATTGCTAGCCATGGTGAAAAAACCTTGTCTAGTAACAACTTGTCCCGAGCCTCCACACGTTGAGCAACTGACAGGTTTTGTGCCTTTTTCGGAGCCCGAACCTTTGCACTCGCCGCAACCCTCTTCACAATCAAATTTTAATTCTTTTTCAACCCCGACAAGGACTTCGTTTAATGTGACTTCTGTCAGATATCGAAGATCCGCACCACGACGTGGATCCGTGCGACTTCTTCGCGAGCGACTTGAGCTCCCGCCACCAAATAAATCGCCAAAGTTTGAGAAAATATCTTCGGCATTTTGAAAGCCTTGGCCGCCGCCGGGTCCACCGCGAAAAGCGTTGTGTCCAAAACGATCATACTGAGCTCGCTTTTGCGCGTCCCCTAAAACTTCGTAAGCGCCCGCGCATTCTTTAAATTTCTCAAGCGCTTCTGGATTGTCGGGATTTTTATCCGGATGAAATTGCATGGCCATCTTACGATAGGCTTTTTTGATCGTGTCTTGATCGGCTTCTTTATTGACGCCAAGAATTTCGTAAAAATCGCGCGGAGTTGACATATTTAGCCAATATGAAGATCAAGGGCTTAGCTGTCAAGATAGTGCAGGTGAACTGAGTGCTTAAACAGCGAGTTATAATGAAATGAGCTGTTATGTTATTTATATATTGAGGGGGGATTTTTTAGGATTTTTTTTATAATCTTCAAGTCTTTGCTGTAGCCGCTCAATCAAGTGTTGGGGCTGATCAGTTTCTTTTAATTCTTTTAATAAAGCTTCGCCTAATTCCATTTCTCCACCTTCGGCAAACATTCGACCGGCGAGGGAGTAATACCAATAAGGTCCGCCATTTTCTGCTGCTTGCTTCAGCAGTCGCGCGGCTTTGGAGCGGTCATCTTCTTCGTAAAGTGCATGATAAGCCGCACGACCTAAGATCACCCAATCTTTTGAAAATCTCTGTGTGGCTTTATCAAAAATTTTTGAAGCGCCGGGAATATCAGAAATAATAATACTTAAAGCCACGGGTCCCATGGAGTGAGCAATTCGAAACTTTGGCGATAGATCTGTTACTACATCGATGATTTTATAGAGCCAAGAATTACCACGACAATTCATTTTATCAATTTTTTGTTCACAGTAATCAAAGTCTTGAATCGATCTAATCCAAAAAATATCAGCCATCGGTTCGTTGTAACCGATGGTGAAATGGATCATGCCTTTGGGGGGTGCTAGGAAATAGTTTTCTCGTTTGAATTCAGCCGGTCTTTGTAGGTTCGAAAATATCCATAGGGCTAAAGCAACAAACCCGACAATAAAAGTCGGGTTTGTTGTCATAAGAATTAATTTTTTAAGTTTTAAGAAATTACAGAATACCATTTTGCGTGTTATTCAAGATCTTAAGATTACTCATAGTCCAAATATCTTGAGCACCAGTTACTAAGACCGAAATAGCTGCCGCTGTAAAAGCTGGGCCGGCAGCAGTAAGTGTTGCTACGCCACCAGCAGTGCCCGGCACGGGTGGAACAACTGCCCCATTAGCACCCACTAGGACACTGCATACAATAGGAACAATAGCTCCACAATAAGTTGCTGTACTAATAAGCGCTAAGTTAACTCCGGTAGGGATTTGATAGCCCTGAGGAACGCCTGCGGAAGTACCGGCCCCACTGAATCCAATATTATAGCGCATTCGACCTTCAGGAGAAAATCCTACAGCTTGGAAAGCAGAGTGAAATAAAGTGTATTCTGCAGCAAAAGCTTTTTCAGCTGTGTACAAAGAACCTAAGTTCGTTTTAGCTTCTGATTGGCGAGCCTTTGCCATGTACTTATTAATAGATGGAACAGCGACGGATGCTAAAATTCCGATGATCGCTACGACCACCATTAATTCCACAAGTGAAAAACCTTTATTATTAAGTTTCATGATTCCTCCTAGGAACGTTCAGTTAAAATATATTATCGGTACCATTACATTTTGCATGATATTTATTAGATCTTGCAAGCGACACTCCCATTTTGGGACGACTAAGCAATACCAACATCTGGGTTCGCAGCGGCTAGACAAGTTTTTATTTGTATCTCTATGATGGACTTATGAAAATTCTCGGAATGGGTCAAAACAACGATCAGGGTAACAATAATAATAGATCGAATGAAGGCGGACCCGAGGGCGAATCGGGAGTTCAAACAATTTCTCGGGTTGCGACCCCCAAGATGTATGTGGTGCTTCTTTTAAATGACGATTATTCGCCGATGGAATTTGTTGTGCTGGTGCTCAAAAGATTTTTTGGCAAGTCCGAAGAGGAAGCGACTCAAATCATGCTCGATGTTCATAAAAAAGGCTCTGGAATAGCTGGCGTTTTTACCTTGGAGGTCGCCGAAATGAAAGTCATGCAGGTCAATCAGTTTGCACAACTGAATCAACATCCTTTGAAAAGCTCCTTGCAAGAAGCCTAATATCTGACCCTACAAACTAACTCTCCGAATCAAAGGTCTAGTTTCAAGACTGATGACATATTCAAGATTGCAAGCGTGGTCTCTTTGTTTTTTTTATGATACTTTAATACAAAAGGAGTTCCTCCTATGATGTCTCGAGAAATGGAACGCCAACTGGCAGAAGCCACCGAAATCGCAAAAACCAATTTGCATGAATTTGTCACCCTTGAGCACATTTTACTGGCGCTGACAAAATCTACAAAAATGCTACAAATTTTAGAAGGCTGCGGTGTTAAAACCGAAGAATTAAGAGTCGAGCTTCGAACTTATATTAAAGATAAAATACCGCGCATCACGCAAGAACAAATTGATACTTATGGTGGTTATGAATCCTGGGTTCCGGAATTTACACTCGCCTGCCATCGACTTTTCCAGAGAGCCGCTGTACAAGTTAAAAGCTCTGGCCGAAATCAAATCAATGAAGGCGGATTGCTTGTTGCTTTGTTTTACGAGCAAGATTCCCATGCTGTGTTTTCGCTCACGCATCAAGGCTTAAGCCAATTTGATGTGATTAATTTTATTTCCCATGGAATTACTAAGGATGGCTCTAATACTCCTATTCATTTGGGGCCTGCTCACTCAGATTCATCAACGGATTCTTCTTCACAAACTGACATTGATGGACAACCTGTGGATGAATCCAAGGGAAATCCTTTGGATTCATTTTGTACAAATCTAAATGAACGTGCGTCCAAAGGAATGCTTGATCCTTTGATTGGTCGCGAAGATGTCATCAGTCGTGTGGTGCAAATTCTTTCGCGTCGAAGTAAAAATAATCCCCTTTTAATTGGCGAACCGGGTGTTGGAAAAACGGCTTTAGCGGAAGGTCTTGCACAAAGAATTGTGCAAGGTGATGTTCCAGAAAAATTAAAACGCACGGTTATTTTTGCTCTGGATATGGGTTCTTTGATGGCTGGAACAAAATTTCGTGGCGATTTTGAAGCAAGATTAAAAGGCGTTTTGAAAGAAATTAAAAAAAGAAAAAATGCGGTTTTATTTATTGATGAAATCCACACCATCATAGGTGCCGGAGCCACCAGCGGTGGGTCTTTAGATGCTTCTAATTTATTAAAACCTGCTCTAGCCAATGGTGAACTTTCCTGTATGGGATCCACCACCTACACCGAATACCGCCAGTACTTTGAAAAAGACCGGGCTTTGAATCGCAGGTTTCAAAAAATTGATGTTAATGAACCAAGCCTTGATGATTGTTTTAAAATCTTGCAAGGACTGCGCAAAAGTTATGAAGACTTTCATTTGGTGCGCTATAGCGATGAGGCTTTAAGGGCAGCTGTTGAACTTTCCAAAAAACATATTCAAAATAAACTTCTTCCAGATAAAGCCATTGATGTGATTGATGAAACCGGAGCTTTTTTTCGACTGCAAAATACAACGCCTGAATATATCGACATCACTCCCCGTGAAATCGAAGAAGTCATTGCTAAAATCACAGGGCTTCCCATTGCTAGTATTTCTTCTAATGAAAAAGTCCAGCTGAAAGATTTGGATAAAAAATTAAAATCCGTGATCTATGGTCAAGATGAAGCCATTGATCGCCTTGTCACTAGTATAAAGCTTGCTCGCAGTGGACTGACCCGAGCTGATAAACCCATTGGCAGTTTTATGTTTGCTGGCCCCACAGGTGTTGGAAAAACTGAAGTTTGTAAACAGCTGGCACAAATTTTAGGTGTGCACTTTCATCGTTTTGACATGAGTGAATACATGGAAAAACATGCTGTCGCTAGGCTTGTGGGGGCTCCTCCGGGATATGTGGGTTACGAAGAAGGCGGCTTACTGACTGAAGCTGTGACTAAAAATCCTTATGCGATTTTGCTGCTAGATGAAATTGAAAAAGCCCATCCTGATATTACTCATGCCCTTTTACAAGTGATGGATGCTGGTCGTATGACCGATGCGCAAGGCCGAGTGGCTGATTTTAAAAATGTTATCTTAGTCATGACGACCAACGCTGGCGCACAAGATGTTGCTAAGGGTTCCATTGGCTTATCTGAAAGCAATCGCAGTGGTTTATCATTAGATGCCATTAAAAAGTTTTTTGCCCCTGAATTTATCAATCGTTTAGATGCGGTTGTTAGTTTTAATGACTTATCAGAAGATATCGTCATTAAAATTGTGCATAAATTTGTGGATGAGCTAAAAGTTGGCTTGGCAGAAAAAAAGGTCGATTTGCAGGTGTCTTCTGAGGTTTGTCAGTGGTTGCTGAAAAAAGGTTACGCTAAAATTTATGGCGCCCGTCCTTTGGCGCGAGCCATTGATGAGCATCTTAAAAAACCCCTTGTGGATGAGCTTTTATTTGGCCGACTGTCTGAGGGGGGTCGCGTGACAGTGGAAGTTGAAAATAACACTTTAAAATTCCATTTTACCGCCAATGGAACCAGTGGCCAGCAGCCGAAAAACCTAAAAGAGCCTATCTATACCTAGTCGCAATCTTGACATCTTGCGAAGTGCTCCCAAATTTAACCTCATTAGGGTAGGCTTTGTAATTAATTAGCTTCGGAGGAAGTATGCAAATGATGAAAAGAGTTGGTTTGTTTATTCTGACAAATGTTTTAATCATGGTCACGATTGGAATCGTTTGGACCTTGATCAGCACATTTTTTGGAATTCCTCAGGGCGGAGTGATTGCTCTGATGGTATTTTGCTTAGTGATGGGTATGGCAGGGGCTTTTATTTCTTTGTTGATGTCGCGCTGGATGGCGAAATCAATGCACGGTGTGAAAGTTTTAGATCCTAATGATAAAACTTTATCTGCAGATGCAAGATGGCTTGTGGAAACAGTTCATGCCTTGGCTCGCCGAGCGCAATTGCCTGCGATGCCAGAAGTTGGCATTTATGAATCTCCGGATGTGAATGCATTTGCGACTGGGCCTTCAAAGAAAAAATCTTTGGTCGCGGTTTCAAGTGGTCTTTTTAATCGCATGGCAAAACCTGAAATTGAAGGCGTTTTGGGTCACGAGATCGCTCATATTTCCAATGGAGATATGGTCACCATGACCCTGATCCAAGGGATTGTGAATTCCATTGCCTTTTTCTTTTCAAGAATTTTAGCCAACCTTGTCGCTTCACAAGTGGATGAAAAAATCCGTGGCATTGTGCATTTTGCAATGACCATTATGGGCGATATTTTATTTACTTTGTTGGGTTCCGTGGTTGTCGCCTACTTTTCAAGACGACGTGAGTACCGAGCGGATGCGGGTGGAGCAAGCCTTGCTTCAAAACCAAATATGGTGGCGGCCCTTCGTAAGCTTCAGTCGGTTTATGAACTTCCGCTTGAAACCGAAAGTGAACAACGAGATTCTTTGGCGACTTTAAAAATTTCTCACCGCGATCGACCTGGAGCATTGATGTCTTTATTTATGACTCATCCGCCATTGCAAGATCGCATTGCCGCGCTTGAGAGACCTGCCATTCATGTTCGCTAGAATATTTAGCCCGGGGGGGGCGTGGCTGCCCCTTCTTCTTTTTATTTCTGCTTGCAGTACGTCGCTTAAATCAGTGCCTCCCCTAGATCTTAAAGTTTCAGCCGAGCCTACTGACCGGGCTCCCAGGCTTTTATCTTATCGAAGTCATATCAATCTAACTAATGATCAGCTGACTCAAACTCAATTTAAAGATTTAGCTATGGAAAGATGGCGAAAGCATTCATTAGCCTTGAAGCTTTTGAAAGAATCAAAAGCTTCAAAAAAAATAAGCTGTCCCTATTGGCAAGATCTTTCACAGGATGAAACTTATCCGCTCAATAAAGTAGCGCAAATTTATTTTACGACTCACTGCGAGCCTGTTGGCAATTCTGCAACTAAAAAAAGTTTAGAACTGACCTCTGAAGAAAAATCCATTTATGATGAGATCCTCGCTGAAAAACTTTTTAGCGAAAGTCAGCAGACTGAAACTTTAGAAGATGATGTCACCGCCTTGCTTGAAAAAGCCAAGTGGACCACCCATTTTCAAGATCGTCAGAATCTTTTTGAAAGCGCTTTAAAAAAAGCCCAAGCCACTAAATATAATTTACTCATTAGTACGGCGGAAGCAGCTCTTTACAAAAGCTCTCCTCGCTTGAATCCAAGTCCTAAGGATTCCGAGCTGATGGCAGTGGCTTCAGATCATCGCTTATGGCGCGAATTTGATCCGGCCTTAAAAATTTATCGCAGCATTTTAAAAAATAAAGAAGCCACATCTGACGAAAAATTTGCGGCTCATAAAGCCATTCGTCAGACTTTAAAAACAGCCGAGCGCCGCAATGAATACATTGAAGCCACAGCTAGCCTTGCCCAATGGACCAATGATCACTGGAAAGCCAATCCCAAGGATTTTTCTTCGCGAAAAAGATTTCATGACTCTCAGCTTTTACTGGTTCGCACTCTTTGGACGGAAGATCGAACTTTAGAGGCTTTAAAAACTTTAAAGCGCACCGAACGTTGGCTTCAGGGGACTTACCCCATGGAAGAAGTGAATTTTGTAAGGTCTCGAATTTTTGAAGAGCGGAAAGATTCAGAGCAAGCTTTAAGTTATTTACAAAAAGCCTTAGATGAAAAAACTTCGCAAAAGTTCTTGCGTGAAAAATTACTTTGGGCCCAAGCCTGGCTGCTTTATAAAAATGAAAAATACGAAGAAGCCTTAACTCCGTTAAAAGAACTTTCTGAAAAAACAAAAGACAATCCTGAAAAAGTGAGAGCCCTTTACTGGACGGCGCGAGCTCAAGTTAAACTTTTAAAAATAGAAGAATCTAAAGTCACATTTAAACATGTTATCAAAGAAGATCCGCTGGGTTTTTATGGACTCTTAGCCATCCGAGAATTGGGAGAGAAAATAACTCCCTTGCAAGTGCCAGAATCATCACAGAACGATGAGCGTTTAGCTGGTTTAGCTCCCGCAGAGCTTTTGCCTCTTGCCATTTTGACAGATTGGTTAGTAGCCGTGGGTGAGACTCAATTGGCTGAGAAAAGTTTGAATCGATTTTCTGAACGTTTAAGGCAAACCAGCTACGGAGAAGAAGAGTTATGGCTGCGGGTTTTTAGCCGTTATGCTCAAACAGGATCTTATTTGCCGTTATTTTCAAATTTAACTTTGGTCAAGGCAGAGACTCGCGAAGCTATTTTAGCCGCTCATCCTGAAATTTTGTTTCCTCAACCTTTTAAGAATTTAGTGGATGAGGCTGCTACAAAAGCCCAAGTCCCTGCCCCCTTAATTTACGCTATCATGCGCCAAGAGTCCGCCTTTAATCCTAAAGCCCGGAGTCACATGGATGCTTACGGCCTGATGCAGCTGATGCCTTCGGTTGCAAAAATTCGCGCTAAGCAAAAAAATATTTCATTCGAAAAAGCCACCGAACTTTATGATCCAGAAGTTAATGTTCCTCTTGGGGCTTTTGAATTACAAAACTTGCTCTTAAGACATAAATCCCAATTTATCATGGCTATTTCGGCCTACAATGCCAGCGAAAAAGCGCTAAAGGGTTGGGTGAAGAATCGCTACCGCCTGGACCCGATTGAATTTATTGAAGAGATCCCTTACGAAGAAACTCGGAGCTATATAAAACTTGTTTTACGCAATTACATTTTTTACAGACGCTTCGAAGAGAAAGAAGCCTTTGAATTTCCCGAGTCTTGTTTAAGACTTGGTCACAATACTCTTCCCTCCTCTTATTTGCCGTCTCAGGCTGAGACAGTCCCAAAAGATCAGTAAGTTTCACCTTTATCCCCACTGAGCTCTACCGATAAGTAAAGCGGAGGGTTCAATCGATGTCTTCGCTTCATTCCGCTTTACGATTGATACTTGTCGCTGGGTTTTTTTTAGGGACCCTTCTGGCATTTTTTTCTTATGAAGGACAAAGCGATTCGGATGAATTAGCGTCAAGATCACAAAGCTCAGTCAAAAGCAAATCCTTCGATGCTGACGGCCGTGAGTTTGAAAATTCCGTTATTTTAAATCAGACTCAACAAATTAACGATGAGCCCAGCGTTTTATTTAATGATCCTGCGATTGCTCAAGCTTGGGGTATTAAAAAAACCAGCGCTCCTAAAGCTTGGGCCATCAGCAAAGGTTCCAAAAATGTTGTCGTTGCGATTATTGATACCGGTGCAGATGTTCGCCATGAAGATTTAAAAAATAATATTTGGCGCAATCCGGGCGAAAGTGGTTTGGATCAACGAGGCCGAGATAAAGCTTCAAATGGTGTTGATGATGATGGCAATAGTTTTATTGATGATGTGAACGGTTGGAATTTTGTTTCAAATTCAAATGACCTTTCAGACAATCACGGTCATGGCAGTCATATTGCGGGAATTATCGGCGCCGAAGGTGATAATAGCAAAGGCATCAGCGGCATCTCCCCCAACGTAAGTATGATGATCTTAAAATATTTTGATCCTAAAGTTCCAAACACTGACAATTTAAAAAATACCATCCGAGCTATGCAGTATGCCACTCAGATGGGAGCGCAGATTATAAATTATTCCGGCGGTGGAACTGACTTTAGCAAAGAAGAATTTGAGGCTGTGAAAGCTGCCGAGAAAAAAGGAATCCTTTTTGTTGCAGCCGCCGGCAATGAACACAGTAATTCGGACACCAATCACTACTACCCTGCGGATTATAAATTAAGCAACATTATCTCGGTGACGGCCATCAATCCTTCCACTGAAGTCTTAGCTTCAAGCAACTGGGGCACAGAAACCGTGGATATTGCAGCGCCAGGACAAAACATCAGCTCGACTCTTCCGGGAAATTTTTATGGTTTAATGACAGGCACTTCACAAGCGACCGCCTTTGTTTCGGGAGCGGCCGCTTTAATTAAAGCCAATAAACCTTCATTTAAGTATTCAGATTTAAAAAAGCATGTTTTAGCTACTGGTGATATTAATCCATCACTGATGCAAAAAACTCGAACTTCAAGGCAGCTAAATTTATATAAATGTCTGACAGTGCTTGATCAAAACGTCGCAATTTCTGGAATTGTTATTTCAGATACTTCGATCGAGTCTTCGGCTGGAAGTGATCCTAATAATCAACCCTTAGGCTCAAGTGTTAAAGAGATGAATCAATTCGGGCGCAGTTTGCAGAAGCTGTTAAAAAACGCAGGCAAAGAACGTTTGGGTAACGATCCCAACACCAATCAGTCAAATTAGTCGATAAAATCAGAAATATGAATTCGGCCAAAAATAACTGTGATTAAGCCGTATCCTAAAAATGCCACGGCAAAACCTAACCCAATCATATTTCGTAAATTCAAATTAGATAAGCCCGCCATGATCATGACAATTCCCAAGGCCATAGGAGCCCAGTACATAACTTTTTTCCAAGGCCTTGCTTTTAACCAAATCATAAAAAGTTTCATATCAACGTTTTCATGATGACGACTTTGAGCTTGCTTTTGAAAATAATTTTTAAAAGCAAGTCTTGCGTCCACTTGCGCTAAATAACGATCGCAAAGATCATCACTTCCCAAGGCTGACTTCAGCTCATAATATTTTGTCTGAGCAAAAGGTAAGGCTTCAAGTTCGATGCATCTTTTAACAAAGTCTTCATGGCGCTCATGATCATCGTAATCTTCAAAAATATGATTCCATAGCTGAACTAAGCTGGGCTGAGCTTGCAAAATCACGGAAGTCCCAACATTCGCCTCAATATCGCTTTCAGTTGTCGAATTTTGCACCAAAAATGTGACGACTTCAGAATCCATCGCTAAAGGAGGAAACTGAAAAGTAAAAATGCTATGACAGGCTTTGCAATCAAAGTGCGGAGATTGGCTGTAGATGGCAGAAGTTTCCACCTGATAAAGCTTTTCACATGCTGGACAACGAGCTCTTAAATGTTCCACAATACAATGATGAGCAAGATTATCTCTTTTTTCAAGCTCAATCGTTGGGCTATTTTATCGGGCCTACTGATTGGTACAAGTTATGCCCCATTTCCGGGTTGGGCTTTACTTTTTTGTTACTCTCCACTTTGGCTTTGGGCCACAAGTTCCGAGATCAAGCTGAAACAAGTTTTTTATGGCGCTTGGGTCACTCAATTTATTTTAACCTTGATCGGTTTTCATTGGGTGGCTTTCGTCACCCATGAATTTGGCCACATTCCTTGGCCTCTAGCTATTATTGTTTTATTGGTTTTTTGCAGCCTGGTTCACCTCTACATTCCCCTTGCTTTGACTTTTGCGGTAGCCTTGGGTCGGCACTTAGGATTAGGAAGAAATTGGATTTTATTTTTGATTCCCTTATTTTTAAATATGATGGAGCGATTCTGGCCAAGCCTTTTTCCATGGCATCTTGGCTATTCACTCTATTCCTCGAAGATTCCCCTTTTTCAATGGGCCGATGTCGTCGGTTTTTTGGGATTATCTTTACTGGTGTTGATTTGTAACGCCGCTATCGCAGTGTGGTGGCTGAATCGCAAAGCCTGGTGGCTTCCCGTCACTCTTGCATTTATTTTAACCGGTCTAACATTCAGTGGAATCCATCATGCAAAACCTTGGAATGACACTGACGAAATAATTCGAACTTTGATCGTTCAAGGAAATATCGGTAACTCTCAAAAAATCCAAGCTGAACAAGGCCAAAATGTCCAAGAGCTGATTGTGAATCGATTTCTAGATTTAACCCGAAAAGGCGCTACTGAAAATCCAAACTCTCAGCTGATTGTGTGGCCAGAAACAGCTTTTCCTGCCAATTTTGATCAACGTTACTTGGAATATTATTATCAACAAAAAGTAATTCAAACTTTAAAAGATCTCAAAATGCCTTTGATCACGGGCTCATTCTCAACAGAAACCAATCTGCAAAATGGAAAATCAATTTCTTATAATGCCATGGCTTTTTTAGATTCAAATGGCTCTTTAAGTGGTCCCCTTTACCGTAAGACTCATCTGCTAGCTTACGGAGAATATGTTCCTTTGAGCGAAACTTTTCCTATTATTTTAAAATGGGTTCCTATGGGTAACTTTGGCAGAGGTCTTGGTCCGCAAACTTTTTCCTTAAAAATTCAAGATCAAAATTTACTTTGGGGACCGCAGATTTGTTATGAAGGACTTTATCCCGAATTTTCAAGGAAGCTCGCCCTGCAGGGAGCGAAAATTTTTGTGAATCTAACCAATGATTCGTGGTTTGGAGTGCCCTTTGAACCCCGCCAACATATGTTTATGACTTTTGCTCGCGCCATCGAAAATCGCAGACCGCTGATTCGGTCAACAAATACAGGAATCAGTTCGGTTGTTTTAGCCAATGGAGAAATACAACCGCTATCCCCCACACAGCAAGAGTGGGTTGGCCATTTTGATGTTACTTATCAGCGCAATCCACCTTTGACTTTTTTTTCGAAGTGGGGTCATTTTGATGCTCTCTTTGTGTTGATCATAACTATGATCACCCTTGCGATTGGATATCGAAATGCGAGAATTCGCCGCCCTTGATTGGTCAGAAATTTTAGTAAAAATAAGCTCGTCAGCTACGAGCACGGGAGCAAAAGATCGCATTTTAGCGCTGTCTCCCCTCTCTTCTGCGGATAAAGCCGAAAAAAGTTTTTATAGTATTCAATCAGCCATGCAACTTCTTGGTATGGGTCTAAGACCCTTTATGGAAAGCTTAGATCTTTTTGCCCCCTGGAACCTTCGTCTTAAAAAAAATGCCGTCTTAAAAACTTTAGAAATAAAAGATGTCCGACTGTTTTGCCTAGAAGTTTTAGCCTTAAAAGAGGCCCTTCATCGCGTTGATAACCCTTGGTCGCATGAAATTCATAATTCACTGTTTGATTCGACCGAGCTTTTATCTGCCATTGATCAAATTTTAACTCCGCACGGAGATATCAGATCCGATGCCAGTGAAAAACTGTACGGTCTTTTTACTGAAAAAGAAAAACTGGCCCGCGAAGTGCAACATCAATTGGATCGACTGGTGAAAGATCACCAAATGGAAAATTTGTTGCAAGACAAATATGTCACAACCCGTGAGGGCCGTTGGGTGCTGCCCATTCGCAGTGGCATGCAACACCATATGCCAGGTGTTATCCATGGCTCGTCCCAGACAAAACAAACAGTTTTTATGGAGCCTGAAAAAATTGTTCCTATCAATAATCGCTTGCGCCAAATAGAAGTTGATATTGAAGAAGAGATTGACCGACTTTTGACTGAACTTTCACATTATTTAGCCTCAAGAAATTCAGACTTTGAAAGCGGAAAAAAAATTCTAGAAAACTGCGATATCATCTTTGCCGAAGCTCAGCTTTGTTTAAAATTAAAAACCACTCCTTGTCAGTTTTCTGCAGACGATATTGAATTGACCGAGCTAAGACATCCCTTGTTACAACTTTCGGGTCGAGACGTGATTTCGAATTCTGTCACACTTAATTCTGAAAAATCGATTTTACTATTATCAGGCCCCAATGCGGGTGGAAAAACTGTTTTATTAAAGTCGATTGGACTAGCAGCACAAATGGCAAGGTGTGGTCTTCCCATTTGTGCTGCCGAAGGTTCACGCCTGCCCTTTTTTAAAAATTTATTGATTGGCATTGGTGATGCTCAAAGTGTTGATGCCGAACTCAGTACTTTTGCGGCTCATATGAATTTGCTCAACCTTGCGACTGATCTTAATGGCAAAAATTCAATGATTTTGATTGATGAAATTTGTGGATCAACTGATCCCGAAGAGGGTTCTGCCTTAGCTCGAAGCTTTATTGAAAGTTTTGCAAGGCAAAGTGTGTTTGCGGTGATCACTTCCCACCTAGGTCCCTTGAAATCTGGCTGGCAACCCCAGGATCCAATTTTGAATGGCAGCATGGAATACAACCGAACGACCGGTCGACCTAGCTACAATTTTATTGCAGGCCTTCCTGGTGACTCTTTAGCCCTGCAGACGGCGAAACGCGTTGGTGTTAAAATTGCTATTATTGATCGTGCCACCGAATTACTTTCACCTTCCACTCGCGAACGTTTAGAAAAACTCGAACAAATCGAACAACTAAGAAACGATGTCATACTGTTGCAGGAACACTTAAGAGGGGAAAATAAAAAAACTCAGCAATTAAAATCAAAATATGAATTAAAACTGCAGGAGTTTGATAAAGAAAAGCAAGCCTGGCTTGAAAAAACTGTTCGTAAGGCCGAGAAAAAAGTTGATGAAGAAATGCAAAAAGTAAAAGCGGCTGATACTTTTGCTAAACATCGCCAGCTGCAAGAGATTAAATTTCATCTTCCTGAAATTATCAAAGCTAAAAATATTGACCGCGGAATGGCGGCGGAAACGCCAGATGAGTTTGCAAAAAGATTTCCGCCAGGTTCAAAAGTTTTTGTTCCCACGTTAAATCAAGATGGCATTGTGCAAAGCACTCCTAACTCAAAAGGTGATGTGGCTATTCTATCAAATTCGATAAGATTGCATCTTTCGTGGCAGGACTTAAAACCACCAGGTAAAGCTCAAAACCCGACTTCGCAATTGGTGAGGGAATCCTCGGGATTTTCAGTCCCTCTGTCCAACGAAGATATGTCTTTAGATGTGCGTGGAAAAACCGTGGAAGAGGCTCTTGAGGACCTTGAAATGACTTTGGATCGAGCAGCAGGACGTCAGGAAGATCGGGTCAAAATAGTCCACGGCCATGGCACAGAAGCTTTGAAAAAAGCAGTTCGCGCCTACTTATCGCGCTCAATTTATGTTAAAAAATGGAAGGCCGGTTCTCAAGAAAATGGTGGAGATGGTATCACCTGGGTTGAACTGGACACTCAAAGATAATAAAAAATTTTAAGGGAATGGAATGCTTTTACCTCAGGCGACTTTAGGTTCAAATATTGTCTCCGTTTTGCAGACAGCTGATCTAGATCCGATTTATCAAGCTTTAAAAAAAAGCAGAGCTCGTCACGCTGTGGTTTTAAATTCAAATCAAGAAATTTTAGGCGTGTTAACTGCTAAAACATTAGATAAAGCAGCACTGATTAAAGATCGTACAACTAAAGTGCAAGATTTAATAAGCTCTTCTATTTTCGTTGTTACAAAGGAAAGTCTTCTATATCCTCTCACTCAGCGCATGATCGAAGAAAGAATTGATGCTTATCTTGTTATAGATGAAGGTACCATCACAGGAGTGATCAGCAGCGAAGACTTGCTCAAAGTTTTCTATCAGCTTGTTTTAAAAATAAAAAATGAACCCTCATATCAAGAAGAAATATTTTTCAAATCAACCATTCAGCAATATCTAGCAAATATCGCTGATTTTGAAGGCTGACAAAACCTACCCGTCCTGCCCTTTTTTTGATAGGACGTAGTTTTCGCGAATCCATAAACGAACGTGCTGTAAAAAAATATCCTGCATTCCAAAAAAGACAAAATGATTTTCAAAAATACCCTTTTCAGATTCACTTTCTTTATTAAAATTTGAAGTTGATAGCATGACAGGTTGACCAATTTCCATAGGAAACCAAAGAATAAATCTTCTAAAAGATCCAACGGTGATAGGTCGATAGTAATTCATCACCAAACCAGCTTCTGAAATTTCTGTGACTTGAACTGTATTGCCGACTTCGAACTTTTCTTTAGTGACGGACTGCTTAATTTCAATCGGTGTCGTTGGATTTAAAGAGGGGAGCTGCAAATACATAATTTTAACAAAATGACTGCGCTCTACGGGCTTATAAAAAATATTTGAAAATACTTTGCCTAAAGCGCGTAGACTGATATCGCTTTTTCGCTGTTTTGCAATGAGCATAAAAACTGGTTTATACTTTGGCTGATCTGCGAGATTTATTTTTTTTCTAAGCCGCTCACCGATGACTCCCCACTGATTTAAATCATTTTCTATAATAAACTGCTCATTCACTAATATTCCGTCCAATTTTTCAGGCAATCGGCTTTGAGTGAGATGCCATTGGTGCCGATCGGCTTCACTCATTTCTGTAAAAGTTAGTTCAATTATATTTTTCACAGTTTCTTTAATGATTTTATGATTTGAAAATTTTATATAAAATTCTTTTTCCTTATTCTTTAATATAATAATATTATCGTCTAATGGATTCGTTAGACCTTTGATCATTCTTAAAACTTTATTTTTTTCCTGATCGAGCATCCACTGGTAAAAATCAATTTTTTGAAATTCAAGATTTGAAAATCCTAAAATGCTTTGGGACACAGTCAATGCCGGAACAGTTTTTATAAACTTTCTTGATGAAGCATCAAAATGAAACGCCAGAGAAATACCGCCCGGAAAAGCCGAAACGGCTTTTCCGCTGGATGTCGCTTGAATTGTCGGGTCAAGATCATTTAAAAATTCACCCATACTTTTATAAGCAATGACATTAACGTTGGTAAAACTCCTTTGAAGGCTACCTGACAAAGGAGAAGATCCAAATTCTTCGGGATCAATAACTACTATTTTTACATTCGCAGTGGAACTTCCTTGTCGCCATTTAAATTTAAATTCTGTCTCTGCTTTAGTTGGGATATTTTTTCTAAAATTAATGAGTTGCTCAGGCTCAACTCCATAAAAAATAAATGCAGAACGAAACAATTTTGGTAGAGTGGGGTGGGATTCACACTGAGCACAAATAGCAAATACATTTCGGGTTTTACCGTATTTAAATAAATCACTATAGTATTTACTAACAGCTCCTATGGGAAGCGGTCGACTGCTGAGTGTGATAAAGCCAACGTCAGAATAAGCTTCGACATCGACATCTTTTAGCATCTCGACGATAGCAGATGTTTTTCTATTATGAAGAGTGTTGTTTGTTGCGGGATGCCGACCCCCAATTGCAAAAATTAAATGCTGAAGGAGAATAAGTTTTTCAAATGGTTTATAAATCACATTATTAATCAATCGACCTTCAATGGCAGAAATATCAAATTCTGGATTATTAAATCCAGTGATAACAATCGAGGTAGGGTCTTCTTTTGTACAAATTTCTTTTTGCACAAAGAGAGCCTGGGATTTTTTAAGAAGATCAATATGTCGACTGCCTAAAATATCATTATCGCTAATTAACAAAACTAATTGGTCTGATGCACTAGTCGCTTCAGCCTCTACAGCTTGGCCTTGGTTTTTTAATCCCGGGAAATTTTCAGGGCTAACACCCCCCTTGGAAATCGCTTTAGCTCCTTCTTTGGCTAAAAGCTGAATCCAGTTAGCAAATAATTCAAGTTCGGCAAAAATTCGAACTTTAAGCTGAGGATCAATTTTTTCAAGATTCTCTAGAATTTCATCAATAAAACGAACATCTTTTTCTAGAATATAAACGAATTTCATCCTTTGATTGTTTCACAGTTCTCGCCTTAACAAAAGTGCGACGCCTTGCCATAGTCTAGGCTAAGACCTGGGTCAGGGTAGAATAGCCGGTAAAAGAATTGGACACCCTTATGGCTGAAATGCTACTGATCCCATGATGAACCTAAATTCTCAAAAAATAGTCTCTAAATTTGGCGGCACCTCTATGGGCGACGCCACTTGCATGCTTCGCAGTGCTCAAATTTGCCTGGATCGCAAATCCTTTATTGTTGTTGTATCGGCCACCTCCGGAACAACGAATTTGCTAATTGATATTGGTCAAAAGTCAGAAAAAGGCCTTTGGACTGAGGCCGAAAAAAATTTAAAGATCTTAAAAGATAAACATTTAAAAATTGCAGATGATCTTAAAATTAATCAAGAGGCCGAGCAACAACTTAAAATTTTATTAGAAGAAGTCGCTTCAATCACTAAGGGTATTTTTCTGCTTAAAGATGGTAGTGTAAAAGCCCTCGACACCTTAATGAGCTTAGGTGAAAGGTTATCTTCCATTTTATTTAAAGAAGCGCTGAGACAAATTCAAAAAACAGAAGCCGATAAAAATAAAGTCACCTGGCTTGATGCTCGGGACATTATTCAAACTGACGATCAATTCGGCAAAGCTCGCCCGATCATTTCAAAAATTGCGCAACTTTGCCAAAACCTAGATGTTAAAAAGTTTTATGTTACGCAGGGTTTTATTGGCAGCACGGAAGCCGGCAGCACAACAACCTTGGGGCGTGGTGGAAGCGATTATTCGGCAGCCCTTTTTGCCGAAGGCGTCTCGGCAGATATTTTGGAAATATGGACCGATGTGGCTGGAATTGCCAGTACAGATCCTAGGATTTTTCCAAAAGCCGTGGCGCTTAAAGAAATTTCTTTTAAAGAGGCGTCCGAACTTGCAACCTTTGGTGCAAAAATTCTCCACCCCGCAACCCTTGCCCCGGCCATGAGAAAAAATATTCCTGTTTTTGTAGGATCAAGTTTTGATCCTGATCAAGCTGGAACATGGGTGCGACGTGAAGTGACCGACTACCCTCTAATTCGCGCATTAGCTTTAAGGAAAAATCAAGTTTTACTGACTTTGACGACTCCAGAAATGCTCCACGCCCATGGATTTTTATTTCAAATTTTTAAAGTTTTTAATGATCACAAAATTTCAATTGACGCGATCACAACCAGCGAGATCAGTGTGTCTGTCACTTTAGAAAAGTCTGCTGTATTAGATAAAAATCTAATACAAGAGCTTTCCAAATTTGCTGAAGTTCAAATTGAAGAAAATCTTTCTCTGATTTCTTTGATAGGAAATAATATCAATCACA
>JAYSSI010000028.1:0-33920 GCA_043720615.1 Pseudobdellovibrionaceae bacterium | reverse complement strand
TCTTTTTGCATAGCTTAAAGTAGCTATGCAAAGTTAAGAACCTACCGTAGCGGCATTATATTAAGTTTAAACCAGAGTTGGGTCCGAGATTATAGCTGTCTGGGGTGGACTTTGAGCTTTATGGCGCACATTTGGGTGGAGGAGTTTCTAAAGCTCATGGTCTTTTTTTAGACGGGTCGTCAGCCTTATTTGATCAACAAATTGAATAGTCACAGGAATTTTAAACTTTTCCATTCGTAAGGCGCAATGTTTCTTGATTTTTATTTTTAATTCGCCAGCATCCATTTTATTTCGCAGAACGATCTGAGCTTGAATGATTTCACCAAATATTAAGTGGTCACTTTTATTAACTGTCACATCGGCAACAAAATCTATTTCTGAAATAATACTTTCGATCTCGATGGGATAAACTTTTATGCCACCGACATTGATCATATCATTCTTTCGTCCTAGCACGCGTAGTCCTTCGTCACTTACGTGAACTTGGTCCTTCGTCTGCAGCCAGCCATCTTCAGTGAACGGCTGAGCGGCATTAAGATAACCCAACATCATATTTTTGCTTTTAATTTGCAGTTCACCACCAATAATTCGAGTCTGGTGGGTTGAACCTTGCAAAACTTGAAAGTACAAAGATTTTGAACTAAATGATCTGGTTGAAAGAATACCTGTCTCGCTTAATCCGTAAGTTTGCTTAAGTAAAACACTTGGCAAAAGTTTTTTTAATTCAAAAAGTAAATTTTGAGACGCCGGCTCGGCCCCATAAGTAATACACTCCAAAGACTGCAAATTAAGGGCCTGCTGCTGGCAAGCAATTAGAATCTGCCTTAGAAGACTAGGGGTCGCAGGTAAAAGTTGGATTTGAAACTTTTCAATCATTCTTCCCAAAGTAAACGGATTCAATGTCGAAGGAATAAAGAGAGAGCCTTGCGAGTTTAAGCAATTAAGTAAGGTATTTAGGCCACCAATATGATCCAGTTTCATAATTGGAATAGTGCGATAAGGATTTCTTTTCTTTTCTTGATGACTCAGCCAGAGTTGGTCAAAGTCATGAACGATTCCTTTTGGAAGACCCTCAGACCCAGATGTTAACAGAACAAGTCCTGCATGTTTTTTTTTTCGTAATACTTCATACATTGAATTTCTTGAAGTCATTCCGATTCTATTAATAGAAAGTGTAGGACCTTCGATCACAATACAAAATTCGGCTTCAATGAAACAGGCAGGCTTTCGCGAGGCCTCCAATGTCGGTGCCAAAACAATGATGACCTTCAACTGCATAAGAGCTCTCATCAAAGCTATAAAATAAGGACAGTATTCTGCGTGAATAGAAACAACAGCTCCGGGCGAAAATTCGGCTCCAGAAGATTGAAGTTTTTGAATATAATTTTCAGTTTCTATTGCTAACCATTCGTAGGTGTAATTTTGGCCATTCGGATCAATTAGAAAAACATTTCCCATACGATTTAAGAAACTCCACCTAAATAAATTGTCTGTCCAGTTATAAAATCACTGCGCTCAGAAGAAAAAAAATCTACGACTTGAGTGATGTCTTGAATTTCAGTCCACCTTCGAATCGATTGTTGATCTAAAACGGCATCGATTTTTTTTTCTGAAATATTTTTAATCAAATCAGAATTAAAGGGGCCCAACCCTAGATTATTTACTGTGATTCCCCAAGTTGAGACCTCTTTAGCTGTGACTCGAGTGAATTGCTCTAAGGCACTTTTACTGGCGCTGTACAAACTTTCTCCGGCTAAAGCCAATGGCACGGCCACCGTAGAAATATTAATAATTCGCCCCCCTCCTGTCTTTTTCATGACACGAGCTGCAGCCCGCATCATGAAAAATGGGCCAATAAAATTTGTTTCCATAATTTCTTTCGCCATGGTGCCTGTACTA
This sequence comes from Pseudobdellovibrionaceae bacterium, assembly GCA_043720615.1. Lineage (GTDB taxonomy): Bacteria > Bdellovibrionota > Bdellovibrionia > Bdellovibrionales > Bdellovibrionaceae > JAYWDA01. Next base: position 32,021 of record JAYSSI010000028.1, on the reverse strand, counting down.
AGTATAAAATGGTTCATTGAAGCGATTCCGGCATTATTAATTAATACCAACCGACCGGCTTCCAACTTTTCCGAGTTCGCATTAAAAAAATCCTGCACCTGTTCTTCTGATTTAATATCAACGCAATGATGCTTATAATGAACGTGATCTATCGTCGAAACAGATCGACTAAGGCCAATAACTTCTTGATGATTCTGTAAATAATGTTGAGCTAACGCACGGCCGACACCACGACTAGTGCCCGTAATAATAAAAATGCAGTTAGGATAGTTTTTCGTCAAGATACGCCTCGAGAGCCACCACCGTTTGAAATGGAGAAATGGTCTCGGAAAAAGCTTTGTTACTGACTAACTGAATCTTTTTATGAAATCTTTCATAAATTTGCTCTTCGATTAAAACAATAAGACTGACAAAATCAATCGAATCTAACATGCTATTTTCCCCAAAGAGCTTTAAATCCGGCGATTTCGGAATTGGATTCGTTAAACGTGTCGCATTTACTTCCGTAATGGCCGAATATATAATTTCGCGAATAACTTCTCTCATGCTTAAAGTCCCGTCGAAATAAATTGGCCACAATCTAAAATATGTTTATTAGAATTAATACACTGGACAAAAGATTGTTCTCGGATTGAAAGTTGGTTGGCCTGTTGATAGAATATTTTTTTTAATACTGTTGCGGCAGCTTCGCCCAGGCTTTCATCTGCTTGTATGGCCAGTGCCGGTACAAAATCCTCAAAAGCCTTAGAAAAAAGATATCCATCCAAAGTTGAAGTGCTCGAATAGCTGGTAAGGCTTGGCAAATATACGTCTTGGTAGACATACAAAGCTCTCCCGGCACCCCACTCGCAATAAGAAATAAAATTTGAATCGACATGGGATTCGCAAAAAGAATGAATATTTTTATCTATTTTTTCTTGTGAGTATTGAAAGTAAGCCCAGCCGTCAATATAACTCTTAAGAGCTTCAGAGTCTTTTTTGTCACTCATTAGGGACATCATCTCCTGCGCCGACAAATTCATAATGCCAGAAGCCAGCCCCGCAGCCACCGCGGCTTCACTATTCTTCCTTGTGTAATCTTCAAGAATCGCAGCTAAAGAATTTTTTTGATCTTTTAAAGCTAAAAAAGGCTGTGACCGGTCAAGAATTTCAAAAATATAAAATCCTACTCGGCAAAAAACTCTTCGATGTCCTAAGCCATTATCACAATAAGTGATGGGCTGACGAAAAAAATTAGATCCGATGCCAGCTAAGACTTGTGACTGAGCGTCTTGCAGATAAATAGATTTTTCTTTGGAACTTAAAGGATAGGACAATTTCTGGCCACCTAAAGGTAAAAAAATAAGTACTGGCTTGTAAGTTTTAATTTCAAGTGTCGTGAAAAAAATCTTATAAATCGAAAAGATTGTGAATGTACAAAGAACAGAAAAAGCGATCACGATCGCAAAGGCATAAGATTTTTTAATTTCGGTTCGGTTCAACTTTTTTAATTGGTTTTTTAGCTTCGAGGTCAAGGTCGACTCCGCTCTACGTCGTTAAATTTTTTAAGATTCTGCTTCAAAAAAATATCTGATGGCTTTGGCCCCGGCCCGGGGCCCGGGCCGGGCGCTGGAGGACCAAATGTTGGAGGACCAAAGGTCGGCGGACCAAATGTTGGAGGACCGACTACAATGGCCGCAAAATTTGCTACAGGGGCGCAACCATTTGCATCAGGCACAATTCCTGGAGGTGTATTTGCCGAAGGAGGACCGACATATATTTTTCCCTGAACCCCACATTGGACGAAAGGATGAGAAGAAACTTTTGAACATTTTCTTATAGCGCCACCAGACACGCTAAGAGTTAAAGCGCCAATGGAGCGAACTTTAATCTGATCAGATCCAAAGCCTTCAGAAGTTCGATTTGCCTGCATCCATAGGTCCGCTGTGTAAAGCTGCGATCCTGCATTAGAAGGGTCGTCTCCTAACAACCTTGCATTATGAATTCGAAAATAGTTAATTTTCATTTTCAAAGTTGTGTTCGCAGGAGTGATATAACCCTCACCCACGTTTTGCCCTAAGTTTTTATTAGAAAAATCGAAAGTCATAGGTAAACCGGGATTGCTCGTAGCACTTGGATACACGTTTCCCGTGGCCGGACCTGCTGGAGTCTGCGCTAAACTTGTGTTAAATGGAACACTTCCTCCCTGGACCTGGCATCCCTCGGGGCTTGTCAAAACATCGTTAACCATCTCATGAAATATTTTTAAATTAGTACGGCCTTCAATAGTATTAGCTGTTTTCGCTGTGTTCAATGCGATCGTACTCACAATCGCAGAAATAATAGTCCCAATTCCCGCAAGAATTATCACTTGAATAAGAGAAAAGCCTTTCTGATTTGTCATCATGGCTTTGGCGTCCTATTTTCTGCGTGTTGTTTTAAGTATTTTATATCCCGAATTTCACTCTGTAGTTGATTGATTTGAACTTGTTGTTCTTGGATCGCACGCGCCAACATCATGGTGAAGCCTTCATATTGGACTGCTCGGACAGAGGTTAATTTACTATCTTCACTTTTCAATTTAAGCTGAATTTTAGAAACCAGTTTTGGAGCATATTTTTCAACATCCTGAGCAATCACTCCAATTTGAAGCTGATCAGAGGGGAGGCCACCTAAACCATTGTAATAGTAGGTGTAAGGCTGAACCTGTAACACTTCTTTTAAACCATAAGGAAATTTTTCAATATTTTTCTTAAGCCGAAGATCTGATGGAACTAGAGGTGCTCGTAAGGCTAAGGGATTAATACATCCCCTGGAATCAGCCGTATATCCATTTCTAGAAAATGCGGGGGCCACATAAACTTTAGATTCTTTACCGCAGATCAAATGATTTTCATAATTGGGCACAATACAGTCATTAATTCGGGAGCTTGGCGCAGGTGCAAGCGTGAAAGCCACAGTGGCAATGCGACGACTGATAGAACCTTGGGCAATCCCTTCTGTAGAAGTTACCTTCATGCCGACAGTTCCCAAATAAGCTCTATTTCCTGTGTTTGGATCGCTTCCCAAAGATTCAGCTCCGAATAAAGTAAGCTCATCTATCTGTAAATTATAGTTATCAACGCGAACTCCTGATCGAAAACTATTTGTACTCATCCACCCGCCCTGGCCCTGCGCCTTCAAGGTAAGCCCTAAAGTCGCTACATCCAATGCAATTGGGAGGCCCTGCTCAACTTGCGGCATTAAGGCTCTTTGATCAAAATTATTACCGACCATCGCAAGCATCGACTTACAATTGGTAGACGATCTAATTCCCCGACCCAGTTCACCCATTAAATCGTAAAGCTTAAATTTATTATTCACCGTTTGATTTATATTAATGGGAACAATCATAAAACTAGCAATCACCGTGCTGACGATCACACCTATCCCGACGACAACTAAAACTTCAACTAAAGTGAATCCTGCATAATTAATTTTTTTCATAAACTCTTTTTTGACTTTCGATCTGTACTTCCAAATTTTGAATCACTAGATTCTGTTTTTTAAATGTATTGATGAGTTTAAAAATTTTTTCACTTTTTAAAAACTCAGCCTCACCGGAAGTTTGATTTTGAAATGCACGAAAATATTTTTTCAAAATCTCGTCGGATGGCTTCGGGCCTGGGCCCGGGCCTGGGCCTGGAATAACAGGTCCGGGGAGCACAGGACCTGGCAGAACGGGGCCGGCCGTCACAATAGGATTTGCTGTAGAAATAATATCCGGCGAAATACAACCATACTGATCAGGCAGGTACTGCGGATTTGCTGAATTTGTTCCAGGAATTGGATAAGGCATATAAATTTTGTTATTCGACGCACAGTTATCGATATCCATATTCGTATTTCTTTCACAGCCGGCAATAACTCCCGTCGGCAGAACTGAAACTGTAAAAGAACCGATCGACTTGTGAAGCTGAGCGCCACTGTCCAACGTCGCTTGGACAGTGAGTAAAACATTATACCGCATGGTCGCGTCCTGAGCGACTCCGGCCACGGTGTTCGCAGTTACAAGTTGTGCTCCAGATAATCGCACTCGATCAATTTTTAAACCATAACTTGGAACTTTAGCGGGGGCCGAGGGCGTCGATTCCAGAATGACACCAAGCCCATCGTGACTGAGGTCAAATGAAATAGGCATCCCGCTAATCAGGGGATCGAGTGCACCCGCCTGGGCAAGATTAAATGGCGCCTTCACGATGTGAGCCGAGCAGTAAACGGGGTACTGCAAGCGATCATTCAAAAGCTCGACGAAATTAAGAAAATTAATCTTATTTCCCGAATTCCCAGTAGTCCTAAGAGATCCTGATAACATAGAAATCATTGCTAAAGATACGACGGCAGCTAAACCGCAAGCCAGAAGAGTTTCAACTAACGAGAACCCCGATTGTCTGTTCACCGATTGCTTCCAATCATTTATTTATCTAAGCTAATATTCTAGGGTTAAATTTTCATCGACACAACTGTATCAGCCGATCGCGTCAGTAACTTTGCCAACTTACCAGTAAACCATGAAATAGATCAAAATTCCGGTCAGAGAATTGAGAATCCACGTGATAAACGCAATCGGAGCCAGCCTACGATGAAGACCCCAATTTTTTTGAACAGCTGCTTTTAAAGCTAATGGAATCAGTGGGACCAACAAAACACATAAAATAAGATGGATCGTTAAAACTGCCAAATAAATTGATTTTTTAAAATCCGTGGCTTCATAAACAACATGACCAACATGAAAGTGATAATAAAGATATGAAATCAAAAAGGCGGTTGATGTAATCAGCGACAAGCCAATAAAAAAAATGTGCGCCTTCACTTTTTTTTCTTTGATGCAAAGAAATGCAAGGCTCAGAAATATCAGATTTAAAGCATTAAGAGTCACATTAATATGGGGGCCTAGTGCAACCATTGAATCAAGACCTTTCCTCGCGATTTTTTTTGCTCAAGATATTTATGTGCAGACGGCAACTCATCAGCTGAAAATATTCGGTCCATTGCAGGCATAAGTGGAATCTGGTGAATCCGTTGAAGGTTTTTTCCTAAATAATTTTTTTCGTCATATAATGTATTTAGATTGAGGCCGCGAAGGCCGCGGCCACTCGCTAAAAAATCATTGTAGGTATATCTTCGCGATAACAATTGTTGGAAATAATGAAACCAATTTTGCTGCCCAGAGGAAATCAAATGACTATTTCCAACTAAAATAAGCTGCCCCCTGCTGGATAATCGTTCGTAATGGCTTGCAACACTTGCTCCGCCATAAGAATTAATAATAATATCGAAGAGCGGCAGATTTATATTTTTAAACTCGTCATGCGTGAAGGCTTGTGCCCCCATAGATACGATTAAATCTTTCTTGTTTACGGAGCTCGTCAGCCCAACAACTTCGACCTTGTGAAGCCGCGCAAGCTGACAAAGCATATTTCCCAAGCTTCCGCTCGCACAGTCAATCAACAAATTCATTCCTTTTTGAATATTTCCGTAGTCTAAAAGGGCGGCTGTTGCTGTCATAAAACTAACGACCGAAGCGGCTCCTTCTGCTAGATTTAAACGCTCGGGCAAACAAGTGACCAATGATTGGTGGGATTTGACATAAGAACTATAACCTTGAGAAGAAAGGGCCGAGATAACAGCATCTCCAGTTTTTAAATGTTTTACTAAGGCACCCACTTTTTCAACAACGCCACTGACCTCATATCCCGGCACAAACGGAAACATCGGCGCATCGGGATAAAGTCCAATTCGCATATGCAGATCGGCAAAGTTAAGTCCAGAGTATGCGACCTTAATAAGAACTTCTTCGTCCGCGACGGTCGATAAAAAACTTTCGTCGATATCGATGAGCTTAAAAATATTTGCTGGACCTGCTTGCGGAAGGAGCCACTGCTTCAACATCCCTTCAAGACCCAGATAACTGACTGAAATAGGCTCCGAGATCTTCCATATCTTGTTTTGATAAAGAGTCCGCAACATGCTCCATCATAAGGTGCTTTCTTTTCCGGTCTTGATAGCGCAATAATTCTTTTAAAATATACCCTGCTTTTTGACCTCTTAAATTAGGCCAATGATCAATAATACTAACACCTGTTTCGCCATGACAAGCCGTGCATTGCCTTGAAAGAAGCTTTCCATTCGCAGGATCTCCAGCGGCAGAAGCAACGAGTGCGACTAAAAAAATTCCTATGAGCATAAGAACCTCACTTTTTTATCTTAAGAGCGAGCACCTGAATTGGAAGATTTGTTCCACCCGTAGGTACAACGACGTACTGGTCTCCATCCTCCATATAAGTCATAATCCGTCCTTCAATATTCATTGGCAAGGGAATCGTCGTGATTAAATTTCCAGTTTCAGGATCAAGCGCTTTGAGGCCTGGGTCGACCGTGGCAAGATCAAAGCGAGTGACCTCTTCGGGCATCACTAAGGCCCGATCCCTGACCGATGGATCCACTATTTTAAGAGCAGGTTGGCCGACAAAAAGAATTTCCGGCGTCGTTAAAAGATAGCTGGTGATAGGCCAACCTAAATCACCAGGAGGTAAATTATCCGAACCATAAAACAATTCCAATTCTCTACGTAAACCTCGCCCAAGTGGAATTTGCCATAAATGCTCCCCTGTTTTTAAACTGATCGCGGTGAGGCGCCCAAAAGGTGGTTTTAAAAGTGGCAAAATGATCGTCCTACCATTTTCGTCACGAATATAGTCTTTATATCTTTCACAGCTTGCTAAGGGCGCATCGGTGCCCGGCCTTTCTTCAACGCAAGAGACATAGGGTGACGAAACGGAAGTAATAAATAAAATTCCTTTTTCTAAATGAAGACTTGAGTTTCCAACATTCGCTCCGCCCAAGGGTCCCGGAATTTGCAAAGTGCCACGCAAAGGCTCATTTTTACCAATGAGCAATGGCGGCGTATAAAGCCCACCAAATTCATATTGGGTAAGAATTCCACGAATTCTTTTTTCGGCTGAAAGTGTATAATCCCAAATATTTTTTTTATAAAGACGGCCACAAAACTGAGTGTCCTGAAGGAAGATACCCTGTTCATCAAATGGTTCAGGTTTAGAGGGAATTGGTTGAGTCGGCGATAATTTTTCACCAGGGATTTTTGAGGCAGGAACAGCGCATTCATTGATGGGCCATCTGGGCTTACCATTGACCGCATCAAATACATAAACAAACCCATTTTTCATGACTTGCGAAATAATTTTTTGACCGGGACCTTGTGACCAAACCACTGGCGCCTGCGGCGGATCGTAATCCCACACATCATGATGAACCATCTGATAATGCCAAATTCTCTCTCCGGTCTCACAATTTAACGCTACTAAGCTTTGAGAAAATAAATTATTACCAGGTCGCTCACCACCAAATCTTTCATTATTAACTGCGCTGACCGGTAAAAAAACAAAACCCAAATCTTCATCAGCGCTCATTGGTGCCCAGACATTAGCATGACCGAACCTATTTGCCGCCTCCGACGTCCACTCGTCAGAAAATTTAATCTTCATCTTTGCCGCTTCTTGAGGCGTTAAAATAGTTCTAAATTGCCACTTCAATTTTCCAGTGGTCGGATCGAAAGATCTCACGTCTCCCGACGGGACATGCGACCGATTAATTTTGTCGGCCAACGATGAGCCCACAATAAGATTATTTCTACATAACGTTGGAGGCGAGGTTGAGGTCATTTCGCCCTTTTGCAGATAGGAGCTATTCTTAAGTCCCTTTTTTAAATCAATAAATCCATTTTTGTTTTCTCCAAAAGAGAGAATCGGCTTTAAAGTTTCTAAATTTAAGGCATAAAGTAAAGCATCGCTTGTTGCTAGAAATAATCTCTTGTCTTTGCCGTCCGTCCAATAGGTAAGTCCCCGCTTGGCGAATCCTACAATATGAGGTGGGCGGTGACGATAGCTCTGGGGATCAAAGGAAATATCCAAAGGTTGCTTAGATTTTAAATCAAATTTATAAACCTGATCAAAACTAGTTACCAGATAAAGAAAAGACCCAATCTTTAAAGGCGCAGATTGTTGTGGTGAAACTTGCTGCGCATTTTCTTTTCTAGCGTCAACAGATGGCACGTTCCAAGTCCAAGCCACATGTAAATTTTTAACATTTTTTTTATTAATCTGATCTAAATTAGAAAAATAGGTGCTTTGTAAATCGGCGGCGGCAACAGTCCAATCCGTATCAGCCGGCAAATGTGTTTTTACCCTCAATGAAAAAATAACTCCAAAAACTCCGATGATAGCAGATAGCGTCAAGACTTTAATTCTTAAAGATCTCGCCATATTGCTAATACACCCTTGCTGTGGGACCATTTACATTCAGCAGATAATCCTACGAAACGAAGGGTTTTATGGCAAGAAAAAATATTCTAGTTATTTTTTTCTCAATTTTTTTTCAGATGGGCGCTGGGGCTGAAGAAAAGATTGATAGTAATTATTTAAATACCATACCTATCGATTCCGCCACGCTTACTGACTACGAAGGCAATCCCCAAAAATATCTACAAGACGAGCGTCTTTTAAGACATTTTGCAGTCGAGTTCGCAAAATTTATGTACGTCACATTTTCAAAGCAACTTATGACAAGTATGAATTTATCAGAGGGACCTGTTCCTAAGGCTTATCTAGATGTTGTCATTAACTACTTAAAAAGTCAGCCCAAAGACGACGTCTACCTTCAAGTTAAAAATTCTGAAGTTCGCTACCGCCTGCTAACCTCGAACTATCGAATGGCTGCGGTTCTAAATCTTACTAAGCAAGGATTTTTTAAAAAGTATGTCCCAGAAATGAATATCGACACTAAGTTGATTGAAAATTATCTGGCAAATCCATATCGCTATTGGCAAAGGGAAAATATTTCTGTGAGTCGACGCTACTTTCTCGAGGTCTATAATTTCTATTATGCAAACCAGGTCATCAGCACTATGAGGCGCTTCAGCCTTTCTAAAAATCCTGTTTCCACCGAGTTTTATGAAGGACTCAAAACTCAAGTCGGATTCTTAACTGATGATGAAATTTTTCAAGCCGTTACTGCTAACAATAATGCTTTAATTTATTTTGACAGCCAGATAAAAAATGAACTCATAGCTCGCTTGCTGGAAATTTTATTTGATAAACTAAATATTACACAATCTCTGCCCTCGACCGGAGAGCCACAAGTCCTTGAAGAGGTTCGTCCCTCAGTGTTCACTCAGTTTAAAAATCCCCTAGTTATATTCGGGGGAATTATGCTTGCCCTCACATGGTTGGGAATGTTTTTAATTTATTTTAGGGATGGACGTTATCGACCAGAATAGCATTCTTTATTATTATAACATACTCACTTGGCATTCGGGGACAATCGTTTTGATTTTTTACTTACCCCAGATAATCAAAGTGACCACTGCAAAAGGACCACTAAAAGATTTATCTTTATGGATGTGGGGGGTCTGGGCGGCTTGCCTTCTTAACACATCCATTTATTCGTTGTTCATTTCCTATAATAAAAAAATGGCTGCCTTTAATTTAGTTCATGGCTTTTTTTCTGGATATATCTTTTTAATGACTATCTACAAAAGACAAAAATACAAATCAAAAAGCCAGTGTTAAAAGAAAGATTTTATTCTTTCCAAAGCTGAACGCATTTATCCAGGGAAACCGGGCGACCTTCGATCGATCGTTCGACTTGTTTCATACCTAAAAAATTTTGCATTCCAGAAGTGTAAAACAAAACATCCACTTTAGAAGTTATTGCTTTAAAATCTTTGGGAAATAAAATAGCTTGGGTTGCAATCCGTACAGAATTTTTCCAAATATCAGTTTCAAATTTCGAAGGATGTCGACCGGTATAGAAGTTTTGATCTTTATCTTGAGGCGGGCACAAAGCTTGTTTTAAAGGCGGATTAATTTTTCCTTCATGTCTTTTCATCCATACATTTAACTGCGAAGCACTGGTTGTGACCTTAGACATATTAGATTTTGATGGATCATGCGGCCCTCGAATAAATTCATCTTGTCGTTGGATGGATTCAGCCCGATTGACTAGGACCCTCGTCACAGCAAAGGGATAATGTAAACCATGTTTAAAGCAGCCACCCATTTCGCCATAAAGAGTGCGTGCGATAGAATCAATTTCAATCAGCTGCGCCTGAGTCATCTCTTTTCCATCAGCTGCCAAAACTTTGGGGACACTTTGGTTTATCATTTTTGGTAAAACTAATTGATCGTATGTGTTTCCTTTAACATTCAGGGAAGCAATTGTTCTTTCGCCAGATTTTCCTAAAGCAATACATTGTCCCACGGCCGGAGCAATTAAATCAGCCGTTTGCGTGAGCGAAAGTTTTCCAAAATTATCTGCTTGATCGGCAAGGTCTTTATTATTTTTTGCAGCAGGACTTTCGGGAGGACATACATCCTTTTCTTTTTCGATATTTTTTTTCTTTACACCAAAAAAGGTCTGAGTTTTTTTATATCGAATCGGAGAGGCATCCATCCAACCGGTTCCCTTTTTTTCATAAGTCTTTTTATCAACTTCACGTGAATATTCAAATTCAACTTGGTGAAATTCTTCGACACTCACTTTGCCAGTTTCTGGGTCGACGACTTTTATTTTTTTTGGTGTTTTAGTAAGGACTTTGATCTTGGCATCATTGCCAGGCCAGCCTATGGCGGTACAGTTATTTTTTTCGGTGCATGTTTTCCAGTCGTAACCAGGACGACTAAAAACAGAGACCGTTTCATCATCTTCGATATCGAGATAAACCGTCTTTGGCTCAGCTAAAGAAAGTAAAGGTAGGCTTGTAATAACTAGGAAAACAAAGAAGTTTTTCAACACTTCTTTGTTCGGAAAAAATGCTAAGGCTCTTGAGTTAAATATTTTTAATTAAAAGACAGAACCACACTTTAGTCCTGCTGATTTCTGTGTTGCAAGCTCATACTGAGTGTTCCAAACCATGGAGTTGCTTGAAATCTTTTCGCCTAACTGTCGACTGATATTGCCCGCGACATTAGGACCGTAACTTCCATAAGTATTAGCAAATCGATCCGTCCCAATTTTTTGCATCTTTTCTTTAATGTTAGCGGCAACTTTGCTCGCAACGATTTTTTCTTGGGCAAGCTCAGCCGTACTTAATTGTGACATTGTTTTTAATAAAACTTCGCGTAAACCTTCGGCGCCACCAATTTCTGCAACGACGACATTTGATAAAATATGACCATCACTAAGCTTCATGGATTGGGTTGTTGCATTCTGTTTTATAAGTTTTTTCTCACTGGCAGTCATGGCAACTTTAGTTAACACGTCATCAATCGTTAAAATTCCAAAAGCTAATTCTTTTTGAAGACGTAAAATACGCTCCACGGTTAAATCAGATAAACCAATTCGATTTAACTCATTTTTAGAAGCTACATCCAAAATAATTCGAGCTGCATCTTGCCTTATCAAGCGTTGCTGTTCGGTATTATAAACACCCTCAAATAATGTTGGAAAATCACCGCTAAAATTAAACTGGCTAGAAATATTTTTAGCCGCTTCAAGCACATGTTTTTTTAATCCAGAATTCCAACTTGAGCCAGCTTTTCCATTAACATCAGCATTAACTTCAAAATTAAAAGGTTTGTATTCGGCTTCACCAAAATCAACCAGCTCTGCAATTCCAAAATTATCTTTATTGTGATTTGAAGCCGTCACTCGTGCGTGCTCTTTACGAGCTAAAGTTTGCGCCGATCTTTTAACCAGCCAATTCGTAAATTCCTCAACGGTTGGTTTTGCACCTAACTCTTCAGCGACTAAGGATTGCAAGTGATCCAAAGTCGCTTCTAATTGAACGCCTTGACGATCCATAACATCGTTTAAACGTAAAGATGATCTGCTCAGTCGGATGTAATTGGCTTGAGTGTCGTTAGATTGATTCGGTCGGACAACGGCTAAAGCTCCAATATAAGTATCAGCGCCAGTTTCCATTAAAATTTTTGATAACACGGTATCGCGGTAGGCTTCGGCAACATCAAGACTGCCATCAGGTTGTGGTCTGTTGGTAGAAGCATTTCCCCCGTAACCTTTGATGGTTAATCCTTTTAAAGGCCGGCCATCAATCACAGCAAAAGAATCGCCGACGCGCTCTTTTTCCCAAACTCCACTTCGACCCACTCCTTTACCAACAAAAAACAAAGACTGGGGAGCGTTCGGAGAAGCTGTTTTCACTGTGGTGCGGATGCCGAAAGCTTCGATGATTTCTATATCATTAGGAGATTTTTGTTTTGAGCTGTTCCATCCTGGCAACATCATTTTTTGAGTTAAAAGAAGATCATTATAAAAAACACTCAATTTTGATTTATCAGGAATATCTTCAACCGTTTGAACCAGCGAGCCTGGAACAACATTTTGTAGCTGAAGTGAAGGAACTTTATTAATGTCGACAATCGCTTGCACCGAGAGCGCAAAAGAAAGAAGAGCTGCAAAGCTTGCTCGAGAAACAAATTTCACATTCAAAACATTTTTCATAAACTTCTCTCCAGTTTAAAAATTAAATTAAAGTCCAAAAGCAATACCGCAAGATTTTCCGCTGCCCAATTTTTCTTCTAATATGTTTTGTAAATTTTTGCCCTTTTTCATTTCTTCCACTAATTGCAATCTCATCGCTGAATCAACCGTCTTTAGTTTTTGCTGAGAAAAAGTGTTCATAGGACCTTTGGCAGAAATCTTTTCAGAAACATCAGCTAAACTTCCTTGCGAAGACATCCCGCTAACAGCTCGGTTAGAATCAATCGGAATTGGATTTAAAGCTTTGCCGACCGGAACTCGTGCAAAAAAGTCTGGAGTCACACCATAATCAGCCCATCCTGGATCTGAAATTCCAGTCCAAGTTGAAGTTTTAAGGTTGATACCCTGATACTTTGCAAGGTTAGCAGCGAATTCGATATCGATTTGGGGAACTCCACCATCTTTGATCACTTGTTTTCTACGAGCGTATTCGTCTTCCCAAAGTTTGTGATCAAAAACTCGGTCAAAGTTGATCACTTGCGAATTAGTTTTTAAATCATATCTAACAAATCCATGGCCACCCATAGGATTTACTGTCGTGCCATTTAAATTATAGGCTTTAATTCCAGAAGTTTGACCAACACCTTGAATAGCATAGGTCAAAACTAAGGCTTGATCAAAACATACGCCTCCGCCACACGAGCGCAGACCAATGCCTTTGCCATTGTTAGAAGATGCATTTCGATTCATTTTAAAGTGACGGAAAATTTGAAGCATGAGCTCTTGCTGTTTTTTTTCAATTTCAGAGGGAGCAGCTGTAAAATCAATTTCAAAATTATTCTGAGCCATTTTTAATTTAAAGGATTCAAGTTTATCTTGCCATACCTGATCATTTTTCCAATCTAAAACTTCTCCTTTATTATCCAAAGGTAAAGAACTTGCGGGAGAGTTTAATTTATCAATTTCTGTTTTAGTTAAAATTTTTCGAACTTTAACGAGCTCGTATTTATCGCCGTAGTAAATAATTTGTCCTTGGCGCCCATCATAAAGCGTCGCCATTTTTTTCATCATTTTTTCAGGCCCATCGACATAAACATCAACAGCATAAAATGTAGTGCCTTCAACAACAGCAGTATCTACGATTTGAGCTCGGTGATTCACTTCACCGATGCCGTAAGCTTTTTCATTTGGTGATTCTGCATTAACCCAAATCAAATCGCCCTTTTCGTAGGAAAAAGCTTTGGCTAAATATTTATATTGCTCCTCGACTCGGCTTTTAAGTTCTGGAGTCAGTCGAAACACGCTTTGACTGCGAACTGTTTTCCAATATCCCAGATCATCTAATAGATGTCGGGCTTCAGTGACATCAACCATGGCCTTTCCGTCAGCTTTTTGTAAAAGCTCAAGAGCTCCTGATAAGTCATATTTAAATCGAGCAAAATAATCCGCCTTTACTTGCGCTAAGGCCGACGTTGCCGAAAAGAAAAGAATCAATACAAGATAGATTTTTGTCATAAGTTATTCCTCACGGACAAGGTTATGAAAAATTTATACCAAAGATTCAGTTGGTCTGATGGCGATCAAATCAAATGAGGCTGTATTAGAAGGCGATTCTTAAGGTTTAAGGTACTTTTGCAAGTGTCTATATATGAGACACTGACAATTAAAGGGAGCATGCGACCGAGCTTCAACAGCTTGCGTAATTTTAGAGAATTCCCGCTTTAGCAGTGACAAGGGTCACAGAAATTTGAGATGTCCTACAAAACAGGTCGTATAAGCTTTGGATATGGCAGAGCGTTTCTACCGAGCCCCAACAGGTTCGTCTACGAGGTGAAAGATGTTTCAATGTCTACGGGTTACTGGCGCCGTTCTTGTCCTGATTTCTTTTTCTTTAACTGCTCAGGCTAAATCAAAAATGACCCGAGTTGATCTGGGTCAAGACACTGTGTCTTACTACGGAGAAGAATTTTACCAACAAGTTCAGCGTGGCGCTGCGGAAGATCAGCTGAAAGATATTTTAAAAAATATTCTGCGCTCGTATCATCAACATATCGAAGGTCAATTTGATAAGATTGGTCAGCAATGTATGGGCAAGAATTGCTACATTCATTCTTCAGTTGGTTACGATGCCGCTAGAGTTTACCTTTTGGGTGAAATTTACCTCGTAAAAAATGGATCTAATTACGCAGTTAAAGATGTTTATTGCCAAGAAATTTATGGAGCTGATCGTTTTCATAAAATAAAACCAGGTCCTGGTTTGGTTCCAGATAATGAAGTGGTTAATATCGAGCACACTTGGCCACAAAGTCGCTTTACCGGTAAATTTCCAGAAGGTTTGCAAAAAGCTGATATGCACCACTTGTTTCCTACAGATTCACAGATGAATTCGACTCGATCCAGTTATCCATTTGGCATGGTGGAGCGCGATTCTCAAAATTTGAAATGTAAAACGGTTCGTATTGGTAACCCAGTTGGGGGCGGACGTGGAACTGTGTTTCAAGCACCTCCTGAACACAGGGGAAATGTAGCTCGCGCCTTATTTTATTTTGCTATTCGCTACGATATGACAATTGATTCAGATCAAGAGGCTGCCCTAAGACGTTGGAATGATGAGGACCCTGTTGATCAAGATGAAGAAGCGCGAAACGATAGAATCTATGCATTACAAGGCAATCGTAATCCTTTTATTGACCATTCCTCGCTAGCAAATTTAATCTCTGATTTCTAGGGCTAGAAATTCTTTGATCCAGTAGGATTTTGCGGTTAGGTTTGTGCTCATGAAAATAGTATTTTTATTTCTACTTCTTCTTGGCTGCCAATCTGCAAAACTAAAAGAAAATAAATTACCCCAAGGCCTTAAGTCTTTAAGTGGACAAAAAGTGACGGCCTTATTTATTTACAATCTTCCCGATAGCTATTTGATCAAAGCTAAAGCTCTTTTTAATCCCCCAGATTATGCCGCGCAAGAAGTTACAAATCTTCAAACGGATCGGCAAGGTTGGGTTGAGGAGATGATTGTTACCTTCTGCGATGAGTGCAAAGAGATCAAAGTTCAAATCCCTTTTAAAGCCATGCCTGAAAACGTATTACTTTCTTGGATTGATAAAGCCTCTTTAAATCAAGAACCCACAGCTGAAGATATCGAAAGTCTAAAAAATTACTTTAAAGACACTGATGTTTTTTGGATTATTTTAGGATCAGAAAATTACGAGCAACGCCGCGGAGAAACCGGTGATGCTCGACTTGTTTCTGCGATTGCAGAAAATGAAGTGACTTTAAAAAGTTATATTTTTGATCTTAAGAAAAAGGCTTTTATTCACCGCACGGTTGTGACCGCCACCGATAAAGATATTTTGATTTATGAAAAAGGTGATCTTGAAAAGAAAACAAAAGCCGCTGTATTTTTTGATAAAATAAAGGATAAATTTTGGCCCTTACCTGTCGGAAAATCTTTTGATAGTCCTAAATACGATGAAGTCTTTCCTTACCCTTCAGTTCCTGAAAGCAGTTTTATAATTAAAAAAGGACTGTCCGTCCTCGGAGAAAGTTTAAATCCATGAACTTAGAACAGCTTTTAAATGTTTCAGAAGAAGATAGAGATTTGGATTGGGAAGATAAGTTTTTTATGGCTTTCACCAGTTCAGAAATTCAAGTTCTTGCCGCTGAACCTCAAGAAGGCCCCGATGGTTGGCCCTATCTTCTGGCAGATACAAAGGGTGCTCAGACTGAGCCTGCTCAAAAAGTATTGCAGTGGCTGGCGTCAAGAGGCATTGGCTTAGCTTTAAATCCGACCAAGTCCTATCCTGATTTTGTATTTAATTATGGAATGATTTGGCACTTTCGTGAGACCGGACTTTTTTATCGCAGACAAGATGAAATCAAAAAAGGGGCGGTTGAATTAAACGCCGGCCAAAAGATTTTATCAGGGCCACCGACGGAAGAGTATTTGCCTAGTTATGTCAGAAAAGTGATCAAAGATTTTTTTCTAGATCAGGGGTTGCTATCGGTTAAAATCATAATGATTTCGACCGATGGAAATCATTATGATTTGGCTTTTTCCTTAGAGTCTTTAGGAAATCCTCCAGAAAAAGAACACGAAGGAATTGCGGAAGCCATTTCATGGTTTTTGCCACCACATTATTCAATTCTACTGACTTTAGAAAAAGAACTTCCGGCTTTTCTAGCCTTATAGAAGAAACTTAATCCGCATCAAGCTCACCGGGTCGTGGCAGTAAATCCATTAAGCATTCGCGCCAGTACTCGGGAGAATCTTCGGAGTAATCAATCGCTATTAAAAAGCCATCTTTACCCAAAAATTGAGTGCGTATAATTTTTCCTGAAATTTCTAAGTTCATATCTTCTAAGCGCAAAAATATTTCATCACCCACCAAGCAATCAATATTAAGGTTGGCTCGCAAATGGCTCAGTAGAAGATCTTGCCTTCGCACTTTCATTAAAAGTCCTGTGATCGAAGCCTCTATAATATCGCCGTTTTTTGCAATTTTTGTGAAATTATCCAAAGAGGTCATGTGCGAGACATGAATAGGATGAGTTTGCTTCCTGGGTGAGTTTCTTTTTGATGTCTTTGCTGCTGCCATGGTGTTCTCTCTTCCTTCGTTATTCTGTATGAGTAACTGATCGGAAGAACTCGACCAAAGTTAAGTTAAAATTCTGATTTAAAGATCAAAACGCAATAAGTAAGGTTTGAGGTGGTGTAAGTCGCACCAATTCCGCCCAAAGCTCCAAAATCTTTCTCATTTTCAATCGTAAATAGTGGACATCGACCCTGGTGGTTTTTATCAAAATTTATCTTAATTTGAGACACAACCTTAGGTTGTTGGAAATGTTTTAAGGCTTTAAAGGCCGCTTCCTTAGCACACCATAAAGAAGCAAAATCAGGAGCCTGAGTGAGCTCTTCATCACAAGAAATTCGCGCCACAATTTCAAGCGTCACTCGGGAAGTCACTTCAAGATCAAATCCTATGGGAAACTTGCTCACCGCAAAGCCACCTTCCGTGTGAGTGTGAGAGATTGAAGAAAAAGGACCTCTGGTATTTTGCACGGCTTGATCAAGAGCTGTATAAATTAATTCTTTGTGCTGCGGATTTGTTGCGGCCCAAGCAGCCAAACTTTTAACTTTTAATGTTAGATCGGCCAAAGCCGCTTGAAATAAATCTTCCATTTTATAAATTAAATCTTTCGGGCCAGGTGACTTGTTCGCCCCGCGAAAGGGCCATCATTCGATCTAAGGACACCTGCGCTCGAGCTCGCAAATCTTCTTCTAGAACCACTTGTGGAGATAAAGTTTGCAGCGCGTGTTTAATTTTTTCAATGGTATTAAGTTTCATAAAAGGACAGTTATTGCAGGCACAGGTTTTATCTTCAACTGGAGCTTGGATTAATTCGACATCGGGTCGAAGTTTTTTCATCTGATGAAAAATGCCAGTTTCTGTGGCTACAATAAATTTCTTAGCAGGATTTTTTTCAACCTCTTGCAAAAGTCTAGAGGTTGAACCTATTACTTGGGCAAATTGCAAAACTTCTTCTTCACATTCGGGATGAGCAATAACAATGGCATCGGGATGATCTTGAATCAATTCATGCAAACGTTTGGCGCTAAAAAGAATATGCACCTGACAAGCGCCTGGCCATAAAACAAAATCGCGCTTCATTTTTTTAGATAAAAATCTTCCTAAGTGTTGATCCGGTCCAAATAAAACTTGTCGGTCTTTAGGAATTGCTTCAATAATTTGCGCGGCATTTGACGACGTGATGATGACATCAGAAATAGCTTTTACTTCAGCGCTGGAATTGATGTAAGTCACAGCAATTCCCGTTGGATGATCACGGCGCCATTGCAGATATTTTTCATAAGGAGCACCATCCACCAGCGAGCAACCGGCATTTAAATCGGGCACTAAAACTTTTTTGGTAGGATTTAAAATTTTCACACTTTCGGCCATAAAAACAACGCCGGCCAAAAGGATCACATCGGCTTGAACTTTTTGACCCATTTGGGCCAAATAAAAACTATCGCCAACATAGTCTGCCAGATCCTGAATATTGCCCTCTTCATAAAAGTGAGCCAGAATCACAGCGTTCTTTTCTTTTTTTAATTTTTGAATCTCAGCAATAGCATCATAAGCCATGCGAAGTACCTATCACAAAGTTGAACCACCGCGAAGAACATTGATAATTGATTTAGAAAGGGTTTTAAAAGATTCAAAGACGCCTTTGCCTTCGGCGGCACAAGCTTCAAATTCAGGAGCATTAAATGGGTTTAAAGCATTTCTTAATTCAGCCATGGAAGCCACATTTGGAAGGTCGCGCTTATTATATTGAATCACAAGTGGGATATCTCGAATATTGTAACCTTGTTGTTCAAGATTGGTTTGCAAGTTTCTTAATGATTCAAGATTTTCTTCCATACGCTCGACTTGCGAGTCTGCGACAAAAATCACGCCATCTAAGCCTTTTAAAATTAATTTTCTAGAAGCATCATAGATCACTTGGCCGGGGACAGAGTAAACATGAAATTTAGTTTTAAAGCCGCGGATTTCACCAATATCTAAAGGCAAAAAATCATAAAACAAAGTGCGCTCGATATCAGTCTCTAAAGCGTTTAATTTACTTTTCTGATCTAGATTTGTTTTATTATAAACCCACTGAATGTTGGTGGTCTTACCGCCCAAAGAAGGACCGTAGTAGACCACTTTGCAGTGAATTTCTTTCGCATTTGAATTGATAAATGACATTACAGCTCCACTCGATTTTCTAAGGCACGACCCATCGTTCTATCATCTACGAAATCAATGTCGCTGCCAATAGGAACACCTTGGGCGATGCGGCTGAGCTTCAGATTTTTGCCATTTTCTGAAGTATGAAGAATTTTAGTCAAATAAAGGACGGTCGTATCGCCTTCTAAATCAGAACTTAAAGCCAAAATAATTTCGTGGATGGCAGGTTTTTGTCCATTGGCCGCTTGATCAAGTCGATGTAACAGTTCTTTGATTTTAATATGTTCAGGTCCAATGCCGTCTAAGGGCGAGATGGCGCCATGAAGAACATGATATCTGCCGCGAAAAGCTCCCGAGCCCTCAATTCGCAAAATATCGGAAGGCTCTTCGACCACACATAAAATATCATCTTGTCGGTAATGGTCGGTGCAATACCGGCAAAGATCAGTGTCGGTGTAGTTATAGCACTGCAAGCACATATGCACTTCAGAACGCACTCTTTGCAAAGCATTCACCATGCGATCGACATAATCTTCCCGCGAGCGCAAAATATAATAAGCCAGTCGCTCAGCCGTTTTTGGACCAATGCCAGGAAGTCTGCAAAGCTCATGGACCAACTGCTCAAGCGCCGGAATATGGAGCACTAAAACATACCTGGAACGCCCAGGCCTCCGGTGACTTTTTCCATTTCTTTGGCCGAAGTGCTTTTTGCTGAAGTCATGGCATCGTTGGTCGCTGCCAAAACAAGATCTTGCAGCATTTCAACATCGCCCGATTTCATCACTTCAGGATCAATCGTTAAGGTGATCATTTTATGATCGCCATTCACTTTAACTTTAACGGCACCGCCACCAGCGGTTCCGTCAAATTCCATTTTGGCGATATCTTCTTGGGCTTTTTTCATTTTAATTTGCATTTGATTGGCTTGCTTCATGAGCTGCGCCATTGATCCGTTCATACCCTTCATCACTTCTCCTTACTTCATGACTTTATAACTTTTGCTTACTGACTGATTTAATTGTTGTTTTAAAAATTTCTTGGGCTGCTTTTACTTTCGGATGAGAGGCCGTCATTGTTTTTATCTCATCGTGTTCATCTTCTTTTTTCTGAAGAGCAAAAGCCTGTGCACTTTGCCCATTCATGGTTTCATTGCCTAAAAGAACTTCTAAAGAATAACCAGGCCCCCAGTACGAATCAATAAAAGCCTTTAATTTTTTACGAATTTCAGAGTCCTTCATCTGATCTTTTAAAAACATCAATTTGGGCGATACACCCACATAAATGACACTGTTTTCAACCTTAGAAAAAATAAGATTTTCGATCTTAGCCGCAAACAAGGCTTCTTTTTCACGAACAGTCTCGACAAAATCCAACCACCGCTCTTTGGGATCACTTAAGTTCTTTTTATCTACGAAAGGTTTTACATAAGCAGGCTCAATGAAATCACGGGCTGCTACTTTTGGAGCAGTAACATTGCCATTTAAAGGTTGAGTTAAAGAAGGTGGTGCTTCAAATTTTTTTTTAACAATTTCAGAAGGTCGAATCGCTTCAACGGGTTGGGCTCGGCCTGGAACGGGTCCTTGCTGAATCAATTGTTTAAGATCAACTATTTGAGGAGCGCTGGCCATGCGAAGCAGTAACATTTCAAGCACAAGACCGGGATCTTGTGCGCGCATAATATCCTGGGTTCCTTTTAAAACCATATCAAATAAGAAATGCAAATCCTCTTGGCTTAAGGCCGATCCTAACTCGGCCAAGGCTTTTAATTCTGAATCCGGCAGCTGCAAAATTTCTGACATCTGCGAACCCGACACTTTGATAATTAATAAATTACGAACGGACTCAAGCAAATCTTGAGAAAATATTTTTGCATCAAAGCCAGAGCTTGAGATATTTTCTAAAGCCGTCAGCGCACTTTGTGTGTCACGGGCGACCAAAGCTTTTAAGGTGTCCAGTAAAAGTCCACGATCTGAAAGACCTAAAATATCAGTAACTAAAGATTTAGTCAGATGACCATTGGTGAATGAGATCACTTGATCCAGCAAACTTTGTGAATCGCGCATACTGCCGTCACCTTGACGGGCAATCAACCAAAGGGCTTCGTCTTCGAAAGAAACTTTTTCGCTTTGGCAGATCATTTTTAAATGTTCAGCAATTTGTCGCGTGGGAATTCTTCTAAAATCAAAACGCTGACAGCGCGAAAGAATGGTCAGAGGAATTTTATGAGCTTCGGTCGTAGCTAAAATAAAAATCACATGGGGCGGGGGCTCTTCCAAAGTTTTTAAAAGAGCATTAAAAGCACTGGTTGAAAGCATATGAACTTCATCGACAATATAAATTTTGTAGCGACCCGAAGTTGGCATATGCATTACGCCACTCATCAGATCGCGAATATCATCAACGCCGTTATTAGAAGCGGCATCAAGCTCTCTGACATCAGGACTTGATCCCGTTGCAATTTCTAAACAAGCCGTGCACTGATTGCAGGGAATAAAATCTTTAGCTGTAGGACAACGTAAACTTTTAGCTAAAATACGAGCGGAAGATGTTTTACCAGTGCCACGCGGACCGGTGAATAAAAGCGCGTGCGGTAGGCGATTGTTATGCAAAGCATTGCCAAGAGTTTGCGTGATATGATTCTGACCAATCATTTCACTAAAAGATTTTGGGCGCCATTTTCTAGCAATAACTTGATAAGACAAGAGGCCCCTCTTTTAAAAAAAAACTAAAAAGTGGCCGAGCCCCCCATATCACATAGTCCGTTGAACACCGTTGCTTCCTTCCGGACCTAGCGGATTCATCAAAAGCTCTATTGTATGGGACCCGGCCAAGTCTGGTTTACCCTAGGGGGAATGGGTTTTCACGGCTTAACGCAGTCCTCCAGTGCTAATAATTTAGGATCTAAATTTAACATAACTTATTTTATACTCGACGAAAGTAATTTATTATTTCTCGAGCTTCAATTCAGGATGTCCTTGTGTAATTCTTAACGGATGACAGAAAAGCGTGGCAGCATCCTCATTGTAGAAGACGACTCAGAACTTCGGAAAACCATTGTAGACGTTCTAAGTATGTGTGGTCACGATCTCTGCGAGGCAGATAGCGGCTCAAATGCTTTAAAAAAAATCATCGAACGAAAACCATTGGTGATCATCTCTGATTTAATGATGCCTAATGGAAGTGGCCTTGATTTAGCCAAAGCTATTACAAAGCACGAACTTAAAATTCCTTTAGTGCTGGTGACGGGTCGTCGAGATCTCGATACGGAGTGCTATACAGAGCCCTCCATCAAGCATATTTTATTTAAACCGTTTAAGCCGCAAGAAATTCTTTCTTTAGTTCAAGAGCTGACAAAAACAAAAGATGCCAGCCAATAAAAAAGAATTATTTTGTTAATGCTTTCTTTAAGTTGGCATCGATAGCTTCTAAAAAAGGCTCGGTGTTCAAATAATTATCAGCTGTTACTTTTTCGCCGTAAATACAAGACGCCAAATCTTTTGTCATTTTTCCTGATTCAACAGTTTGAATACAAACTTGCTCTAAGGTCAGAGCAAACTGCGCAAGCTCTTTATTGTTATCAAGCTTTGCACGGTGTTCTAAGCCCCGAGTCCATGCAAAAATAGAAGCAATAGGATTTGTCGAAGTGGATTTTCCCTGCTGATGCATTCGGTAGTGACGAGTCACTGTTCCGTGCGCCGCTTCTGATTCCATGGTCTTTCCATCAGGCGTGATCAAAACAGAAGTCATCAGTCCCAGTGAACCAAATCCTTGAGCCACGATATCAGACTGAACGTCGCCGTCATAATTTTTACAAGCCCAAACAAAACCACCGCTCCACTTAATAGCCGAAGCCACCATGTCATCGATCAAGCGATGTTCGTAAGTAATTTTAGCGGCTTCAAATTTTGTTTTAAAATCTTTTTCATAAATTTCTTGAAAGATATCTTTAAATCGTCCGTCATATTTTTTTAAAATTGTATTTTTAGAAGAAAAATACAAAGGCCATTTTTTTTCTAAAGCCATATTAAAGCAAGACATCGCAAAACCACGAATGGACTCTTCGGTATTGTACATGGCCATGGCCACGCCGTTGCCTTTAAAATTAAAAACTTCGTGAGTGATGGCTTCACCACTTTCCGGTTGGAAAGTAATAGTTAATTTACCTTTGCCTTTAGTCACAAAATCAGTGGCTTTGTATTGATCGCCAAAAGCATGTCGGCCGATACAAATAGGCTGCGTCCAATGCGGCACTAATCTTGGAATATTTTTAATTATAATAGGCTCACGAAAAACAGTGCCATCTAAAATATTTCGGATAGTGCCGTTAGGTGATTTCCACATTTGTTTTAAATTAAATTCTTTCACTCGGGCTTCATCAGGCGTGATCGTTGCGCACTTAATACCCACATTGTATTTTTTAATGGCTTCGGCCGCATCGACAGTCACTTGGTCGCCGGTTTTATCTCGGTACTCCATGCCTAAATCAAAATACTTAATATCGATATCAAGATAAGGAAGGATTAATTTTTGTTTAATAAAAGACCAAATAATCCGAGTCATTTCGTCGCCATCAAGTTCAACAACAGGATTAGCCACTTTAATTTTTTGCATTTGCGCTCCAGGGCGGAATTGTTCAAGGATTCTTAATTTTTCAAACTAAGAGCTGAAGGTCACTGCCTTATGCAAGGCAGTACGAATTTAGATCAGTTAAGCCTGGGCTTTTAAAAAAGAAATGTTCAAATGCACAGGTTCGCCAAGAAAACGGGCCAAAGTCGTATGGTCGGCAATGTCATTCCCCGATAAAGGATGCAAAAGGACGCTGTGCTGGGCTCGATTTTTTTCAAGCCATGTTTGGATGACGGTCAAATCTGAGCCTCTAAAGTGAAATTCAAACATTGGCAAGGGATGGGGACCAACAACTCTTGGTAGCAAATGAAAAATATTAAGAATCTGTGGAAGCTCAAGGGCCATTTTTTGACGAATGATTTCAGCCGAGTGCAAGGACTCAAGCGTGAAATAAAAATGACCGTGATAATAATTAAATTTATTCACTTCTGTGTTCATTTCAAGCTCAGGATAGCAAAGAAAACGGTGAGGACCTAAAATTATTCACTAAAGGTCCAGACTCCAGGCGATTTTCTCTAAGGCTTCGACCTCTTCGGCCCAGTAGCTGTAAGTATTAAACTCAGGGAATATGCGGGGGAAAGAAGGATCTTCCCAGCGTTTTGCGATCCACGAAGCATAAGAAATAATTCTTAAACCTTGTAATAAAGGAATCCAATCCCATTGATGATGGGGAAATTCACGAAGCTCTTCGTAACCTTTTAAAATTAAATCACGCTCTTGATTTTCTTGATCAAGGTCACCAGAAAAAAGCATCCAAAAGTCCTGCACCACAGGGCCATTCACAAAATCATCAAAATCCACCAGGAAAAAATTTTCTTCACCCGGCACACCGTCTCCGCCATGGAGTAAATTTCCGCGATGAAGATCCCCATGAATGCGAATAAATTCAGAAGGATCTACTACATCTGTAAAAGTCTCTAGAATTTTTTCGGCCGCTTCATTGTAGCGATCAATCACTTCAGGCCCGATCCAATCTTGCAAAAGATTTAAAGCCTCCCAAGCTCCCGGGAAATTTTCATCCATGGAAAGTCTGTGAGGAGCTTTTTTTCTGGCTCCTAAGTTATGCACTTGGGCCATCAAGTGGCCGACTTTGACATAATCATGATCAAGAAGTTCTTGAGGAAGTCGTCCTCTGATTTTTGGAAAAAAAGCCGTCCACATGCCATCACAATTTATTAAAGTCTGTTGATTTTTTAATATCAAAGGGGCAACAGCGGGAATGCCCTCTTTTTTTAAATCATACAAAAATTCATGCTCATCTAAAATAGCATCTTTGGACCAACGTTGAGGGCGATAAAATTTTGCAATCACACGCTCTCGATTTTCACAAACGATATCAAAAACTCGATTTTCATAAGAATTTAATTGCGAAAATTCGCCCGTGGGTTGAAAGCCCGCAAGTTCTGCGCCGCTTAAAACTTTATCGGGATTTAAATGAAAGAAGCTTGAAACATCAGACATGCTTTGGTGTTAGCACTGATTACGACAGACGAGAAGATAAAGAATATTTGTTCGGTGAAAATCTTTGAAAAAGCCATAAACAGTAAAGCGTCCCCAAGTGGCCCATCAGGCTGCCTATGAGAGTATCACTTAAAAAATGGGCATGGACGACAACACGAGTAAAAGCCAAAAGCCCTGCTAAAAGATAAATAAAAACCGAAGCTCTTGGCCATAAAACAGCAAACATGGTTGCAGAAGTAAAAACCACTTGGGAATGACCTGAAGGCATAGATTGAAAATAGGAATCAAAATTGAAAGGAACAAAAATCTGAGATTCAAAAGTCGCTGACATATGCGGACGCTGTCTTCCGATAAAAAATTTAGCTAAATTTAAAATAAATCCCGAAAAAAGAAGTGCAAAAAAATAATTCAGACTCCAGCTTTTAAGCCAGTGCCACTCTTTATTTTGCCAAAGTCTTCGTTTTAGTTTTTTATCGCAGCTATAAAAAACAACAAAAGATAAAAACGCAACGGCAAATGAATTAGCCCCTAAACCGATATCAGTCAGTAATTTTCCAATTCTTCGCTGCGGCATTAGGTCATCGTTATTAAAGTAAAGACTTAAATTTTGATCCCATAAAAAAAATGAAACTACCGCCAGGGGGACAATAACAAGCGCCACAAAAAAGGAGTATTTTAATAAGTTGGCGGGAATATGTTTCAAAGACATGGCTAGAAGATTAAAGGCAGTTTACTAATTTCGCAATCAGTTCTGACTTAAGTTTAAAAACTTTAATTATTTTAAAGCTACCAGCTCACAGTTTTCAATTTTAGCTTTAGCAATCGCTTGCCGAGATAAAGTCTCGCAGATCATTTCACCAGGTTTTGTCCCTAATTCAGGCCACTTTAACTTTAAACTCACTGGATCAATCGTGTAAACGGTGTACTGAAGAACATATTGAGAGGTCGTATTTTTAGCTATTTTTGTTTGGATTTTGGCTAGTGAACCAATGGCTTTCTTTGTATTTCCAGCTTGAATTTTTTCACCACAAATTTCTTTTTTATTAGCAATATAAAATGGTTTTTGCCCTGAAGCTATCGGCCACCAGGTGGCTTTAAACTCGTTTTGACCCAATTCATTTTTTGAAAATGAAAGCTTAATAGTGCCTTGTTCTTCTTTTTCAAGATGGGCGACTTTTAATGTGGCTTTGCATTTAAATTCACTGTTCACCAAGTGGCCTAGCTTTGTCAGAGTAAATCTTTGCGCTTCATTGCTAAACTTAAAAACGCCATCAGGATCTTGTGAAGTGCTGGGATCGTTATCAATCACAGGAGGGCTTTTAGTTTGTTCAGCCAGTAAGTCTTTTTCGATTTGATCCTGCGGAGCTTCTGTTTTAGCGGGATCGGCAGGGCTCTGAATCACGGCCGTAGGTTTGGCTGAATTTTCACTCTTGGTGCAGCTAAATAAAGAACTGCCTAAAAGCAGAACTGAAAGCAGGGATAGGGTCAGCCGTTGATTTGAATACATTCAATTCTCCTTTAAAGGACCGAGGTCTATCTTAAGTCAAACTTCACAATTAAAGAAGAGATCATGTGTTTATAAGGAAATTTTCTAAAATAAGTGACAAGAATTGTCTCTAGAGAAAAAGGTTTAGACACTTTTTTTCCCTCTGCTGTAGATCTTTTGCACACAGGTGAAACTCCTACTGTACAAAACTCTAACAATTGTGGCGAAGGCTAAGATCTCTTATATTGGTTCTCGAAATAGAAACCTTGAAGGAGGCTTTTTGTGAAAACATTATTCACCCTAATTTTATCGAGTTCATTCTTGCTCACTGGTTGTGGACAAGATTCAAAAAGCAAATCTGTAGGCTCGGCAGCTCCTGTGACTCCAGTTGAAGCAACGGAGAATGCCACTGACAAGACAATTCTTGAAAAAGGAAAAGTGGATGCCAATCTTCCGACCTTACAAAAAATCACGGATGGCGATCCTTCAGGATTTGAGCGAACACCTAAACAGTTTTCTGATAAAGAGAAATCTTCAGCTGATGGCAAGAAAGCCACAACAGATTCTAAACCTACACCAGCGCCTAAAGTAAAAGCAGAAACTAAGCCTGAATCTAAGCCTGTTGCTAAGACTGAAGAAAAATCAGCGCCGGTAAAGCCAGCGAAATCAAAGCCAGTTGTTGAAGCTCCGAAAGCCCCTACATATAAGGGTGAAGGCGAACAAGAAACTCCACCAAGAGCACAAATTCCTCCACGTGAGCAAGCGCCTCCAAAACAAATCACTCCTTGTTATGGACCTTGTAAAGAAAAAATCTCTGAACCTGAATTTTCTGGTTTAGAAGTGACTGGAATGGTTGCAACTCCTGATCAAAGTTATATTTCACTGGTGAATGATGGTATCATGACATCCATCCGACGTGAAATGACTCGAGGATCGGGCGATCAAATCACAGCGAATGCAAAACTAGCTCGAACATTAACAAACGGTCGAATGTTTGTTGATGCTTCAAATGGCGATCGTTTAGTGACAGTAAAAGTTTTAGAAAATAATCAAACTCAGACTTATAATTTCCGAGTTGTTGGTTACACAAATCGTTTAAAGCCAATGCAGCTTGTATCCAACGGTGCGTATTCTAAAACAACAGGTCGTCAGAATTTAAAAGCATCACTGGCTTGTTTAGACACTTGTGGAAAATGTGAAATCGCGGTTTTAAAAATACAAAATCCAGGTCACGCCAAAGCTTACGCTATTTTAAGAACGGCAACGACAGATTTAAAATTTCGTTTGCAAGAGCCTAATACAAATAATAGCGATGCTTTAAATATTCGTCGATTTTTTGTTAACGCGGATTTACGGAATTCAAGTTCTGATCAATTAGACACAGCAAAAGTTGAAACTTTTGAAGTGGCTTATGGTGTTTCAATGGTTCGAACAATCATTAAGGGTATGAATGGCGAAATCTTTTCGCAAGTATCGCCCCTTGTTCACTCAACAAAAGGTGCTTTAAGCGTAAAAATGAGAATGACGGATCGCAACCCTCAAGATCTTGATATGTCTGATTTGCAAAATCGCTCGACACGCATGTCAGTCAAAGTGGCCCTTGCTAGCCTAGTTCAAGTTGATGGAATGGGTGGTTTAACTGTGAGTTATAAAACTCAGAACTATTCATCAACTGTTGATGGAGACAGGTTTCAGGTGAAATTTAAGGCTCGTGGAAATGCTGCTTTCCCTATGACTGGCGCGCTTTTACACTAAGTTTCACTGGATGTTTTGATGTCTGATTACGCTTTGCAGTAAACAGTTTTGCAAAGCGGGATCATTTTGACCACTTCATGTTAGGCACAAGCTTTGCTTTCCTAAGAGATCGGACACATATGTCTGATTTTTTGGGGGACTCTATGAAACTAAAACGCGCTCTAATTTTAATTTTAACCTTAGCAAGTTCTGTCGGCTGGGCGGATCGCCCACCAAGATACCCTGATCCTGGAAATGGGGGCGGAAATTCACCGCGGCCCGAGCCACGACCAGAACCACCAAGGGAATCATATCCTGAACCACGTCCACCGAGAGATTCTTATCCAAGTCCTCGGCCCGAGCCAAGACCAAATCCTCGCCCTGATCCATATCCTGATTATCCAGAACCACGTCCACCACGAGATTCATATCCTGAGCCGCATCCAGAGCCATATCCAGAACCTCGGCCTGATCCTCGTTATCCAAGACCGCGTCCTCCGGCTCCGTATCCTGATGAACAAACTCGCGATCTTGTGATTCCAATTCACAGGTATGTGACGGATCAACGGCTTTTGCTGAAGCGCATGCTGAATTTGCGACCATACGAAAATTATTTGGTAGAATCAGTGATTGTGAACCTCAGAAATTCCACCAGCGCAAGATTAGATTTAGAAGTGACTGGGGTTGTCGACGACAGAAGCTATGCGCCTTACCGCCAAGCGATTTTGTATCCAAGACAGTTCACCGATTTAAGTGATCCTTACGTGCGATTGAATTTAGCGGTTCATGGTCAGGTTTATATCAGTACGATCACGGTCCGAGTCTATTCATCTAATTATTTAGCGGTTTATTAAGGTTTTCGCTGCCACGCTCCTTGCTTAAGGAGCGTGGCATAAGGTGAACTCAAGAAGTAATTATCGGGGCTCCATGGAGGACTTTTTATGATGGCAGAACAATCAAGTGAGTTTAATAAAAAACCAGCTGAATTAAATACTTCCAACCCAGTCCCTGCGGTTTCTGATTACATGGATTACCGCCAATTTTTAAAAGATTTTTATGCTTTTAAAAAGCATCAAAGTCGAACTCAAATTAGGCCTTACAATTACCAAGTCTTTTCGGCGGCAGCTAATATTAAGTCGCCAAATTATTTGAAAATGATCATCGAAGGTCGCAGAAATTTATCCGACGATATGATTTTAAAATTCGCAAAAGCTTTAAGCTTAGATAAAACTCAAACAGAAGATTTTAGATTGCTGGTCAATTTTACTCAAAGTCCAGATCCTGCCGAAAGAAATGTTTTTTTAAAGCAGCTTTCTGAATACCGCGTGGGACAAAAATTAAAATCTGGCGAGATCGATAAAAAAACCTGGGATAAAATTCCAAATTGGGTGGCTTGGATTATTTACGCCATGGTTGATCAACAAGGGGTGAAGTTTGATACAAAATCAATTCGAACTTTATTACGAGCGAAAGCCACCGAAGATGAAATTGAATTAGCCATTCAAAGTCTGATTGCTTCAGGCGAAATAGTTAAAGATCCCATCACTGGAGAATTAAAAAAAGCTTTCAATCTAGAACAGCCCGAAGAAATTCCAGTGGCTTTAGTCAGAAAACTGCAAGCTCAGCTGATGTACTTAGGCTTAGAAAGCTTATATCAAGATTCTCCCACCGAGCGGGAATTTGGAACTTTGACTTTATCTTTAAACAAAGAAGAGTTCGAAGAAATTAGATTTAAACTTCGCCAAATGCGAAAAGCACTTCATAAAGATAATGCCATCGCAAGAAATTCAAAAAAAGGCGACCGAGTTTATCAATTAAACTTACAGCTTTTCCCCGTGACGAACTCGTCCAAAACATTAGACACTGTCAGTCTGAAAGATCTTCTAAGCCGGCACCTCAAGGGTGATCCGGAAATTCAAGAGTAGAAGATTTTAGAAAGACAAAATGAAAAGTAAGTTTTTTATTCTTTGTGTCGCCTTGGTGGCATTCTTTGCTTTTGGATATTGGTATCAGCAGCGCTTTTACCCCACCGGAGCCGACACCATATCGCTGAAAGTAAATGCAGATAAAGAAAAAATTTGTACAGAACTTTTTGAAAAAATTGATAACCGCCCCAGTTGCGACGGAAAGCTTTCAGAGTTTAAAGAACATTGGTCCCAGTGCAATGATCAAAAAGTCACATACCGAGAAAATATTTTCTCATTTAATGATTACTATTTTGAAATCGTCGATTGTTTTGTGGCTGAAGGAAAAGACGACAAGGCCACCGCTTTACTAAAAGAAATTGAAAAGCTTCCCAGTTGGGAAAGGGTCGGCCCCACCAATTGCTCAAACACAGATGAAGCCAAAGCCCGCATCGAGGCCTTAAGTTTTCCTGATAATACTTGTATTAAGGAATCTGATTTGCAGTCGTGGGTAGGAACAAGTCCCGATTTATCGGAAGGCTTATTAAAACAAATCACAGCAAGAAATCATACTCTTTCGTGCGGAAGTTATAACAGCGACGACATTTGCTTTTGTCCGCTGCAGATGATTGCAAAAGTCACCACAGAGCACAGAAATTTATTAGTTTCAGAAATAGAAATTTCTGAAAATCGCGCGCGTAAAATCCACTTGGTCAGCTCTGAAAGCGGCAAAAAACAATTAATTGTTGAGATGAGCGAAAAAAATGGATGCTTGTTTTTATCGGCCGTTTATTCAGTCGCAAGTGGATCTTTGACAGAGTAGCTATGCATAAAAAACAGAGCGTTATTCTCAGATTCTGCGAGACGTTATAATTTCTGTAAAATTACAAAATTCTGTCATAGGGGTCCAGTTTTGGCCTTAAAATTGTGGATAAGTCTGTGGTTAAGGCCTATAAACTGTGGATATATAAGGGTTTAGGGCCGAAATGCACCTGCATATGTTAAGAACTCGTCAAGAATGACTCGCATGTTTAGAGCTTAAATTATGCGCAAAATTAGAGGGCTAAGGATCGATAATTTTTTCTTTTTTGTTGTTCTTTTTTTTAGATAAGTCAGTATGGACAGTTTTCAATTTTACACCGTGTGGGGGCGACTGGCTTCGACGTGGGTGCTGAAGTAATGGGAGCAAGCCGAGGCGCATGAGGACCTCGTAAAAACGTGCACAATTTAGTTGCTAATAACAACGAACAACTTGCTGCCTAATTCGTTAGGATAAGCTTGCGATTTTCCTGAGTGCGGCTGTGGCTCTTGAAAATTGTCACTTTAGCGGTCTCGGTGTCCGGTTGCTTTCTTCAGGGCCGTACACTCAAAAACTCTGGGGGAGTGGCTATGGGAATTCTGTCGACGGAAGTCCTTAAGCTCTACTAAATACATCGACTAAGCTTGTAGCGCCCATTCATGGATCACTTGCGGACGGGGGTTCAATTCCCCCCGCCTCCACCATTTGTCAACCTACCCGAACTAAAAAGTTTTAAACCCTGAGCCGAGAAATCGACTGAGGGTTTTTTGCTTTTATAGTCAGTACAAATAAAAAAA
>JAYSSI010000027.1:0-99653 GCA_043720615.1 Pseudobdellovibrionaceae bacterium | reverse complement strand
ATCTAATGTCAACGTGAGCCGTTTGGACCTTCAACGTCTTCTTCAATCCCTGAAACTTTATAAAGTTCCCGTTTGGATGATGGCGCAGGCGGAACTTCCTTGCGAAGGACAATTTAAAAATTTTGAGTTGAATTGTAAAGGTGAAATGAAAGTTCAGGATTTAATTGTGAAGACAGGCATTGCCCCATCAGAAAAAACGATTGTAGAAGTTCCTCAAGGAATAGCGACAGGAAGTCTGCATGTTGACTTAGAAAAAGTTGTTCTCAAAACACAAGTTCAATTTGGCGATGGTCAGGGTCCGGTAGATGGAGAAGTCTATTACAAAAAGGGCTTTGATTTTAGATTTAAAACTGATTCTTTAGATTTTAAAAATATTAAACAATTGTCAGGTTTAGATTTTAAAGGAAATGTTGCACTTGATGGCTTTACTCGTGGAGATTCAAACAGTGCTACTCTCAATTTAAAAACCGACATTAAAGATTTTGTTTTTGAAAAATATAAATTAGGACGACTTCAAGGATTGGTAAGATACGCAAAGAGTCACCTTTTTGTCGAGCAAATCAACGGCCAATTGCCTCAAACGAATTATAATGGCCAAATTGACATTGATCTCAAGGACCAATTTTTAAGTGGCTCAATACAACTACCTAAAACAGATCTCGGCGATATCGCAGATATTTTTCAATATATATATATTCCTCCTTTGAAGGTTCAAGGTTTAGGATCCGCTGATATAGATTTTTCAGGTCCTTTTAATTTTTGGAAGCTCAATTATAATCTAAACAGCACGTTTAAAAATGGAATAATACAAGGCGAGACTTTTTCAAAATTTATTTTTAATGTTGAAAGTCGCCAGGGTGAAATCACCGCCAAGCAAATTGAATTGAGTAAAGGCGTTAGTCTTGCCCGGTTGACAGGCTCTATTGAAAACGATCAGACGGCTCGACTGGCTTTTGAAGGCAGTCACCTTCGCCTTGAAGAATCAGAATTTGCTAATAAAATAAAAAATAACTTAGTTGGATCTTTTAACTTCAGTGGGACTATTTCGGGACCCATTATGAATCCAGATCTAACTCTGAAAGGTCACATTGCTGAATTGATGGTGGATGAACAAGAGTTACCAAGTTCTTTTTTTCAATTAAAAATAAATCGCGAACTATTTCAAATTGATGCCAATTTATTTGGAAATAAAATCCAAGGTGATTTAAAAATTCCATGGGGAAATTCTCGTCAGCCTATGAAAATCAGAGTTAAAACGATGGATTGGAATTTCGCATCGGTGCTTTCCCTCATGGGAGCATCGCAATTGCAAGAAGAATATGAATCTCAGTTATCATCTGACATTGACTTAGTCAGCGATGCTGGTGACTGGACAAATTTTTCTGGCCAAATATCTATTAAAAACTTTTACTTAAAACGGGGTGCTTCCTTTTTAAGAAACCCTGAACCCATCGACATGAAATTCAATCAAGGGCTTATTAGCCTTCAAAGATTTAATCTTATGGGTCCTAATACGGATATTCAAATAAAAGGTAATGGCTTTTCATTCAAAGATTTAAATATTGCTGTCTCGGCTAAGTCCGATCTTAGGCTAGTGCAAATTCTTGTCCCTTTTCTTGAGGATCTGGGCGGGCCATTTCAAATGCAAACCACTTTTTCTGGAAATATTAAAAAACCTGAAATTCTGGGCAATGCCAGTCTGCAAAATACTTTTGTAAAACTTAAAGGGTTTCCTCATCCTATTGAAAAACTAAAAGCAGATATTTTATTTTCACATTCAAAAGTAATGATTCAAAACATCAAAGGTTTTATGGCTAATGGGACTATCAGCGGAGATGGGACCGTGACAATCAATGGCATTAAAGATATTCCGACACAAATTCGAATTCGTGCTGAAGGTTTAAGCCTTAATGTCCCTGATAAAATTAAGTCACAAGGAAGTGCTGATCTGACTTTTTCAGGAAAGTGGTTTCCATTTACTCTGGGTGGCGTTTATAGAATTAATTCTGCTTTGATAGAAAAAGAATTTACTGATGGTGACAATGCCAAAGTGCAAATCCGGGATAGTATTTACCTTCCTAAACTTCTTAAAGAATCGACGTTTGATCCTGTATTATTAGATTTACAATTAAATTTAGAGCGTAATGTTTTGGTTAAAAATTCACAGATGGAAGGCTTGATCAATGGTCAAGTTCAAGTCAAGGGACCGCCCACAAGTCCAATTCTTCTGGGCCGAATCAACCTTGAAAAAAATTCTAAATTGATGTTCAAATCCAATATTTTTGAAGTTCAAACCGGCAATGCGACATTTAGCAATCTCAATGAAATTCAAGCCGAACTTTATATCACGGCACAATCGCGAGTGGTCGATTATGACGTTAATTTATTAGTTCAAGGTCTTTCCTCAAATCCGCAAATTAAACTCTCAAGTATTCCTCCTCTTCCAGATCAAGAAATCATTTCATTGCTCGCGTTAGGTGTTACTTCGGAAAAATTAGAGCAGAGCCAATCTCGCGATCAAGCTACAAGAGTGGGCTATGAGGCCGGTGCTGTATTTTTAAATCAAATTGGTGTGAATAAAGGATTGCGAAGCACCTTGGGAGTTAATTTTGAATTGAGCTCTTCTTTTGACAACACTAAAAATGCCAACGTTCCTCGAGTTACTTTTAGAAAAAAACTTTCTCGCAAATGGAGTACAAGCTACTCCCAAGGCGTTGAAGCTGGACAGGGTCCAAAAGAGGTCAAGCTTCAATACCAAATAAATAATAATTTATCCGGCGTAGGATCATGGGAAAGTCGCGAATACCAAGAGGGGACATCGGTTCGAAGCGGCACAAAAGATCAAAGTATTTTTGGAATGGATTTAGAATTTAAGCGAGAATTTAAATGATGAATTTTCTGAAAATTTTCATTCTTGTTTTATTTTTTGCTGTTAAGGTGTCTGCCGCTTGGCAAATTCAGACTCAAAACCTTCCAGAAAACATTCGAGCTCCTCTTCTAACCCAGTTTCCACAAATCGAAACAAAACGCCAAACAAAAGCTCAATTGGATGAAATCATTCGTTGGCTTCATGATCAATTGCAAGCCGACCGCGTAATGTTCATTGAAGACTCGCCTGGGGTTGCTAAAATTGAACTTAAGAGAATCCCCCGAATTGCTCAAATCAACTTTTCAGGTCTTTCGGCATTGTCAGAATCAGAAGCCCGAAGTTATATTTCTTTGAATCGCAATGATACTTATGATGAGCAGTTACTTTTGGAAAGCGGCGAACGCTTGCGACAAGCTTATAAGTATCTTGGATATTTAAATGCAGAAATCGATGTCGACTTGCCCACTAACGACAAAGGCCAGCTGCGCTTAGATTTTCGACTGCGTGAAAATAAGCGCACAGAAATTTCGGAAATTAATATTGAAGCTTTTCCATCTGAACTAAAGATTCAGATCAGTAAAAAAGTTCGCAGCTTTAAGGGCAAGGCATTCACGGAAGGTCAGTTGAATGAAATCACTCAATACTTAAGAGAAGCTTTGAATGCAGATGGCCGCTACTTAACTCAGGTTATAGGACCGGAGGCACGTTTTAATAGTGATGAAACCGAGGCAAAACTATTTTATCGACTTGAAAAGACAGATAAGTTTGAAATTGATTTTCGCGGCCAAAATGCTTTTACAAAGTCTATTTTATTAAATGACGTGTTGGATTTAAAAAATTACAACTCCTCCAATCCAAATTTAACAACGGACCTTGTGCAAAAATTAAAATCTTTTTATTTGCAAGAGGGTTTTGCTCGAGTTGAAATCCGAACCGAGGAACAAGATGGCTTTGGCCCTTACAATCGAAGATTGATTTTTTTAATCGACGAAGGAGCTAGAATTAAAATCGAACAATATGTTTTTACAGGGAAATTTTCTCGAGATCCAGAAATTTACAGAGAATTTATTAGAAAAAATAGCACTCCCATGATCAAAAATAAAATTTTTGTCAAAGAAGATTTAGAAAAGGGTTTTGCTAATCTTCTTACTTATTTAAGAAATCAAGGTCACTTGTTAGCTAAAGTGATTTCCAGTCGCACTCAATATAACCGAGCTAAAGATCGAGTTACTATCAGTATTAATTTAGATGAAGGCCCTGTGACTTTGGTTGATGCCATTGAGTTTACTGGCAATCTCACATATTTGAAGGATTCTCTTTTGCAAATCTTAGATTTATCTTCTGGTGAACCTTTAAGATTAAATCAGCTCGAGAAAGGAATTCAAGAAGTAAAAAATTTCTATTTTGAAAAAGGTCATATTGAAATGATTCTTTTAAATGAGAAGGATAATCTTGTTTCCTATAATGCTGATAATACCAAGGCCAATTTAAGATTTGATATTTTTGAAGGTCCGCGCGTGCAAGTCAGCTCCATACTTCTCGACGGCAATTATTTTACACAAGATTATGTTATTTTAAATGAGATCGACCTTGCCGTTGGTGAAATCGTCACCCCTTCAAAAATTGAAGAGTCCATTTCCAGACTTCAGCGTGTGGGCCATTTTTCTGGAGTCGATATTAAAACCCTTGAAGATAAAACCAGTGTTTCACAGAGGACTTTGATTGTTCGAGTGACTGAGAGAGAGCCCGGAGTTTTTGCCATGGGGCTGGGCGCCACCAATGAACGTGGATTAACATTAAGAGGTTACACTGGTGTCGGGTACCGAAATTTATTTGGTACAGGTCGAGGACTTTCCCTAAGACTTGAGGGAAATTACAACGTAACAGACATTAAATATTTGGAAAATAAAGTCACTCTTGGATATCTTGAGCCCTATCTTTTTAACACTCGCGTCCGTGGCCGAGCCAATATCTCGCGATCAAAAACTGTGACAGATTATGAAATTCGCAAAGGAACTGAAGTTAACCAAACAACAGGCTCTTTAGAAAAAGATTTTACCTCCCATATCGTTGGTGTTTGGGATATTCTTAGCTTAGCCACTGTTCGCGATTTTCCGATCGACTCAAAGTCCACTGTAGAAGAAAGTCTTATCAATATTGGTTCGACCGGTCCGACCCTTGATATTGATTATCGCGATAATATTTTTAATCCAACCCGAGGGACTTTTAGCCGGCTCAGTGCAGAGTATGCTTCGCCGACTTTGGGAAGTTCTAAAACCATCGAATACTGGCGCGCCACATCGACCTTTAAACACTATTTATTTTTAGCTGAGGGTCCATGGATTTGGGCTAATTCATTTCGGGCGGGCTACATTGAAAACTTAAATCGACTCGCTGACGGCGGCGTTCCTTATGATAAAAAAGGATTTATTTTAGGTGGAGAATCGACACTGCGTGGTTATGAAGCAGGCACCTCAGAAGTTTTTCCAAGTCATTTTGATTTAAACGACGACGCGCTCACCCCTTTTCTTCTAAAAACTCGTGCCAAAATGGGGTTGATTAAATCAGAGGTTCGTTTTCCTCTATGGGGCGCCATCTCAGGAGCTGTTTTTTATGATGGAGGCTATGTCGAAATTGATGAGTTAAAATTTCTTGAGAACTATCGAGACTCTGTCGGCTTCGGAGTGCGTTACAATACTCCTGTAGGTCCTCTAAATCTAGAATTTGGCTGGAAATTAGATCGCCGCGAAAGCGAAGAACCTTGGCGATTTCACCTCTCTATTGGAACCTTTTAATTCATTCTTGACGGACCTATGACCTCTCGCTAGCTTGGGACGACCTATTAAAATATAGAGGATGGCATGAAAAAACATTTGGTCCGAGTCTACCCTTCAAAAGAAAAATTAGAACGTAAAGAACAAC
Organism: Pseudobdellovibrionaceae bacterium; assembly: GCA_043720615.1. Lineage (GTDB taxonomy): Bacteria > Bdellovibrionota > Bdellovibrionia > Bdellovibrionales > Bdellovibrionaceae > JAYWDA01. Next base: position 93,862 of record JAYSSI010000027.1, on the reverse strand, counting down.
TTGCTTGGAAAGTGGCAGAATTAGCGGCTGATCCCTCGGCGATCAAAAATGATGTCATCGACATGGTGATCAACCGAATCATAGATAATGCCTCTGTTGCAATTGCTTCTTTAAATCGCGGACCTGTCGCTACTGCACGAGCTCAAGCGTTAGCTCACCCTCGTGAATCAGGAGCCACCATCTTTGGACTTCCCAATCACCAAAAATTTTGTGCTGAATGGGCGGCATGGGCTAATGGAACTGCGGTTCGAGAATTAGATTATCACGATACATTTCTTGCGGCTGATTACTCTCATCCTGGCGATAATATTCCACCGATTTTAGCTGTGGCTCAGCAACTGGGAAAATCAGGACAGGAATTAATTAATGGAATTGTTACGGGGTATGAAATTCACGTTGATCTCGTCAAAGGAATTTGTCTTCACAAACATAAAAAAGATCATATTGCCCATCTTTGCCCTGCCACTGCGGCAGGATTGGGAACCCTTTTGAAACTTCCGACCGAAATTATTTATCAAGCGATTCAGCAGGCCGTGCATGTTTCTTTCACCACACGCCAATCTCGCAAAGGTGAAATATCTTCTTGGAAAGCCTTTGCCCCTGCTCACTCTGGAAAACTAGCCATTGAAGCCGTCGATCGAGTGATGCGTGGCGAAGGCGCTCCATCACCTATCTACGAAGGTGAAGATTCTGTGATTGCTTACATGCTGGATGGAAAAGATGGAAAATACGAAGTTCCACTTCCCGAGCGTGGTGAAGAGAAACGAGCTATTCTTGAAACTTATACGAAAGAACATTCAGCCGAGTATCAATCGCAAGCTTTGATCGATTTAGCGGCTCGAATGAAAAGCAAAATTTCAAATTTTGATGATATTCAAGAAGTGATCATTCACACTTCTCATCACACTCATTATGTCATTGGAACAGGCGCCGGCGATCCTCAAAAAATGGACCCTAAAGCTTCTCGTGAAACTTTAGATCACTCAATTATGTATATTTTCGCAGTCGCTCTTCAAGATGGGAGTTGGCATCATGTCAAATCTTACACGGCTGAAAGAGCGAATCGTGCTGATACTGTAAAGCTTTGGCACAAAATACGGACTTTAGAAGATCCCAAGTGGACTCAAGCTTATCATGACCAAGATCCTCAAAAGAAACAGTTCGGTGGCCGAGTTGAAATTGTTTTTAAAAACGGCGAAAAATTAGTCGACGAATTGGGAGTAGCCAACGCCCATCCGGCGGGAGCTAAGCCTTTTAAGCGTACTGACTATATTCGCAAATTTGATTTACTCACCTCAGAACTGATCACAAAAGATGAACGCAATCGTTTTATTAGCTTAGTGGAAAGACTTCCCGAACTAACGGCGGCTGAGGTTCAGCAATTGAATGTGCAGATGCCGATTGAAAGATTATTAAATAACAAACGCGATACTAAAGGAATTTTCTAATGCTATTTCCTGCCGCTTCTGCCAATGAAAAACGTCAACGACTTCGTGAAGGCTTAAGAAGTGGAAAACTACTACGTTTTCCAGGATCTTTCTCTCCCTTGGTCAGCATGCTGATTGAAAAAAAAGGTTTTGATGGCGTTTATATTTCTGGTTCAGTTCTTTCAAACGATTTAGGTTATCCTGACATTGGACTTACGACTCTATCTGAAGTGGCTCAACGTGGTCGCATGATTTCAAGATCCACCCGCCTTCCTTCGATCATTGATATTGATACAGGATTTGGTGAACCGATGAATGTCACTCGTACTGTGCAAGAATTGATTGAGTTGGGCCTTGCCGGCTGTCACTTAGAAGACCAAATGAATCCAAAACGATGCGGCCACCTCGATAGCAAATCCCTGATTGAAAAAGTGGACATGCTGAAAAAAATTTCGGCAGCAGTGAATGGCAAGCAGCTTGATAAAAATTTTTTGATCATTGCAAGAACAGATGCTCGCGCGTCAGAGGGGCTTGAAAAAGCCATTGATCGAGCCAAAGCTTATGTTGATGCTGGCGCAGAAATGATTTTTCCAGAAGCTCTGCAAGACGAAAAAGAATTTGAAAAATTTCGTAAGGCCATTTCAGTTCCTCTTTTAGCCAACATGACAGAGTTTGGAAAATCTAAATTACTGACCACTCAGCAACTGGGAACTTTGGGTTACAATATGGTAATTTGGCCCGTGTCGACCTTAAGACTGGCGATGAAGTCAGTCGAACGCGGTTTAGATCATGTGATCAGTGAAGGTTCATTTGAAAACCTTCAAGGTGAAATGCAAACCCGAAAAGAACTTTATGACCTCACTCGCTATGAAGAGTACAGTCATTTAGATCAAAATATTTTTAATTTTAAACTTTAATAAAGACACTGATTGTCCATGAAGGAGAACAAAATGGCAGAGTATGTAAATCCCGACTATGTTCCTGAGCCAGAAAAAGTAAATACCAAAAAGGGACTCGAGGGATCTGTGATAGACACCTCTTCAGTTTCAAAAGTGAATGCCGAAACTAATTCTTTAGTTTATCGGGGTTACCCAGTTCAAGATTTAGCTGAAAACTGCCGCTTTGAAGAAGTTGCTTACTTGATGTACAACGGCGAACTTCCGACTTTAACCCAACTGACGGATTTTGAAAAAAAAGAGCGGAGCTATCGCGATATTTCTAAAGATTGTTTAAATGTAATTAAGCTTTTACCAAAGACATGTCATCCCATGGATTCGATTCGGACTGGCGTGAGCTTTATCGGCTGTGAAGACACGCGCAATTGGGATGCTAGCCTTGCGACCAATTTGGATAAAGCCATCCATATGCTTGCAAAAATACCCACGATGATTGCCGCAGATTACCGCTACAAAAAAAACTTAGAATTTATTCCTCCGAAATCTGAGCTTTCGATTTCTGAAAACTTTTTTCATATGTGCTTTGGAAAAATCCCTCAAAAAGAAGTTGTTAAAGCTTTTGATGTTTCATTAATTTTGTATGCAGAGCACAGTTTCAATGCTTCGACATTCACTTCTCGAGTGGTGGCCTCAACGGAATCTGATATTTACTCATCCACTGTGGCTGGTATTGGTGCGCTTAAAGGCCCTCTGCATGGGGGTGCAAACGAACAAGTAATGCTTATGATGCAAGAAATTGCAGATCCAGCAAGCGCGGAACAATGGATGCTGGATGCTTTAGCGAGTAAACGCAAAGTCATGGGATTTGGTCATCGGGTTTATAAAAAAGGCGATAGCCGAGTTCCTACCATGAAAAAATATGCTTTAAAAATGGCTGAAGTCACAGGCGAATCTAAATGGATGGAAATGTATGAATCGCTCGAAAAAGTCATGGTCGAGAAAAAAAATATTTACCCGAATTTGGATTTTCCAGCGGGCCCTGCTTATTTCATGATGGGTTTTGAAATTGATTTTTTCACTCCCATTTTTGTCATGGCAAGAACGACTGGTTGGTCGGCTCATATCATTGAACAACGTGCGAACAATCGTATTATTCGCCCACTCAGCGAATATGTGGGTGCCCCACAACGACAAGTTCAACCTCTTACAGCGCGCCGTTAAAGCCTAACCTTGGAGCTTCTGCAAATGTCTTTTTCATCAATGAATGTCATCTTATTTTTTGCCCTTAGCTTTGGTTGTCAGCTCGCCAACAAATCTGATAATCCAACAACTTTAACAACAACGACGAGCAATAATGCAACTGTGACTCGTACCAGCCCATCCACGTCGAATCTTATCCCTCGTGGAATTGATTATTCATTACCACCTGAAGTTGTCGCTTTTGGATCTTGTGCCAATCAGGATATGGCTCAACCTATTTGGTCTGTCATAGCTAAACACGATCCCGACTTATTTATTTTTGATGGAGATGTTATCTACGCGAGCTCACCTGAACAAAAACCAGCGTCTGAACAATTTAAAAAACTCAGCAAGATTCCTGAGTACCGAGCGTTTCGTGAATCTGTTCCCGTTATGGCGATTTGGGACGATCATGATTCCGGTCAAAATGATGGAGGATTTGATAATCCTGATAAAGAAAATTATAAAAAAGAGTTCTTAAAGCATTTTCCTTACATCAAAGACAGCATCAGTTGGAATCAAGGTGGCCTTTACCATGTTAAATATATTGGTGGTAACAACACTACTCCTGCCAGTCGACGACGAAAGCAGCGTATTCTAAAAAAACAACCTCTTCTGCAAGTGATTATGCTTGATACTCGCTACTTTCGAAGTGCTCTTAATAAAGTTGAAAACTCAGATAACCCCCTGCGTAAATTCGAACCCTGGGATGAAAAAGATAAGACCAAAACTATTTTGGGCGAAGATCAGTGGGCTTGGCTTGATGATCAATTGCAAAAACCCGCCGATCTGCGAATTATTGTGTCGGGAATTCAAGTCATTGCCAAAGAACATGGTTTCGAAAAATGGGCTAATTTTCCTGCTGAGCGACAAAGATTATTTGATCTGATCAAAAAACATGGAGCTCGTAACACTGTATTTATCAGTGGAGATCGGCACCTTGGCACCATTGCTAAAGCTGATTTGAGCGGTTTTGGGCCTCTCTTTGATATTACAGCCAGTTCTTTAAATCGCCCTAGTCAACTTGAGGAAAAAGACTCTCAGTATATCGGAAAACCCGTGGCTTCCGAAAATTTTGGCCTTGCACTTATTGACTGGAAAAAAAGGAAAATTAAACTCGAAATCCGCGACGGGCAAGATCAGATCAATAACTCGGTTGAATTTAAATTCTAAAAAATCTAAAGTTTATAGAAATAACCATAAGGAGTCATAAGATGCTAGGGATCGGTCACAAATTTCCAGATTTTAAAATGTCAGCCTGCGTTTCCCGCGAAAAAGGAAAAGAATTTGCTGAAATTTCAAATAAAGATAGCAAAGGACAATGGGCTGTTTATTTTGCTTGGCCTTTAGACTTCACTTTTATTTGCCCCACTGAAATCGCAGAATTCAATAAAGAATTAAAAAATTTCCAAGCTCGTGAAGCAAAACTTTTTGGCATGAGCTGCGATTCACAATTTGTCCATTTAGCATGGAGAAACAACCATGCCGATTTGGCTAATTTGGGTTTTCCTATGCTTGCTGATAATAAAAAAGAACTCACTGGAGCTCTAGGGATTCTTCATCCCCAAGATTTAGTTCCTTTACGTGCAACATACATCGTCGACCCCGAAGGTATTATTCGCTGGGTTTCCGTCAATGATTTATCTGTAGGACGTAATGTAAAAGAAGTTCTACGTACTTTAGATGCATTACAAAGCGATGAGCTATGCCCTTGTAACTGGGAAAAAGGCCAAGCAACTTTAGGTTAATTTTTTGGAGCACCGGCAGATCACCGGTGTTTTTTTTGGAGAACTTATGGACTTTACAAACTCAGTGGATACCTTTTTAGAAAAAGAATATAAAAATCAAGAATCAACAATTTATCGTGATCTTTCCTTGAATTTAAAAAAACTTTTATTAGATAGCACTCTTGAGCCCTCTGAACGTTTTATGAATTTACTAGCGGTTGCGACAACACTACATAATAAAGAAATGATGAAATTGGCTCGTGTCACTTTGTTGGAATTAGAAATTGCTCCAGAAAATATTCAGGAGGCTTCTGAAGTGGCAGGTATTATGGGCATGAATAACACGTATTATAAGTTTAGAAGTTTTTTAAGTTCTGAAACAGTCGAGGATTATTCCCGGGCAGGACTTCGCATGCAAAGTTTAATGAAACCCCAAACTGGAAAACAAAATTTCGAAATGATGTCTTTAGCGGTTTCCGTCGTCAATGGCTGCTCCACGTGTGTAAGTTCGCATGAAAAAGCTCTTAGAAGCCTGGGCGTTTCTGCTGACAAAATTCACGATTTAGCCAGGCTTGCTGCTGTTTGCAAAGGTTTAGATTCCTTGAAAGTCGCGCAAACCTAATATAAAATTAAAGCAATTCTAATATGGCCTCAAGACAGACCTCAAAAATGAAACTTGGGTTTTTTTTGGAGACTCGAAATGGAAAAAATATATCTCAAAAATTATCGCGCTCCAGATTTTACTGTTGAACATATAGAACTTGAATTTGATCTTGCTGAAAATCAAACCACTATTGTCAATAAAATGACTGTAAAAAAAATTACCAGTACGGCTGACCTTGAACTGAATGGCGAAAAAATAGAATTGATTTCCATCGAGCTCAATGGTCGCAGTTTAAATTCTTCAGACTATAAAATATCCGCAGAACACCTGACTCTAAAAAACACACCTACGGAATTTGAACTTAAAATCACCACTCGTTTAAATCCTAAAGAAAATACTGAGCTTTCAGGGCTTTATTTTTCAGGAGGATTCTTATGCACACAATGCGAAGCCGAGGGTTTTCGGCGAATAACTTACTTTTTAGATCGTCCCGATGTGATGTCAAAGTTTCATGTTACATTAAGAGCTGATAAAAAGAAATTCCCAGTTCTTTTATCCAATGGCAACCGTTTGGCTTCAAAAGATATAGGTAATGGCCGCCACCAAGTTGAATGGGAAGATCCTTTTAAAAAACCAAGCTATCTTTTTGCACTTGTCGCTGGTGATTTAGGGGTGATTCGAGATGAATTTCTAAGTTTAAGTCATCGTAAAATAAATTTAGAAATCTATGCTCCGCATGGAAAACAAAATTTATGTCATCATGCTATGCGCTCTTTGAAGAAAGCGATGAAGTGGGATGAGGAGCGCTTTGGTCTGGAATACGATCTTGACGATTACATGATTGTTGCGATTGACGATTTCAATATGGGTGCTATGGAAAATAAGGGCCTTAATATTTTTAATTCCCGATTAGTTTTAGCCGATGAAAATACGGCGACTGATTTGGATTTTCATCACATCGAATCAGTTGTGGGTCACGAATATTTTCATAATTGGACTGGGAACCGAGTGACTTTACGAGATTGGTTTCATCTTTCTTTAAAGGAAGGTCTTACTGTTTTTCGCGATCAAGAATTTTCAGCAGATATGACTGATCCCGGAATTCAAAGAATTAACGATGTGAGTGATCTCAGAGAGCGCCAATTTATCGAAGATGCGGGACCAAGTTCTCATCCTGTTCGTCCTGAATCTTGTTATTCCGTTGATAACTTCTACACCTCTACGATTTACGAAAAAGGCTCCGAAATCATTCGTATGATGTCGACAATGGTCGGCCTCACGGGATTCAGAAAAGGGATGGACACTTATTTTAGTCGTCATGATGGCCATGCCGTGACTATTGAAGATTACATACAATCAATTGCAGAGCCTAACAAAAAGGACTGGCATCAGTTTCGATTCTGGTATTCCCAGGCTGGAACGCCGACTGTAACAGTTTATGAAAGTTATGATGAAGCGAAAAAGACATATCATCTTAAGCTTGAACAGTTCTGTGCGGGCAGCCAGTCCCAACCTGAAAAAAAACCTTTCCATATTCCATTAAGTTTTGAACTTTTCGGACCGAACGGACACGTCTTTGATATTCACACTGATAAGATATCCAGAAATAGCGAAGGTCAAAAATTGATCGAGCTCAAAGAATTATCGATGAATCTGACTTTCACTGATATTCCATCAAGACCTGTTTTGTCTTTACTCAGACAATTTTCAGCACCGATCAATTTAAAATGGAACCGACCTGATAAAGATCTTTTCTTTTTAATGACAAAAGATACGGATGGATTTAATCGACGTGAAGCTGCTATGTCCTTAGGTCTTAATTTTTTAAAAAAGTCCCTGCACGATATTCGACAAGGTAAAACACCCGATCCCGATGCAGCCTTTATTGAAGCCTATCAAGTCATACTTAATGATCACTTACTAAGCCCTGCATTTAAAGCCTTAATGCTGGAGCTTCCTTCTGAGAATATCTTAATTCAAAAAGAAGAAATTTTTGATGCTGTTAATTTTTTGAAAATTCGTCAGTTGGCAGAGCCCTATTTAGGTCAAAAATTTGCTCCCCAATTAGAAAAAATTTATCATGAATTTTCTGAGTCAGAGAGTAAAACTTATGATTTTGCATCGGCAGGCCGAAGAAAACTTAAAAATTCGGCACTCCTCACCTGGGTTCTTTCAGATCAGTCAGCGGCCCTCTTGACCGCAGTCAAGCAATACAAAGAAGCTAAAAATATGACAGATCGGGTGGCCGCATTGCACGCCCTCTCACAGACTGAATCTTCCCATTTTGATGAGCTGCTGGAACATTTTAGAAACACATGGAAGCATGACAATTTAGTTATGAATAAGTGGTTTAGCTTACAATCGGTTTCTTGTAGAAAAGATACCTTCCAGCGAGTTCAAAATTTACTTAACCATTCAGAGTTTAGCATCAAAAACCCAAATAATGTTTATGCTGTTTTAAGAGCCTTTATTGGCAATACTTCTGTTTGCCATAGCGCCCATGAAAGTGTTTACGAGTTTTTAGTCGATCAAATTTTGAAAGTGGATCAATTTAACCCGCAAGTCGCCTCAAGAATCTGTGGTGTTTTTGATCATTATGCTAAAATGCCTTTGCCGCAAAAAGTTCAGCTTAAGTTACAAGCCGAACGTGCTCTTAAGCATTCTAAGCTTTCAAAAAATGTTCGTGAGTTGATTGAGCCCGTTTTGTTACTTTAAACGCGATGACGACAATGCATGAGGAACTCTTCACGAGTTTCTTTATGAGATTTAAAATGACCGCGCAGATCTGAAGTAACAGTTGAGCTGCTTGAATCTTGAATTCCCCGGGCGATCACGCAATAATGTTTGGCATTCATATGAACAGCTAAATTTTCAGTTCCCAGGATGAACACCAGAGCATCAGCAACTTGCTTTGTCAGGCGCTCTTGAACTTGGGGACGTCGAGAAAAAAATTGTACAATACGGTTGATTTTCGACAAACCAATCACCTTTTGATGAGGTATATAGGCGACCGTCGCACGTCCTTCGATCGTTTGAAAGTGATGCTCACAAACTGACAGAACTTCAATATTTTGAATGACGATCATTTGATCGTACTTCATTTTATTTTCAATAACTGTGATCTTTGGAAAGTTTTTGCTGTCGAGTCCACTAAAAAGCTCTAAGACGTACATTTTAGCCAGTCTTTTAGGCGTATCAATCAAAGAATCATCTTCTAAATCCAGGCCTAAAATTTTCATGATATCAGAAAATTTCTCTTCAATTTTTCCTATTTTTTCTTCATCACTTAAACCATTGGCAAAGTGAGGAGTTGGTAAAACCGATTTCAAAATCTTATCAGGAGAATATGTGAATTTCATCGGCGGTTGAGCCGATGCCAAATTAGGAGTCGATTTTTTAATTCGTTTTTTAGACATAAATCCTCGATCCATTGAATAGTCTGAGGGCCTAATTTCTGTCATTCTCTTTCCCAACATTTGCTGATTTACATTGTTAAACTTACATGGTGACTTACCCCCCTGGTCATTTGTTAGACAGCCCCCTCCCCTTCAATTCCACTATAAAAAAGATGAAATGGACTTTGAATTGCAACTCCGGTTTGGACCAAGGGGACTTTCATGAAATTAAACTGCTTTCAATTTTTAAAGATTTTAATTCTCATCCGAGTTATTTCTGCTTCATCGTACTCTTGGGCGGAGCTCACTCCCCTGCTTCCGATCAAGCATGAAATTCCCGGTGCTATAAGTTTATCGATTTCTCCGGCGGGTCAGAAGTATTTTGAAAAGCATTTAGGTCAAATACTTACAAATCTAGGAATCAATCTTTCTGAAGGTTATTTTAGCGAGCAAACGGTTGTAGCACCTCGACCTATCAACCTAGATGAACTCGAAAAAAGGTTTCCAGGTCCTGTTAAAATTGTAAAAGATGTTCGTACACTTTTAACTGAATGGCTCGTGGGATTCACCTTAAAGGATCACAGACCGGCATTTCAAATTGGGGCCTCCGAGTATGCGGCCGAAATCAGTCGCATGGCCGTGATCACCGACCAAAAACTAATGAATCAGTTGAATCGTCGTGATGGGGCTGTCTTAGTGATCGAGTTAGAAGTTAAACAAATCACAGCTCGTTTTGATGCTATAAAAGCGTGGGATGCTCAAAACTTACAATTGGGCGAATTGGGTTTAAAAAATATCTCTGTGACCCTAGGCCAGAGCCAGCAAAGTCCCTTGTTTATACGCCTGCCTGTTTATGTAATGTTGAATCAACAAGATGAGCTCCGGTTTGAAGTTCTTTCTTTTGAACAAAATTTTGATCAAATGGCCGTTGATATAAAGTACGAAAGTTTGATTGTTCCTCAGCTTATGGTTGAAATGAATGGCCATAAATATCCCCTCAACAATGCAAGACTAGAAAAATACGTCCAAGACCAAGTTCCAAATATGTTAATGAAAGCCCGTGAATATATTAAAGATTTTGCCAAGAACGATCTTCCGGCAAAACTCAATCAAATGGCAGAAACTCAACTCAAAGGTCAAATTGAGGAAGTTCAAAGGCTTTCAGCTGCAGGGAAACCCGAAAATGATAAAAGCAGTGATTACCTTTGGGGTTTGAAACTAAAAAAATTAAAGCTTCAGAATCATTTACACATCGGTTTTAATGCTTATATTGAAGATCCCGCCAGTCGTAGAAATATTGGACTTATTCCAAGCCTAGGTTCACGCGGGGCCCCCATTACTGACCAAGAAAAGACTCCTCATGATATCGTCATGAGCATCGATCGCGGCGTGATCAACCGTGTTCTGCACCTCAGTTTTATGCGAGGGTACTTTAATGAGTTGATCGAAGGGGAAACTGTTTTAAAATTAAGAGCAGTGCCCTCTCTTGATTATGCCCCGGCACCAATGGGAACCAAAGTAGGTCCTCTCGAAACTTTTATCAAAATTCATATCAAAACAGAAACAAAGCCCGACTCCATCGCACTTGATGATGTCATCGTTTTAGACTTTGATATCATTGCACGTCTTGTTCCCACGCCCACCCAACAAATGGAAATTGTCCTTCATCATATTGATTTGAACAGTGTGCAGATGGATAAAAAATACATGACGCTGATTGGTCGACTTTTTCCTGGAAAAGTGATGGATGGCATTCGCGACAAATTAAAAGCATCCTCGGCGACTTGGAAAACACAGCGGGAAGTTTTGGAGGGTAAATTGGACTTACCGCCTCCGATCTTAGGTCAAAAAATGGATTTACAAAAACTAAACTTCGATCCTCGCGGACATCTTGTAATGTATTTGAACTTTCGCCCTGGCTCTGGTACACCACCGATCTCATCAGACAGGAAATCATTATGAAAAATATGGTCTTATCACTTGTTATTTTATTTGGAACTTTAATTACTTTTTTCCACTCGGTTCCTGTTTTGGCGGGACGAACTGTCACTGTTCCTGCGATTCAAATTCAGAAAACAGGAAACTATTTAGGTCAGTTTGCGACCATCTATTACGGCTTTGAAAAGACTTCGATCATTCAAGCGGATGCAAATTTGATTTCTTTATCACATGTACGACTCAGCCAAACTCGCCAGATCAGCGGCGATAATGTACAAGTACCAGCTGTGCAAATTGATAAAGAAGGCGTTCGCGGGGCTTACGATACAGTTATCGTGGTCATTTCTCACTACCCTAATTTTTCATGGAAAAATGCTGATGGCAGTTTTCCCACTGGCGTTAAAGATACAAAAATTTATGAGACCAGCCATATTAGCTTCCATAAAATGACGGCTATGGATGCCTATCAAAATAGCAATCCTTCAGCGCCGTTTTTTCCATGGCCACTGACTGGATCTGGTTTTTCAAAATAAATATTTTAGGTTCTTAACGGAACTGGTCGCTGTTGAATAATTTTAAGAGCAGCTTGTTGACCTGTTTCAAGGGCTCCCATTAACGTTCCAAATTTCGTCAGGTGACAATGCTCGCCAACGTAAGCCAATTTTCCATTATAATCACTTTTACTCCAGACCGCATGATATTTTAGAAAATCTCCTGGGGGATAAATAACATATGAACCTTCACTGAAAACTTTCTTTTTCCAATCCATAATGTGGCTATTGCCATCGAATTCAGTTTTAAATTGACGACTGAAAACCTGCAATTCTTTGATAATTCGCTCCGGGTACTGAGCTCCCATCGTCTCAGACATTTCGCCACCAACGAGGACTGCTAACAATCCCTTATTTCCAGATTGAGCTGCACTTCCGTCCCAGGTTAACATGGGTAATGAGTCTTTAAAAAAAGAACCTCGTCCTGCTGCCATACCTTCATTTCCTTTGAGCCAGAATTTTTGCTTATAACCTAGAACGGCTTTAGTATGAGAAGCTAACTGCACCTTTGTTATGGCTTCTTTTTTTAAAGAGCTGATTTGAAGTTTATCGAAACCCTTAACATTTTTATATTGATTGACCGGCAGGGCTAAAATAATTTGTCGAGCTTCATATTTTTTTCGACCTTGTGGTGTTTTAAAAAAACACTGAAAGTATTCATTTTTTTCTTCAATCTCCACCAGTGGTGAATCTAATCGTACATAAAAATTTGGCATGACACTAGACACTCGATGATACAAAGTTCTAAGCAGTCGCTGATTGCCATAACGAACTCGATATAATGCTTTTTGACCCCTCGATTCAAGATCTAATGCATTCAACAAATGCAAAGATGAGATCTTATCAAGAGATCTTCCAAATTGCGCAACACACGAAGCTTCAAAAACCTTCAAAGAGTCTGCGTCTACGTTTAATGCTACTTTTTTTAAAAGATCTTCGACGGACAAATTATCAAAATATTGAGCGTCCTGAAATTCTTGAAAGTTAAATGGAGTGACCATTTCATTTCGATCGCCCACAAGCTTTATCTTAAGACGAATCAAATTCGTTGTTAAGTTTTGCAAACGCGATGTTGTCTCTTTTGAAGTTAAAATTTTACCTCGGCTGAAAGTGAGCTGCTTTTCAAGACCATTTTCCCAACGAACTTCATCCACCGGAAGGTTCAGTTCTTTGCAAAGATCAAAAATTAATTTGTGATCTTCTTCGAAGTACTCAGCTCCCATCTCAGCAATGTGATCTTCTGAGTCAAAATTTTCTAAAGTGTAAACGCGCCCACCAACGCGAGAGCTAGCTTCGAAAAGACGAAATGGAACTCCCGCTTTTTTTAATTCATAAGCGGCCATCAAGCCTGCTGCGCCAGCTCCTATCACCAGGACTTCCTGATCTAATTGCAATTTTTCTAAACCAAAAAATCGATCCATCAGAGCACAGCCCGGTAGAACGCTGGCTCCGACAGAAGCCATCACTGTATTTTGCACAAAATGCCGTCGAGAAAATTTGCTAGAAGCCATAAAAGTATTGTCCACTACACAAGCTTGTATGTAAATATCCCATATGAACTTCTTGTCTCCTGTTCAGGTGGAACTATTTGCCGCTCAAGGTTATGCCATCCTGGATGAATGGATAACCGGACCTCAATTACAAAATCTTAATCAAGAATTTGACAATTTATTTAATCAAGGCCACTTCCATAAAGCCGTCACTGCTGCGAGCGTTAGATTAGATCTTCAAAAAAAAATCGACATGATGCGAGGGGATTGGATCTTTTGGCTTCAAGATAAAAATCCACCTGCTCTTGAAACAGTTTTCAGTGCACTCAAACTTTGGCAAAATGAACTTAATCAAGTTTTTTACTGCGGAATTAATCAACTTGAAGCTCATCTTGCACATTATCCCGTAGGCCCGGGCTATGAACGACATTTGGATCAAGCTTTTGGAAAGAAGAATAGAAAAATTTCGTTTGTTTTATATTTAAATCAAGTCTGGCCGTCTAAAAATGGCGGTGAACTTATTTTATATTGCCCCAAGACAGGATCGATCCTTGAAAAAGTGAGCCCTCTTGGTGGCCGACTTGTTCTCTTTAGAAGTGATCTTTTCCCCCATGAAGTGGCTTCTTCTCTACAAGCACGTCGAAGCTTGACAGGATGGTTTAGGAGTGATGCGTTGTAAGGGATGTCTAAGCCTTTTCAACTTTTATTAGAAGTGATCCGCACTCGATTTTGGGCTCGAGTCTTAATTTTAGCAACTTCACTGATTGCAGCCTTTTTGGGACTTCTCGCTCCCTATTTTCAGAAAGAATTTATCGACACTCTGACGGGCCAAAATATAGGTCCTCTTCAACATCCACTTTGGTTGGTTTTTGCAGCTTTTATCAGCTTGTTATTGGCTCAGGGATTTCTTCAGCTGACTCATTTTTTAGGCTACCGCGAAGCCTTAATCATGCAAAGAAAACTATCCGACCGACTTTATAATAAAATGCTCAGCCTTCGCATCGATACCATGAGCCAACGACCCATTGGCGAAGTGGTTTCAATTTATGCGACAGATATCCCTGGTGCCACTGTATTTTTAGAGCAGACTTTGCCGACTGGCGCCTCGACCTTATTCCCTTTAATATTAGCTCCTTTTGCCATCGCATTAGTTTTTGATATCCCGCTTTGGCCCACAGTTTTAATGATGATTTTAGTCACAGCGATCAATACGACCATGGCTTTTCGACAGTCGAGTTTCTTTTTTAATTTTAAAAAACTTGCAGCTGAACGAATCGGTTTAGTGAACGAATGGGTGCAAAATATTAGAACCATTCGGATTTTAAGCTGGATACCTTATTTTGAAAATCAGATTTTTTCAGTGCGCCGAGATGAAACAACAAATCGTGTGAAGATGGTGACGAATGGTCAGATTATGAATGCCATTTCATCCACCGTGACATTTGCATTGAACGTCGTGACCTTGGGAACTTTGGTTTTTTTCTCAACTGAGAAGTTAACCGCTGGTGAAATGTTAGCACTGATGTGGATATTAACAGTTTTTTTAACCAGGCCTTTTCGGCAAATGCCCTGGTTTTTTACCTTTGCTTTTGATTCTTGGACATCCCTTAAACGATTGAGTGAGTTTTTTGAAACTCAGGACGAACTGCAACTTGAATCGACCGCAGCCACAGAAGATATTATTAAATCTTCTGATTTGGCCTTAGAAGTTAAGGGACTCAGCCTTAAGATCAATAAAAAAGAAATTCTTGAAAATATTGATTTCACCTTAAAGCAGGGCGAGTTTATCGCCATTGTTGGCGAAGTAGGCTCTGGCAAATCGATGTTGCTCCTTTCCTTATTAAAAGAAACGGCTGCACAATTTAAAAAATATCATATTTATGGAACTGACACTTTAAAATCTTCCCCTGATCAGATTCGTAAAAAATTCTCGTTTGTTCCGCAAGAAGGTTTTATTATGAGCGCCAGTCTTCGGGAAAACGTTGCTTTTCTTTATGATACTCCTACAGATGAAGATCCTGGAATTGTAGAGTCTCTTCGCTTAGCTCAATTTGAATTAAAAGATGAAGATATTTTTCATGGTCTCGAGACTGAGATTGGCGAACGAGGTGTTAATTTATCCGGTGGGCAAAAACAAAGAGTCAGCTTAGCTCGCGTTCAATTTTTAAATACGTCAATTTTACTTCTTGATGACTGCTTGAGTGCCTTGGATGTGAATACCGAGGAAAAGCTTTTAGAAAGTTTGTTAAAAGGAGCTTGGAAAAATAAAACTCGCATCTTAGTCACTCATCGCTTGTCTGTTTTAAAACATGTCGACCGCGTGTTTTTTATGTCTCACGGAAAGATTTTGCAGTCAGGGACTTTTCAGGAGCTTCTTAAAACCAATTTGCAATTTAGAAACTTTACGAAAACAATTGAACAAACGACTGCCAATGAACAACTCTAAAAGCCCTTCTCAGGATGGAGAACCCACAGAAAAAGGCGCCTTTAAACACTCCGTTTATCAAACATTGTATATGGCCTACAACCCCTTTTTATTACGCATTTCTTTAAGTCTTATTTTTGGTTTTCTGGGACGTAGTCTTATCCTGGGTAATACTAATATTATTGGTTATTGGATTGATTCCAATTGCAAGGCCCCCTCGGTTTGCAAAGTCGGTCCTGATTTTTTAAAATCTTTTAATGATCAAGATTATGTCCTTCTTCTAGCTGTGATGACGACGATCGGTTTTATTTTAACTTTAATTTTTAGAACTGTTTTTTCTAGAGTCTCTGCCCAAGCTGTGTCTGTGATTCATGATGAAGTGACCTTAAGAACTTCGCGCTACCCTATGCGCTTTTTTGATACGACGCCCGCGGGTCGTATCATCACCCGCTTTTCAAGTGACTATGGAAATATGTTTCGCTATTTCGGTGGCCCGTTGGCCGAATTTATTTCAATTATCATGGATCTTTTTTTAATGATCCTACTGATTGCGCTCGCAAGTCCTATTTTTTTAATTTTTGTAGCTTTTATTATTTTAATGAATTTTTCGGTTTACCGATTGAACCGTGATCGATTAAGAAAAATCCGCAGAGAACTTTCGGCCAGCCGCTCTCCTTCCATAGCCCATTTTGCCGAGACAACTCAAGGAGCCAGCACCATTCGTTCTTTTTTAAGGCAGACTTCTTTTAAGAGTCGTTTTAATCGATTGGATCGATACTTTTTAGATCAAAAAAAGCGCACTTCTAAAAATCTTGTCGGCTTTTCATTTCAAATGAACAGCTTATCTTCCTTGCTTTTTTTAATCACTGGAGTTTCATCTTATTACCTCATTCAAAATGGACTTCTGTCCATCGGTTCCGTAGGCGTCGCTTTTAGCTTTATCGTGCTTTCAGGAAATACTGTGCAAATGTTTTTTGAATGGTTAGCACAATCTGAAGAAGCCATGATCGGAGTGGAGCGCTTAGATAATTATTTACATCGCCCGATCGAACCAGGAAGCTACTTACCCGCGAGTACAAAATTTAAAACAGCGCATCCTATTTATTCAGCCACTTTGGAAAAATACTTATCATCGCGAAGACTGACCGAAAAAAATCAAGCCTCTATTAAAGCTCAGGATGTTTGGTTTAGGTATTCTTCGGATCTTCCTTGGGTGTTAAAAAATTTGAATTTTGAAGTTAATGCGGGAGAACGCTTAGGAGTTATCGGAAGGACAGGCAGTGGAAAATCTAGCCTTATTCAAGCACTGTTTTATTTATACCCTATTGAAAAGGGATTTATCTGTATTAACGGCAATGCCCCGAACCTTAATGACTCTTCGGGTTCTGGTCCTGACTTAGCCCTTTACCGACAATCCATGGCTCTTATTTCCCAAGAACCAGTTTTATTTCAAGGCACCCTTCGCGCAAATCTAGACCCTTGGAAAAAAAAGAAGGATTCAGATTTGTTGGAAGTTTTGAACCGAGTGGGCTTGGCCGAATGGGTCCAGTCAGGACAGCCCATCCTAGACCGGCGCATTGAGGAGAAGGGCAAAAATATTTCTCTCGGTGAACGTCAGCTCCTGTGTTTAGCTCGCTGTCTCATTCAAGATGCTCCCATCGTTGTGATGGATGAAGCGACCAGCAGTGTCGACCCGAGATCGGAAGAGATTATGGTTAAAGCCACAGAAGAACTTTTTAAAGGGAAGACTCAAATCATTATTGCACATCGCCTTTCAACCCTTGGTCAATGTGATCGTATTTTATGGTTGGACCATGGTGAAATTAAAATGCTGGGTTCCCCTCAAGAAATTCTGAAAGAGTTCGAAAAACAAGATGTGTAGGCTTTTGTTTTTTTAGATTTACACCAGACTTAAGTCACATCGATATACTTTATAACAATAGGTCTAACAACAGGGGTTTTCGTGGAGAATGATCAAGACGAAAAAGAATCAGCACCTGTTGAATCTTTCCAAACTGAAAATGCCATTGAAAATGTATCAGAAAATGATCTGATGACTTTAGCTTCATCCTGGAGCGCTTTAACGACTGATGAAAAAAGAAAAAAATTCTCAAAACTTTCTCGCACGGATGCCGAAGAACTTTTTCTAAGTCTTAGTCCTCATGACCAAACAGAACTGATTGGCGAAGCTTCCGCCTTAGAGAAAAGATCTTGGGTTCGTTTGCTAGCTCCCGATGACGTGGCCGATTTAATTCAAGAGATGGGTCCTGATCATAAAGAAAGTATTTTAAGTTTATTGGATCCGCAGACCCGTCGAGAAGTTTCGGCCCTGCTTGCCTATGCCGAAGATAATGCCGGCGGATTGATGAGCTCGCGTTTTGTCAGACTGCGACCGGATATGACAGTGGATGAAGCCATCAGCTATTTACGTATTCAAGCAAAAACTCAGGTTGAAACAATTTACTATGCTTATGTTTTAGCGGCCGATCAAACTTTGCTAGGTGTTGTTTCATTTCGCGAATTATTTTCTGCCTCACCTGGAAAATCAGTCCGAGAAATCATGACAGAAGATATTTTAAAAATTCCTGTTGATCTTGATCAAGAAAAAATTGGACACATTTTTTCTCAGCAAGATCTTATGGCTTTACCTGTTATTGATAGCGAAGGTCACATGAAAGGGATTGTGACCTTCGATGACGTGGCCACCGCCATACAAGAAGAAGCCACAGAGGATATTCATAAATTAGGAGGCGTTGAATCTCTGGATGCGCCTTATATGAAAATATCTTTTCGCGAGATGGTTCAAAAGCGCGGTTCCTGGCTGGCTATTTTATTTGTTGGCGAAATGTTAACGGCAACCGCCATGGCTTATTACCAAGTTGAAATTGAGCGTGCCGTCGTTTTGGCTTTATTTATACCTCTAATTATTTCTTCAGGTGGGAACTCGGGATCTCAAGCCACGACTTTAATTATTCGCGCCATGGCTCTAGGGGAAATTAGACTTCGAGATTGGTGGCGAATTTTATTAAAAGAAATTATGGTCGGAGCTTGCCTGGGCGGAATCTTGGGCATGATTGGACTTCTGCGAATCGCTTTGTGGCCCGTGGCCGAGCAAATCTATGGCCCTCACTTTAAAATGATTGCGTTGACCGTTGCAGCCAGTGTTCTTGGAGTCGTTCTTTGGGGGACGATAGCTGGATCGATGCTGCCATTTATTTTAAAAAAATGTAGACTTGATCCCGCTTCAGCATCAGCGCCATTTGTCGCTACAGTTGTCGATGTGACCGGATTAATTATTTATTTTTCAATAGCTAGTATTTTACTCAAAGGAATTATTCTTTAAATAATTTAAAATTTCCCTAAGCCCCGCTTGCATCACAGAAAATTCCATCGAAGGCATTTCTTTTTTAGAGATTATTTGTTCCGGTAAATAAGGTACGTGCACAAATAAACAAGGTTTTTTCATGAGCGATAATTCAGCCGTGATTTTATAATACAAATAATTGCAAACAAAAGCCCCTGCCGAGAACGATATCTCCACTGGGATTTTTTTCAGTTCCAATTCTTTTTTTATTTTATGTAAGGGCCAAGTTGAAAAAAAAGCTTTTTCTGCTGTTGAATCAATCAATCCGGTTTTTGGAGTGTAGCCACTTTGATCAGGATGTTCAGTTTCAACCCAATTTAAAGCCGCACGCTCAAGCGAAATATGAGCCCGTCTGCCCGCTTGACCTAACATTAAAATAAAATCGTAATTTTTAAGATTTAAAGATTGAAAAACAACTTCTGGAGCTCTTTTAAAAGAAACTGGCAAAACTAAAGTATCAATCCATGAATTTTCAGGATCAGAATAAATACCTTTAATTAATTTTTCGCTGGGATTGACTGTCTCGCCCAAGAAAGGCTCAAAACTTGTCAAAAGAAGACGCTTCATGGAAACCTCATAAACCGCCGCCACTCCCGATCTTGCTTTTCATAACAATATCTTTCGTGCAAGCGGCCTTCACGGCCTATCCAAAATTCAAAATAATGAGGAATAATATGCAAGCCGCCCCAGTGGGGAGGACAGGGAATTTCTTGATCTGTAAAGCTATCATCAACTTCTTTCAATCGATCGACCAAGGCTTGAATACCAGAAACTTCTTGGCTTTGCTGTGAAGCCCAAGCTCCTAGCTGGCTCAGACGAGGTCGAGTTTTAAAATAAGCTTCTGACTCTAACCTTGTTAATTTAAAGACTTCACCTTGGACTCGGATTTGCCTTGAGAGTGTGGGCCAAAAAAAACTGCTAGCAACTTTGGAATTAAATTCTATTTCTTGAGCTTTTTGGCCACCGAAATTGGTGTAAAAAGAAAGGCCTCCACGAACGAGGCCTTTGTATAAAACAACACGACTTGAAGGTTGTAAACTTGGACCTACCGTCGCAAGCGTCATACTGTTGGGATCAATTAAACTTTGTTCTTTTGCAAACTGAACCCATTGATCTAAATGAAGAAATGGGTCCAGCGCAGAGTCAAAGTTCATAATTACTTAGTCTTAGTATTAGCGTCAGGCTTTGCTGAAGATGCTGTTCCTGGCTTTGGTGGTTTTACAACATCCAACAATTCAACTTCAAACTGTAACAATGAATTAGGAGGGATCTTGCCGCCAGATTTATCAGCATAAGCCAAATCTGGTGGAACAAAAAGTTTATACTTGCCGCCGACTTTCATCAGTTGCAAAGCCTCACTCCAACCCTTGATCACACCACCGACTGGAAACTCAGCTGGTTCTTTTCGCGCATATGAAGAATCAAACTCTTCGCCTGAAAGAAGTGTCCCTTTGTAATGGACACGAACCATGTCGATATCTTTTGGAGTGATTCCCGTTCCTTCTTTTTCAACAATGTATTGCAGACCAGAAGCTGTGGTTTTAACCCCATCGACTGTTTTATTTTTTGCTAAAAACTCATCCGCTTTTTTCTTGTTCTCTCCAGCTTGCTCTACACTTTTCGTATTTGCCTCTTGGCTTTTCTTCATCATCATCTCTTGAAGCTTACCTTGAGCCGCCGTGACTTCTTCTGGCGTCATTTGATTTTTACCTTTTAAAACATCTGCGATCGCCATTCCAACGATGTCAGAATCAACTTCTAATCCAACTTGTTTAATATTTTGACCTATTTGAGTCCCGATCGCGTAGCTGACCTTTTTTTGATCCGTATCCAACTTTTTTTGACAAGCGACAAGTCCCACAGAAACTAAAACCATTAACCCTGTCTTTAAACTAATATTCAATGCTTTCATTTTATCTCCTTAAAATTTTAACTCAGATCTATAAATGCCCACGTCCTCATCATTATTGAAGAAAGAGTGTTTTCATAGAGTTAACATGACGTATAAAAATAAAACTGTTAGAGTTTCAAAATGTTTCATGGACTTCTTTATTTATTGGCAATCACGAGTTTGGCCTCTTCGGCGACACTCATTCGCTTGGCAGAAGCCCCAGTTGAAGTGATTGGATTTTGGCGACTGCTGGCTTCGGCTCTTATTATGCTGCCTTTGGCTTTTATATTTGGCAATTTAAAGAAACATTTCAGTTTTTTCGGTCAAAATCAACATTCCCAGACTAAAACAAAATTTGAATTAGGATTGGTGATCTTGTCCGGCTTTTTTTTCTTTATTCACCTTTGGACCTATTTCTATTCCGCTCAACACACTCGCATTGCCAATTGTATGATTATATTTGCGACTAATCCCATTTTCGTTTCTTTGGCTTCATTTCTGATTTTTCGCGAAAAATTAACACTTCGACTGGGTCTGGCTTACCTTTTTGCTTCGATTGGAATTTATCGCTTGGTCAGTCACAGTCTTTCATTTGAACAGGGCTTTCTTATGGGCGACTTATCAGCCCTTCTTTCAGCGATGCTTTTTGCCATCTATTTAGTCACTGGTAAAAAGGCGCGACAAACCATGGCTAATACGGAGTATACCTTTATTGCCTATTCCTTAGCTGCGGTACTTTTTGGTGTGACAGGCCTTACGGCCGGAAAAAATTTTACAAACTATCCCCCACAAACCTGGATCGCCATTATCTTAAGCGTGATTTTTCCGACGCTTTTGGGGCATGTTTTGTTTTCGTATTTAATGAAGCGAATGAATCTTAACTTTATGAGCTGTGGAAAATTGATGGAACCTGCGATTTCTGCCATTTTAGCTTATTGGGTTTTTAAAGAAGAAATGACCAGTGAAGCCGGCGGGGCTTTTCTTTTTACAAGTTTAGGGGTGCTTATTCTTTTTATCCCTTTTCAGTTTTTACAATCTGCGAAGAAATAAAAGAATCTCTTCAGCGCTTCCTCTGAATTCCACCACAGGATTTCTTTTTTCAAGACTCGATAAATAGAGGGGATCGTAATAGTAAACCAATAATTTTTCTATCCATGTACGATTTGGCTCAAGATCTCTTTTTTCTAAATAATGATTTTTTGCTAAAATTAAATCCAGCATAATCTCTTGGGTTCGGGCACCCCCCAGCCGTCGCTCTATCGAATGAAGACTTTTTTCGTATCGTTGATATAATGCCAATCCCTGCTCCTCAGAACCCAGGACAATCACCGTATTTGTAATATAATCAGCAAATATATTATCCACCCGTTTTTTTAAAGTCTCATCGACCCAAACAATTGGAGAGATCCGCATCTTTTCAAATAAGGCCTCTGGAATAACATTTTGCCCTATCAAACGACTTTCATCTTCAATAAGTATGGGCTTATCAGAAAGGCCTTCTCTCTGAAATAAGCGCAAAAAATCTTGCGCCATTAAATTTTCAAATTGAATTTGTCGAGGCTGGGGTTCCGATTCAAATCCAAAAGCGGATCCTCGGTGTTGAGCAAGTTTTTCTAAGTCCAAAGCCGGAAAAAAATTTTGAGCCGATCTTAGGAGATGTGATTTTCCACCCCCTGTTGGACCAGAAATAAGTAAGATTGTAGATTGGTTGACGGCTTTATCAATTGTCTCAAGCATCATTTGTCGAGCCGCCTTGTATCCACCCTCCATGCGAGGAATGACAAACCCCTCTTCCGCCAGCCAATTTTGGGCGGTTCGACTTCTTAGCCCTCCACGAAAACAATAAATTAAAGACTCAGGGTTTTTTTTAAAAAAATCTTTCCAAGCTCCCATTCGCTCCTCTTTAATGGGGCCACTGACTAATTTTATACCTAACTGAATGGCGGACTCTTGCCCATTTTTTTTATATTCTGTTCCAACTAATGCTCGTTCTTCGTTATTGAGAATAGGAATATTAATAGCTCCAGGGATATGTCCTGCCAAAAATTCGACGGGCGCCCGCACATCCAAAAGTGGTCGGTGGCCCAGAAGAATTTTTTTTAGATCCGTTGAATTCATCGGTAAACGCAGACTTGCGATCCGACCATTTCTTTGACCGATCCAATATGACGAGCAAATGGGAAATGTTCACGAATTTCTTGAAGAATTTTTGAAAGATTTTTTGCATCGACGGATAAGAGCAAACCTCCACTTGTTTGCGGATCATGCAGTAAAAGTTTTTGCAGCTCCGAAAGTGAAGAGGTATCAATTTTTTGATCTGTATAGAGGGCGTTGGCACGATGAGCCTTGGTTAAAAACCCTTTCTCTAAAAAATGCATTGTTTGCGTAAATTGAGGCAAATCTTGCCAATGAATCTCAAAGCTGATTTTGCTAGCCTGAGCCATTTGCAGACTATGTCCTGAAAAACCAAACCCCGTGATATCTGTCGCTGCGTGAATCCCCAAAGCAGATTCTTCAGATAAAATATCAATGACATTATTAAGTCGTGTCATGCTGTAAAGAGCGGACTCAATATCAGACTCGTCGGCCTCTTGACGCTTAAGAGCTGCCGTCAAGGCTCCTGTTCCTAATGGTTTTGTTAAAATCAAGGCATCGCCAATTTGCGCTTTATGATTTGTCCAAATGCGATCGGGATGAACTCTCCCGGTCACTGAAAGGCCAAATTTTAAGGTGTCATCATCAATGGAATGACCACCTGCAAGAGCCGCTTTTGCTTCAGCAATGACATCACAGGCCCCCTGTAAAACATCAACGGCGACTTTTTCTGGAAGTGTTTGCGAAGGGAAAGCTAAGATCGCAAGGCAGACTTCAGGTCTTCCCCCCATAGCATAAACATCACTCAGAGCATTAGCCGCAGCAATGGCGCCAAAAGTTTTTGCGGTATCAACAATAGGTGTAAAAAAATCAAGGGTCTGAACCAGCGCAATGTCCTTTGATATTTTATAAATAGCGGCGTCATCAAAAAGACCCCCATCCACAAGAAGAGCCTCGGGTCGCTGGGGAAATCGCACTTGTCCAAGAATTTTTCGCAACTCTGATCCTGCCAGTTTAGCCGCGCATCCACCTTTTTGTACTGTCTGGGTCAATTTTATTTCATGGTTCATGCACTGAGCTATATCATAAACGAATACGAGGCTCAATCCTTCCCGCTTGATTCATAGCTAGCCTTTGGGCAGAATTGGGCCACGAGGTGCCAATGAATATAATGCTGACTGTCTTTTTAAGTCTGACTTTGTCGGGAAACATCGCGCTTTGCCAAGAATCAGTGCCACCTGCAAAAAAATCTCTTAACGCCAATATTTACGAAAAAGAAAAACCAGGGAGTGTTTCGGGCAAAGTTAAAGCCACGAAAACTTCTCGTGAAGACACCTTAGTTTACTTTGAAGATATTAAAAAAAGTGGCCCCTATATTCTTTCGGGCACAATGAAAAACTACACTAAATTCAAAAATCGATTAGTGAAAAGTTCAGAATCCAATGGGCCTAAAGTTTCAGTGAGTCTTGATGATCAAGACAATATCTTAAGCGTTGAAATGGATGACTCTAGCGAAACCGACAGCCCCAAAGATTAATTTTTTAAATAAAGGCGCTGAATGCGAATTTTAGTGGTGGAAGATCAAGCAAAAATGGCCCTGTTCCTTAAAAAAGGACTCAGTGAAGGTGGCTATGCTGTCGATATGGCAGAAAGTGGCGCGGCCGCCGAAAGTTATATGTCTCAAGGTGAATATGACTTAGTTATTTTAGATGTGATGCTGCCCGATCAAAATGGTTTTGATACCGCCAGACATTTTCGTCGTGATGGCTACGAAGGCCCGATTTTAATGCTTACGGCTTTATCTACTACCAAAGATAAAATTGCAGGCCTTGATGCGGGCGCCGATGATTATCTGACGAAACCATATTCCTTTGATGAACTGATGGCCCGCGTACGAGCCCTTCTTCGCCGAAAGGGTGGAGCCAATTCCTCCAATTCTGTTCTCAGATATTCAGATTTGGAATTGGATCTAATCTCGCGCACGGTCCGCCGAGAGAATACAGAAATACCTTTGACCTCAAAAGAATTTGCACTTTTAGAATATTTTATTCGAAATCCCGAGCGCCCCTTGGGACGCATCTCAATTGCCGAACATGTTTGGGATATTCACTTTGATTCAGACAGCAACGTCATCGATGTTTATATTAATCTTCTTCGCAAAAAAGTGGATGTTCCTTTTTCAAAAAAATTAATTCATACGGTGGTTGGCGTTGGCTATGTTCTTAAAGAAAATTCCACAACTATTCCAAAAGGTTAATATTCGAGCCAAATTGGCTCTGTTATTACTTTTAATTTTTGGTTCAACCACTGTGGTTTTTAACACGATCGTTTTTGTTTTTACGATTGAAACTCTGCAAAGAGATTTTGATGATGCTTTATTTAATTACTCTGTTGATATTTCTGAATCAATAGAAATCGATCGAGCCGGAGATTTGGCCTTCCCACCGCTCAAAGTTGATCACGGAAAAATCTTACCCTTTCCTCTTGGAACAGCGCTTATTCAAGTTCGGGATGAAAAAGGTAAAATTGAAGTTCGGGTTGGAGAATTTGGAACTTTTGATCCTCCTTATAAAAATGATTTTATAAAAATTAGAAAAGGCGAAGAAGCTGTTTTTAGGACTGTCGAGGTGGGCGATAATGTTCCCTCGGCGGAGGCCATGAGCTATCGAATTATTAGTTTTCCCTTAGATAATATTTCAAATCCTCAATATCTTCTTCAAATTGCAGTTCCTATGCATTTGCTTGAAAGCCAAATTAAAAATAGGCTTCATTATTTGCAAGTTGGAATTCCCTTGGTGCTTATCATTGCAGGGCTGATTGGTTTTTTTGTTTCTGGACGAGCGCTGGCCCCTGTGAAAAATATGATTCAAATTGCTAAGTCGATTGATATCCATGAATTATCTCAGCGCGTTCCATTGCCAGTACCAAATGATGAAATTAAGCATTTGGCTCTGACGTTAAATGAAATGCTAGATCGAATTGAAAAAGCATTTCTCAGTCAAGAGAGGTTTGTTGCGGATGCCTCACATCAACTCCTCACTCCATTGACAATTATGAAAGGTGAAATTGAACGAGCCTTAAAACCAACGGCCACTGAGAGTGAAAAAAATCGGGCCTTTGCAAGCACGCTCCAAGAAGTTGATCACTTGTCTCGAATTGTGAAAGATATGCTTTTACTAGCCCGTGTCGATGCCGGCCTTGGGGCTCTTAATTTTCAATCCCTCGCTTTGGAGGAAGTGATTATTGGAGCTCTTGCACGCGTCGAAGGCCTTGCTCATTCTAAAAATATTAAAATAAAATTCGACATTTGCGATAATCAGCTTGAACCAAAAATTGTCCGAGGAGATTTTGATCTTCTTCAACATGTTGTTATGATTCTCCTTGAAAACGCGATCAAATACTCACCAGAGGGAGAATCTGTCCTGGTTCAACTGATATGGACTGTCGAAGCTTCTGAGATAGTTATTAAAGATCAAGGTCGTGGAATTCCAAAAGAAGAGAGCGAAAGAATTTTTGAGCGCTTTCGACGTGGTCAAGATGCCGACCGAACCACTCGTGGCTATGGCTTAGGTCTAGCAATAGCTTATAAAATTGCGCAATTTCATAGCAGTAAACTCTACCTTGCTGAAAATATAAGCAAAGGTACTGAATTTCATTTTGATATTAAAAATATTTAATCTTCTTTTAATATGTCCTTTAGGTGGCTCTGTTAGTCTTAAATTGTTCAAAATGAACAAAAACAACAAAATCCTAGGAGGATTTATGAAAATTGCTGCTTTATTATTATCTGTTATCGTTGCTGGTTCTGCTTTTGCTGCTGATACTACAACAACTCCAGCTGCTACTACGCCAGCTGCAACAACAACTACGACGACAACTACAACTGAAACTGCTCCAACTGATGCAACTGCTAAAAAAGAAATGAAAGCTGCTAAGAAGCATGCTTCTAAAAAAGGCGACAAAAAAGCGACTGAAGAAAAAGCTGGTCACTAATTAATTTTAGTTTCTGATTATTCTAAAGAAGCCACTTGAAAAAGTGGCTTCTTTTTTTTAATATTAAATTTGCAGCGAAGGGGCGCTTTTCCGAAAGCATTGAAGTATTTGTAACATACTCTCTTTTTCTTTCTTCTCTTGATCTAAAGCGGTAGCAAATAATTTATTAACTAAAATTGAAGTGATTGAATCAATATCACCATCATGAAATGCCATCGCCCATTTTTCAAAAATTCTATAATTGCTTCGCGACTCGATTTGAACTTTTAAATGATGATTGCGGCGATCTTGGATAATTCTAGCCAAAGTGGCCATCACATCCACTTCTTGACCCTCTAAGATTTGGATAAAGTGATGATCTTTATAAATTAAAAGACCTGTTATATTATATTTCAAATTTTGACGTTGGGAGGATTCTAAAATTGATTGAATATCTGAGTAACAGATTTTATCGCAGGCTTCACTAATATAAACTAAATGAAAAACCTTTTCCATAGATTATCCTCTATGGAAAAGGTACCAAAATCAATTTACTTCGCAACACTCAGCTTCTTAATTAAAATTTTTATAACATCTCAACTGAGACCTCTTTGAGAATGCTAAACAACAGATATAATGAGCTTTAAACTACCAACCACCACGGATAGCAGGTTTTTTTCTTCTTCTTTTTTTAGAAGTTGGTTTCCTTGCTTCCTCGATTGACATTAAATTGATCGTCTCTATCCTCGGCTCGATCGTCTGTGGATCTTTTGTCTCTTTTAGAACTCCAGCGTTCAAAAAATGAATTAACTTCAGTCCGGGCATGTTCTTGCTGAAAACCTAACTTTTTTTGCATTAAACCTTCTAAGGCTTTTACATCGCCCTGAACTCGGTCTAATTCATCATTAGTTAACTGTCCCCATTTTTTTTGAATTTCACCTTTGATTTCTTTCCATTGTCCTTTAATTACATTTTCGTTAATCATAAAATCTCCTTTGTTAAGTGACTGAGTTTGTTACACAGCACTTGAGGTGCGGCGACTCGGTTTATCTTTTACAAAATTCTCTACTAAAGAATTAAAAAGAGCTGCTAAATCTGGCTGAGGAGCTACATTTTGGGCTATTATAGGTGGGCTCATCTGTGGGCCTGGATCAATCCAATTTTTTTTTCTAAAAGTCCATACACAAGCACCAATACCAATCAAAGCCACTGCTATAGATACTCCCGTTGAGGCTTTAAAGTAAAATTGGTTTTCCATTTTGAGTTGGAATAAAATATCTCCTACAAGAAAACCAAAACCTATTAATCCGACCAGCAAGCTTCCAAAGCCAATCATAAAAAGTTTTAAAATCTTTCTAATCATCAATAGTGGCCATCTCATTAAAAACGGTGCAGATGCCCCGGACCTTGAAGAATTATTCAATGCCCGCCCGATAAAGTAACTGGCTATCATGGTAGCAATCCGAAGCATGATTTATCCTTTTTAGTTTCTATAGTTACGTGAAGAAAGAGCACTGCTAACGAGACCGGCAACAATTGCACCCACTGCCGCAGCACCTAGAACAGAATAAAACGGATGCTTCTTAACCATATCTTCCGTCCGGCCTAACACAACTTGAGATTGCTCTTTTAAAGCACGAAGTTGTTCAGTCACTGCAGCTGGAATTTCGATATTTTTTGCAGAGTCTGCCATTTTATTTACAGTTTCAGAAAGTGCATTTTTAGCATCACGACCCACTGTATTCATTTTGTCATTTGCTTTGTTTAAGCTCCGGTCCAATGTTTGATCCATAATTTTCTCCTTTTGTTTGTAGTGTGCCCCAATGGCATATTTAATAATTATTTTAAAGACTAAAATTCAACTGGAAATCCAAGGCTAATAGAATAACCAGACTGACTTGCATCAACAGTTGATGCACGATTAACTGCTAAATCTCCGAAGGACTCGACTGTAGAGTTATTGTAAACTAGATCTTGGTATTCAAGATTTACACTCACTGCCAAAACATGAATTCCTGCACCCACGCGATATCCCAGTGCATCTGTAAATTTCATATCAATATTTTGAGCTCCTACTGCTGGGTCAAAAGCACCACCAACAATATAAGTTCCAAATAATTGAATACCGGCCACAGGCGTCTGTATTCCCGCTGTCAAACCGTAGTTATAACTTGAAGCCTCAGCGGAAGAATAAAAAGAATCTTGAAATCGAGATTTTCCATATCGACCGTCAGCCGCTAGAATAAATATTTCACCGACATGCAGACCAAATCGTGCGCCAATAGCGGCATCATTCAAAGTCCCAGAAGTATCATTGTTGATAACTGGAAGTTGTGACGTCTTAATTGAAGTTTCATTTTTAGAGTAAATCAACATAGGTTCTACAAAAAAACCACCAAAGCTTGGTTTAGTTTTTGAATCCGTGTCTACGTTACGCGAAGTTCCATCAACAGTTTCTTCGACAGCTTGAGCAGAAGAAAGTCCAGTTACTAACGATACGATTAAAATAAATGTCTTAATAAACATATCCACTCCTTAAAAGTTAATTCACTCATATGAAATAAGAACATCTCGAAGAATTGCAAAACCAAGTCCAATGCTGAAAACTAAATTAAGCCATGCACAATGACATTGTTTGAGTCAAATTTCCCCAAATGAAATATTCTGCCTCAAAATAATTATCTTAATCTTTGTTCGTTTGGTTTAAACCTTGGTCCTGCTCTTGCACCATAAAAAATTCTATGAGGAGCATTCATGAAAAAAAATAATAAAGATATTCTTCAGCTCATTATAACAGATCACTATACCTTAAAAGAATCCATTAAAGTTTTATTATCTGAAAAATCTCTTCTTTCCGATAAAAAAAATCAATTACAGCGTTTTCTTTTTAATTTAAATGTACATACTAAATCTGAAGAAGCTTCTTTGTATGACTCACTCGTTAACTTATCTAAAATTCGTCCAAATATTTTAGAATCATACGAAGAGCATAACTTAGCTGACCATTTAGTTTTTGAACTTCAGATGAAATATTCTCAAGACACCTGGAACGACGAACTTGAAGCTAAGGTGAAGGTCTTAGCTGAAATCATTGCGAATCATCTTGAAGAGGAAGAAAACATTTTGTTCCCAGAAGTAAAATCTTATTTAACTCAACTAGAATTAGAAAATCTCGGAGTGGTCTATCAACAAAAACGTAAAGAACAAAGGCAAAAATTTGATTCTGTTTCATGGGCAGTACAAAATAATATAAAAGGAACTGTCTTTAAAGTCTCTTCTTTCGTTTCTCACAAGTTAAGCGATTCTCGCTAAAATCTAAAAATTCCCTACTGTATCACTCCCAGATATTAACAAGGCCTCCTTCGGGAGGCCTTGTTAATTAGACCTCCTCGAAGAAAGTCTAATTGTTAATGTCGAAAATCATTGTAAGGTGTCGTATCTGAATCTTCATCCATTTCTAGGTCAGTGTAAGGATTATCTTGCTCATCGGTCTGTCTGTCTGGACTTTTATCATCTCTGTTATTTTCACTGACATCTTCCTCTTCGCTCATTTCATACTCGTCAACATCGTCAGCAATTTTTGGGTCTTTAATTAAAGTCTTATTTTTGAAAGAATTTTTTTTCATCTGTCCTTCGTCAGCAACCTCCGCTTGTGTTGATCTTTTTTGATTTTGCGGAAAATTCTTATTTGTTTCTGTCTCATGAGCCATAAATACTCTCCTTGAATTTAGGGTTTGAATTAATTCTTAATGAAGCAACATACGTACCATATTAATATGACGCCATAGGTATTATCAGGACCAAGGTGCACATTGAAAATTCAGAAGACGTGCAAATTTAAATAGAATGCATGACAGGCAATTCGTGGCGGAATCTTCACAATTAGAGATTAGACAGTGTTCATCTGCTGTGGCAAATTTCCCCTCATGAACGAATTCATTTCGGTCAAAAAGGAACAACTGATGGCATTCAATTTAGGTCATGCAAAAAATCAAGATATAGAAGTTGTAGTGGTCGAAGATGATGTTGATGTACAGGACTTATTAAAAGCCTACTTTACCCCACGTGGTTACTCGATGACTTTTTTTGATAATCCAATACAATTATTAGAGGAAGCCAAAAAAAGAAATTTATTTGCGGATGTTATTATAACAGATCTTTTATTACCAGAAATGACAGGCACTGAGCTGATTAAAAAGCTTCGCAGCTGGGGACTGACCGTGCCAATGATTTTAATCACTTCAAAATCATCTATACAAACGGCTTATGAAGCGATCCAAGCTGGAGCTTTTGATTTTATTGTTAAACCTCTGCATTTGCCACAGTTAGAAATTTCTGTTCAGCGAGCTGTACGCTTTAAAGAAATCTTGCATGAGAACACCCAACTTCGTCAGGTCTTAAAAGAAAAAACGGACTCTTTTTCTGAAAAAGTCGTCGCTAAA
Source organism: Pseudobdellovibrionaceae bacterium (assembly GCA_043720615.1). Taxonomy (GTDB): domain Bacteria; phylum Bdellovibrionota; class Bdellovibrionia; order Bdellovibrionales; family Bdellovibrionaceae; genus JAYWDA01. The sequence goes on along the minus strand of JAYSSI010000027.1, from coordinate 62,407 downwards.
AGTATGGGCTTCAGAACAGCTTTGGATTTAGCTCGCAGAGTTGCGCAGAGTAGCGCGAATATTTTAATCACGGGCGAAAGTGGTACGGGAAAAGAAGTGATTGCTCGGACAATTCACGAATCTGGTCATCGAACCGCAGGTCCCTTTATCGCCATCAATTGCGCTGCCATACCTGAGACCTTATTGGAAGCAGAGCTTTTTGGTTATGCCAAAGGCTCTTTTACCGGTGCTGTAGATAAGAAAGCAGGTTTATTTGAAGAAGCCGAAGGGGGAACTCTTTTCCTTGATGAAATTGGCGATCTTAATCAACCCTTGCAAGCTAAACTTTTAAGAGTCTTACAGGATCGAAAAATTAAACGTATTGGTGAAAATCGTTTTCGCGATATCAATGTCCGAATTTTATCTGCCACGCATAGAAATTTAAAACAAGAAGTCCATGAACATCGATTTCGCGAAGACTTGTACTTTCGACTGAACGTCATTCCCATTCATATCCCCCCCCTAAGAGAGCGGCCTGAGGATATTCTTCCACTTGCTGAATTTTTCTTACGTCGTTTTGCTGCAGTTAATATGTCCTCTGCGAAAGTTTTTTCAAAAGAGACTTTATCTTATCTTTTAAAACATCAATGGTCAGGTAACGTTCGTGAACTTGAAAATACAATTGAACGAGCCGTCGTCCTTTGCGAAGGAGAGGAAATAACCCCTTTAGATATGCTAGTTGAAAATAACCATTTCTTAGAAGAAGTGAAATCCATGACCTCTCACCTTTCTAATATCAATCAAAGAGATGACTCTTTTGAAAAACCGGAAAATATAAATTCCCACTTTTTATTAGATGATATCGTCAAAGGGCATATCATTAAAATTTTAGAAATTAACAAGGGCGCCAAAGATAAAACGGCTAAAATGCTGGGAATTGATCGAAAAACCTTGTATCGAAAACTGAATGATTATGGTTATTGATCAATTTCATATTCCCGATGAAGTGCGTCGGCGTTATGTGGATCGAAGATGTAAAGATATTCAAGATTGTCCTATTAGATTAGTAAATCTTGATTGGATTTTTTTTGAAAGACTGGGGCATCAGCTGAAGGGCAATGCCCTTTCTTACGGCTATAAAGACTTAAGTGAAATTGCTTTTGATCTTGAAGCCGCGGCCCTAGAAAAAGATCTCATCAAGCTAGAAACCTGTATTAATGCCTTTCGGCAGTGGTACCAGCTGCACCAATAGATGCAAGGAAATTTATAAAATACTCCGAAACTCTTATTTCTAAAATTGAAAATGATGACCTCTTTAGTATGTCCGCCGCACTTTCATATTATACAGCTTTGTCTTTAGCTCCACTTTTAATACTACTTATTACGGTCGTAACAACTTTAGATCCGCGTCTTCAAGTTGATCATTTTAATCAGATCACTCACATCGCGAGCGATCAAACCGCCTCGGTCATGATCATGATTATTGAGAGTGCAAAAAAATCACCTGACCTTAAAAACTGGCCACAAATCATATGGCAATTCATTCGATTAAAATTTTTAAATATTGGACTGGTCTTTACATTTATCTTGAGCACTTTTATTTCATTGGCCATGACCTCAGCCCTTTCGCTGTATTTAAAAAGTTACGATACATTAAACTGCCAATTTAATGCCCAGTTAGTGAATTTTCTAATTACTATGACAATTTTTACTTTCTTATTTGCTGGAATTTATTATTTTATTCCAAGCCGTAAAATTGGCGGCAAACTGGCTCTAACGTCCGGCCTTTTAACAGCTATTATGTTTTCTTTAGGTAAAAGTTTGATTGGTTTGTATTTAGGAACCACCGCCATTGCATCATCTTATGGTGCGGCAGGATCTATGATAATTCTTTTAATGTGGGTCTATTACTCATCATCGATATTCTTTTTTTGCGCTGAATTTACGTTTCATCAATTTCACACAAAGGTCCAAAAAAAGGAGTGGTCTCTTCAGACCACTCCTGAATATTAATTAATTTATAATCAGGGCAATGTTGTTTTTTTGCCTGTTAGTAAAGAACCCAGGAAGCTGATCACTGCTAGGATAAGAAATGCAAACAAGATAATCTTGCCTATATCCATTGATATACCTGCAAAATTATAAGCTCCTAAAACAATACCGACTAACCCTAATACAAAAAATATAATCGCGGCTCTTAACATATAAACCTCCTGTTACTGATAAGTAACAGCAAACCCAATGCCATGTTATAAAGTCATAAAAGGAACTTCCTAGGAAGATAAAAATATTTTGAGACATTTTGGGTCGAAGATTAAACCAATGGGGCAATACGACCATTTTATTTTATAGTGCTTGTCAGATAACTTCTGAGATCAACTTATCTTTTTCAGACCAAATATTGCGCACCCATGATTGTAAATTCTGACGATAATTTGGATCATTAAAATAATCTCCACTGATAAGATTTGTAGGGACTTCAAGCTGACGAATAATGACTTGCGTGTGGCGTAAACGACCCATAAAAGACTGCAGCAAATTAACCACTCCATCTGGATAAATAATCGTAACGTCGACAACAGCGTAAAAGTTTTCGCCCATCCCCTGAAGGACTGCGGAAACTCCTCCCACTTTCGGGACTAGTAAATTTTGATAAGGTGATTTTTGCGTTTCATGCTTGGCTTTGGTAAAGCGAGTGCCCTCCAGAAAGCTTAATATGGACACCGAAGAGTTGCGAAATTTAACCCCTGTACTTCGAGCTGTTTCAAAATCCTCTTTTCGCCTTTCAGGATTTTTACGCAACTCTTTAAAACTGTATCTTTTCATAAAGGGAAAATCCAATGCCCACCAGGCAAGCCCAAGCAATGGCACATAGATAAGCTCTTTTTTTAAAAAAAATCGAATAAAGGGAATTTTTCGATTCAAAATATATTGCAAGATAACGATGTCCATCCATGACTGGTGATTTACCAAAATAAGGTAAGATCGGTCTTTTTGTAACCCGTCTAAGCCTCTTACTTCCCAATGAATGTTTTGAGTTAAGTCTAAAGTAAAATTATTAATAGAAATCCATAATTCCCCGATAAGAATCATCCAATGACTGAATTTATCTTTTAATTTTTGCGTCGGAGAAATAAATTTAAAGACTAAAAAAGGATAGAGCAACATGCTGCTAAATAATGTGTTCAGGCCAAAAATAAAAATTGCAAAAATTCCCTTGGCATAATTCATTATTAACATATTAAACAGGTTGCCCTTAGGGGTGTTCAAAGCCAAGATATTTTTCGATTTTGAACCGCCATTATGGTTTCGTTATCGGATGACTGACTCCTTCAGATTTTTCCTCAAGTTTTTCATTCAAAAGATCCCCTCTGGTATTTCCTCTTTCTGATTCTGACAAAAGAGGATCATCATCGCGGGTATAAGCTTTGATGTACTCTTTTGTTGGTTGAGTAAGAAGTGTTGGTTGAACGTGGAGAGGCTTTCCGTCCACCGTTGTTTCATTATTAGGCTTGTTATCTTGCTGTCCCATGCATCCTCCTTAGGATTTTTAGTAATTTTTTTAGGGTGCAAACCTGAGGCCTTCGTATCGCCAAACATCCGAGGTTTGTTACTAAGCAAGAAAGACTCATAAATAATGATGTTTGATTCATTTTTGACCCCAAAATTTACAAAGTCTTGGGTCAAAATTCAGGTTTTTGCCACTTTTTTTAAAGATGTGCTAATTTCTTCGGCAACCCAAGAAATGAGATGTCCGTGAAAAATTTTGAAGAACTTTCGTTAAGTCCCGCTGTTGCTCAAGCCATCACTGAAATGGGCTACACTGTCCCCAGCCCCATTCAAGCTCAAGCACTTCCGATTCTTCTCGGACCTGCCACTGATTTTATTGGGTTAGCAGCAACAGGAACTGGAAAGACCGCGGCTTTTTCAATTCCCATGCTGGAGCAAATCGATCCTACTATTAAAGCTGTACAAACCTTAATTCTTTGTCCGACTCGCGAGTTGGCTTTACAAGTTGCTGGTCAAATTAATATGCTCGGTAAACATAAAGGGGTTCGCGCTCTTCCTATTTACGGTGGTGCAAGCTATAGCGAACAATTGCATGGCCTCAAATCTGGCATGCAAGTCGTTGTCGGAACTCCGGGTCGCGTGGTTGATCATATTGAACGTGGAACTTTGAAATTAGGAAACTTAAAACAACTTATTTTAGATGAAGCTGATGAGATGATTTCCATGGGCTTTAAAGATGAAATCGACACAATTTTAGGTTCAGTGGATCGCGAAACGGCTAACATTTGGCTTTTCTCTGCGACCATGAGCTCTGAAGTTCGTCGAGTTGCCGATAAATATTTAACCAAGCCTCAAATGGTTCAATCCAATAAAAAAGAGATGCTGTCTGCGACTGTGAACCAACTCTATTATGTCACACGTGAATCGAATAAACCGGAAATTCTCTGCAAACTTATTGAAGCGGCTGAAGATTTTTATGGTGTTATTTTTTGCCAAACAAAATCATTAGTAGCTGACCTGAGCCAGTACCTTGTTGATCGAGGCTACAAAGTCGATTGCTTACACGGTGATAAAGATCAAAGATCTCGTGAAAAAACGATGCAATCATTTCGTGATCGCCGCGTGACGGTCTTAATTTGTACTGACGTGGCTTCTCGTGGTTTGGATGTTAAAGACATCACTCATGTGATTAATTACTCGTTACCTCGTGAACTTGATAGTTACGTTCACCGGATTGGTCGAACGGCTCGAAGTGGTAAAACTGGAATTGCTATGAGCCTAGTGACTCCAAGTCATATGGGAATTCTTCGCCGGATTGAAACAATGACAAAAACTCGAATGCAAGAAGGGGTTATTCCTAGCCGTCGAGAAATTGGAACTAAAAAAATATCTTCGATATTAGCAAAATTCGTTGGCGAAAAATCAGGAACTCGAGCCATGGAAGTCATGGACACTTCTTGGAAAGACGCGATTAATAAAATGACGGGCGAAGAAGTCGCCGGTCGATTTTTAGCGATGATGAATCCAGATGTTTTTTCTGAAACAGAGCGTTTTGAAATGCCAGGGCCTCGTCAAAGTTCTGATGGGGAAAGAAATGCTTCAGCCCCTCGAAAATATGATCGTGGTGGCAGTGATCGTCGAAGTGGACCACCGAACCGCCGTGGGGGTGATGCTCGTGGTCCAAGAAGTTCTTCTTACGGCGATAGCGACAGCCGGCCGACACGCAGACCGTCGACGTCAAGCGCAAGTGTCAGTTCAATGGCTAGTGAAAGCGACACTCGCCCAGCAAGGAGACCTTCTGTTGATAGCGACAGCCGGCCCACTCGACGGACTGGGGCTTCTGAAGAGTCTTCTTCTCGTCCAGCAAGAGGTCCATCGAGATTAAGTGCTGAAAGATCCGAGCGCCCCTTTCGTGAGCGCACCGAGCGCACAGTGAGTGTGGGTTCTGATCGTAGTGGGCAGCGCCCTCCCAGCGGTGTGACTTATGGTCGAATGCCTAAACGCTTCTCTGAAACGAGCACAAATCCGCACGCACGAAGTTCATTTCGTGACCGGACTCCAAGCCGATAATTTAGTTTATCATTTAGTTTACAGACAAGCCTTGCGGTAGTAACGAACCAAGGCTTCGTCAATTTTTTTATGTTCATTTTCATCGACAATAAAAAGACCCACAGCCCTGTTTAAGTAGGGTGTATTATAAAATGCACCCATAACACTGCCACCTTCAAATTGCTCAATTCGAGAATCATAAGCAAAAGTTGTTTCCTGATCCGGAAAATTAGAATCAAAGACGTAAAAAATGTATTTACCATCACCCGTCACTTCATATCTTTTGGGAATCACGACGTGTTGTACTGTTCTTTCGGCTCGCAAATTCACAAGGCTTAAACGATTTTCATTAATATTTCTCACTAGCAATTGAAAGCTTTTTTTATTTTCAAAAGTTTCGCGCTCCCAGTCTCCAAGGCCCATGGGTATATTCCCTGGACGATGAAAGCGATAAACTTGAAAAACCTCAATGTCCCTTTTAAAATTTCTTAATAAATTTCCCTCACCCCATGATTCTTCAAAGCCCTGTTGCAATAATGAAAAGAGTTTTGATCCTTCAGAAAAATTTCGATCTGACTCAAAGACCTCATATTTATGCAAGGGACGCTCTTGAGGAATGGGTTTAGGAAATCGTGCGGCCTGTTCGGGGATTGATCCACGAAATAAATTTAGCACTTCACGAAGATTAATATCACTCAAGCTTGCGTCGGGATTTAAACGCGAAAGCATCATTAAAATTCTTTGAGCGTGAGCTAAACTCCAGCAATTGCCGAGATACCCTGTGGTCCAGTTTTGTTCGGGAATATGGGTGTTAATAGAATACGCATCCGGACGAATTTTAGAGTAAATTTCTGAAACTGAAATATTTTTGCAATTAAGATCTTCCACCAATCGATCACTGATCGTTTGGTTTATGTTTTGACCGTGAGCCAGATGAAGTAAAAAAATTAATTGAAGCACAAGCGCCCCCTTGTGCTTAGTTCATAACAAAATAAAAGATTTGCCAATCCGGCGCTGCGTCCTAGACCTTGGTCTGAGCTTAGCGAGCGCTGCCTCCCCAGATCGATTTCAAATATCGATCTCGTCCTGATCGTGATCGATAAAATTTATATTTAATGGAGTTAGTTTTGTAATAGGACTGATGATAATCCTCTGCTTTATAAAAAGTCCCTGCCTCAACAATTTGAGTTACGATGGGTTTTTTAAAAATCCCTTTTTTATCCCAAAAAATTTTCGATTGTTCGGCCAACTTCTTTTGTTCTTCATTGTGATAAAAGATTCCTGTGCGATACGAATTTCCAACATCGACAAATTGAGCATCCACAGTTGTGGGATCGATTTGATGCCAAAAAACATCTAGAATCTTTTCGTAAGTGATTTTTTTCGGATCAAAAATAATTTCGACCGCTTCCGCGTGGCCCGTCGTTTCGCTTGAAACTTGCTGATAGGTTGGATTGACTGTGCGACCTCCTGTATACCCTACTGTGGTTGAAATAACTCCGGGGAGCTGATCGAAAGGGGCCTGCATGCACCAAAAGCAACCACCTGCAAACGTGGCTTTTTGTTCCGCGCCATGTGCTACGTCAAATAAAAACAATGTCAAAAGACTTAAATAAAAAGTTTTAAAATAGGACATTTGCACCTCGCTGCCCTTAAGTTCTGTTAAAAATAGAAACAGTTACATTTTATTTTATCTCATCTTATAATCTTCTTTTGTGAGGAATATATCAATGGGACATTTTATCCAGAAGTTAATTTATCTTATCCTCTTAATATTGTTGGCTCAATCGGGGACCGCAATAGCACAGACTGTAAAAACCGAACCCCCTACTAAAGGAACTAAAATGAAAGCTGCTTTTGTAAAACCAAGTGAAAATGAACTGAAAAAAAACCTGACGGCCGAGCAGTTTAACGTCACACAAAAAGAAGGAACAGAAAAACCTTTTAACAATGAATACTGGAATCATCATGAAGTCGGCATTTATGTGGATATAGTTTCCGGCGAACCTTTATTTTCTTCTCTTGATAAATACGACTCTGGAACGGGTTGGCCTAGTTTTACTAAGCCGATTGAAAAAGAAAATATTGTGCTTAAAAAAGACCGTCGCGTTTTCCTTGGGGATCGCACAGAGGTTCGCTCTAAGTTAGGCGACTCTCACCTTGGTCACGTGTTTCCGGATGGCCCTGAACCAACGAACGAGCGCTACTGTATGAATTCAGCTTCGATGAAATTTATTAATGTTTCAGATTTGGAAAAATTAGGGTATGGGCAATTTTCGATCTTGTTTAAAAAATAGAAATTTTTGTATTAAGGACCTTCGGAAAGAACTTTTCCCTGCACGGTCATATAGACTTGGTATCCGCCGCCCGTGGTTGTTTTTATTTTGTTGCCCATATTACCCAGCGAGTAGCTGACATTATAGCTGCCACCCGTGACCAAGTTGTTGCGAGCTCCAGAGTTAAATTCAGCCCCAGATAATTTTTCAGAATTAATTTTAACTGTGACCGAAGCTGGATTGATCTCGTCGATCACGGCCGTGATATTACAGCCTGATAAAAGGCCCAATGATATAGCAAGAATAACGACCTTGACCGTCTTTTTCATACCTTAATTCTATCGGACTTTAGACCCAAAACTTGAGTGATTTTGTCATCATGTCTCATTTTAAGACTTTGACCCCATTGGCTCATCTGTAATATTGTTCTTGGCTTAACCCTCGAGGATTTGACCATGTCAAAAAAAGACTTGTTTGGCGATGAAGTTACAAAAATAGAAAATGATTTTAGTTCTTTATTCGAGCAAAGCCAGCGCGGTGCAAAACTTAAGCAGGGTGATACTTTCAAAGGTGAAATTCTAACGATCAATAAAGAGTTTGTTTATGTTTCAACCGGTTCACCTGTCGATGGGCACTTTCCGATCCGTGAAATTTGGGACGAAAATAAAGTTCCTAAATTTAAATTAGGGGATATTTTAGAAGTGGTCGTTTTGAAAGTTCGCGAAGGGGAAGTCCTTCTCCGCTATAAGCACTCAAAATCTGGAGCTCAAGATTTTGAGAATTTAGAAGACGCTTTCGACATGGAAATCCCCGTTGAAGGGAAAGTTTTAGAGCTCGTTAAAGGCGGCTTTAGAGTAGCTATTGGGGTTGAAAAAGCTTTTTGCCCCTTAAGTCAGATTGAACTTCGAACGCCCCAAGAGCACGCCTCTTATGTGGGAAGAAAATTTGAATTTCTTATCACTGCCTACGAAAATGGCGGCCGTAATATCGTTGTTTCTCGGCGTCGATTGCTTGAGCAAGGCATGGCTGTAATTGAGGGTCAGATGCTCGAAAAATCCCATGTCGGAGATCTTTTTGAAGGAACCATTACTCGCTTGGAAAAATTTGGTGCCTTTATCAAACTAGAAAATGAATTAGAAGGTTTGATCCCTGTTTCAGAACTGACTTGGTCTCGAGGAATAAAAACCGAAGACGTGGTTCAAGCTGGAATGAAAGTCAGCGTCAAACTCTTAAAAATTGAAGAGCTCGATGGCCGCTTAAGGATGTCTTTCTCGCTCAAGCAAGGGGGCGGCGAAAGTGATCCTTGGCTGAGCGTTGTTCAAACTTATCCTGTCGGAAAAGTTTTTGAGGGATTGATTGAAAAAAGGGAACCTTATGGCTTTTTTGTTAATATTGGACCTGGTGTGACAGGTTTATTACCAAAATCAAAATGGCGTGACTCGACCGAAGTGGCTCAATATGAAAACAAGAAAAAAGGCGACAAAATATCTGTGCAAATTGATGAACTCCGCGCGGATGAAAGAAAAATATCTTTAGGCTTGCCTGGAGATTTGCATGACGATTCTTGGAAATCTCATGCCGCAGAATCTAAGTTTGGTACTTTGGGTGATCTTTTAAAAGATTTTAAAAAGAAGTAGGCCTATGGTTGAAATGAAAGTGATCTACGAGGGAAAATTACATTGCGATTTAGAACATGGCCCCTCAAAAATCCATATTCAAACTGATGCGCCTAAAGATAATCATGGTCTCGGTGAAGCCTTTTCTCCCACGGATCTCGTGGGTGCCGCGCTTGCCTCTTGTGTTATGACCACCATTGCGATTTCAGCCGAACGAGAGGGCCTTGACCTAGCAGGAAGTGATGTACAAGTTTTTAAAGAGATGATTACTGAACCTGAGCGAAAAATTGGGCGCTTTATTTTGCGATTAAATTTGCCAAAAAATTTAGATGAAAATCACCGGAAAAAATTTGAGCATATTGCTCACACTTGCCCCGTTCATCGCAGTCTTCATCCGGATATAAAAATCGAAATGACTTTCGAGTTCAATCGTTAACGTACAGTTGCTATCGAAGCCCCTCAATAAATTGGCGAGCATCTTGAATCTCATCAGGGCCTGCCGCTTTCGTAAATCGCACGACAAAAGCATACACTTTCGCGTGCAGAATTTTAACCATAAGATAACGCTCTTTAATCATGGCTTGCGATCCTGGATCAGTGAGAACAAGATTACATATTTTCCCGGCTGAATTGGAGGGGATATTTAGTATTGCAGTTCTTTTCAGAGTGATTTCTTTTTCAGGACCGAAAATGCGATCAGCAATCTTCGAACACAGCCCCTTTTCACTTTTTAAAGCCGTCAGATCCTTGAAATAGTAAACATCAATTTCTTTGGATAAAGAGGGGGAATCTTTCGCTCGCCAAATAACACCCATAAATTCTTTCACTTTATTAAGCGCTAATAAATGATTCTGCTCGCGGCTGACATATTCAATTTCTTCTTTTGCTAAAAAAGGAGGTTTTCTATCTTCAGCAAACACGGTCAACGCAAAACTAATCATTAAAAAAATTTTGAATATGTGTCTCAATGACTCCCCACCATTCCGCGGCTCTGTGGCCTTATCGGCTTTCTAGATGCATCGACTCCGCTTGAAATTCTATCAAAATCCTGAAGCTCACATTTTTTAAGCTCTTGTCCTTGCAGAGAAAGCTTCTCCCCACTTTGTTTAATTTTTATCTCTACATCTGTATTTTCTAAATAAAATTTTAAATCTTCTCCGTCTTTACAAATTCTACTCACGTAGCTTTCGTCTTTATAATTGCCACGGATACTTTTTATATTAAATCCAGTTTTTAACTTTCCATCGTCCATAATAAGTTTGATGACCCCTTTTGCTGCAAAAGTGCTCATGCTTAAATAGATAGGAAAATTTTGCAGGATAGAAGGCAGATTGGCTTTATTGCTAGTGAGCTCTCTGCTATCGTAACAAGTGACCTCGGCCCGTGCGGGAGTCCCATCGACTCCCATTGCTATACTCACGATCAACAAAAAGTTCTTCCAATATGCCATTGAGATATTATCAAATATTTTAAGGTATTTCGCTCTTCATATTGTAGGAACCACCTTAAAATCTCTCTAAAAGACTAGAACTCTTTGACAGGGGGCTTAGTGAATCGGTACACGAAGTCCATGAATCTACATTATCAACCTGGATTTGTATCACCCGACCGTAAGCAGAACCTTATGCAGGAACTATCGGGCATTCACCCCATCTGGGAAGAACGTTACTCAAAGCACAATCCTCCTACAGCAGGCCAACTGCAAAGGCGACTTCTGAGGCCGGTCTACTGGCTGGGAAATTGGCAATTCGCTTGTCTTAACTATTATCATCCCCCAAAAGGAATTGAATTTCGCTGTGTCAAAGCTGAGCCCTTTCCCCCTGAAATGCAGCGGATGGTTCATGAAATTGAAGCATTTATTCATCATCACTTCGAGCCCCGCGATATTCCTCGTCATTGGGAACTCAATACTTGTCTTATTAATTATTATGGATCGCATCTACTTGAGGGAAAAAAGGAAGACGTGGCCCGTGTTGGCGAACATAAAGATTTCGAACCGGGCCCCGTGGCTTCGGTGTCTTTTGGCGATCGGGCTTTATTTCAGTTTGTTCGAAGCGATCACCGCAGCTCGCAAAGCCTAGTTGTTTTACAACAATGGCTCGAAGATTCGTCATTACAAATTTTTGGCGGCGATAAGTTTAAGAAACAACTTTTTCACCGAGTTCAGCGGGTCGATCGAAAGCGCTCCGAAATTTTTCAATTGAACACTCCCCAATTTGAAACTCGGCGGATTAATTTTACTTTTCGTTATGTTCCCCGCGAACACATTCAGGAACTCCATCGTTTTCCAAAATCTCAACAGGAAGATATTCTGCCTTATATTCAAAAGCTCTCTGAAAAGTCTGATTTTTTTAAAGATCTTCTACTTCATATGAAATCTTAGGATCGTAATATCATCATCAAAAGTAGATTTTCCCGCAACGGCGGTGAGTGCTTTTAATATAGCTTCTTCCCAACCGATCAGTGGCACCTGGGACAAAACTTTTGCAAATTTTCTCTCGTTAAAATCAGAAAATTGACCTGTGTTATTAAGTTCAACAGCACCATCGGTAAAACAATAGAATGAGTCCCCTGGAAGTAAGTTTTCTTTTTGGGTCATAAATACATAATTAACATCAAAAGAATTTGCAAAAATCAAAGGTCCCGGATTGACAGAAACTTGCTGACTAACTCCTGATCTAACTAAAATTGGCGCCGGTGCATTGCTCGCACACACTTCAATAACTTTCGAGTTCAAATCAAACTTATATATTTGCAAGCCAACCGCATAAGATAATTTATATTCAACATACCTTCGAGCAAAATCTTTAATTAAAAAATCTAAAGACGGGGGCGTTGCACTGCTCGACATAATTTCTTGAAAAATACCTTTAATCAAATATGTTACTTGTGCTGACGCTGTTCCGTGACTTGTCACATCGGCCAAATAAAAATATAAGAAATTCTCTTTTTGATAAACATCAAAGAAATCGCCAGAAAGATCTTCTGATGGATGATAAAGTACGTCGATGGACATAGCTTCAAAGTCTTGATGCAGAGGTGGCATAAGAGACTGTTGAATATCTCGGGCGGCTTTAAGGCCTTCACCCAAATTATTGAGAAGAGATTGAACTGTTCGATTTAAATCTTTTAATTTGCTATTTGATAAATTAAGTTCTTCTGATGAAATAGACAAACTGCGATTGGTCATCGCTAACATTTTATCAGATTGTTCATAGGCCGCCTGAACGGTTTCAAAAAATATTTGAAGCCCCTCGATGTATTTCATAATTTTCTCTTGATCAGAGCTTAAACTGGAGAGCGACTTCAGTTTTGTCATCGCCTCCAACATCTCTTGATCAAAGTCTGCAGAGCCAAAAGATTTTTTTAGTTGACGCTGCAGTTTTTTGGATACGGCCATTTAGTCCCTGAATACGGTGATCGTCATTGTTTGATTATGGAGTCGACAATCCGTGATCACTCCCGCCGAAGGACAAATTTCTCCGTTAGAATAGAATCCTGTGACGGGAGCTCCTTTTAATGACTTTCGAACCGCTTCGACTTCTTCTTCAATATCTTCTTCACCGACAGCAAGCTTTCGCCCGACGCAACTGACTAAAATTCCAAGTGACTCTTCAGCCTCTGCTGACGTCATATCCTTTCCAGCAAGCTCACCGGCGGAGCCTGCGCCCTTCATTAAATCAGCTGTTTGTGCATGCATTAATCTGACATTACCATCTTGTGGTACATCACCAGCAAGTATTAGACTGCCATTTTTTTCATCGATGCCCAAAATAGTTCTAATTAAATCAGATTTATCTTCTCCACGCTCTAGGATTGATAATGGAAAATGCAATGCGGAACCCGGCAAATCTTTAGCAAATTCACCTAAATAATTTTTGTACACTGTCAAAGCAGAAACTCCATCGATTTCATAAAGTATATTACCTTTAACTTTAGTCACTTTACGACTAGGTCCAAAAGCTTGCCATCCACCTACAGAACCGAAAGATATTTTTACGGCATCTCCATAAAATCCAATGGCAACACAGCCGTCATTCATGACAGTTTCATTGAGCATTACAAAGGTTTTCATGAACTTTCCGTTATCGCCGGCTAAACCACCTGTGATAATAACTTTATCACCAACCTTCTTTTTGATTCCCTCGATGACAGAACTGCCATTCACATTAACACCTTGAGCTAATATAAAAATAGCCGTCAAATCAGGAGCTGCTAATGTTTCTGCTAAACGAGTGCCCATTCCTTCAGAATCTTCAATACCCTTTGATGACATAGCAGAAAATTTAATTTTAGGATTTTTGAATAAGGCTGATGTTAGAACAAGGCTTCCAGAATTGATTCCGTCATTTAAAATTTCTCCTGCTGTTGAACAGCCAATCACATTTGAATTCGGAAATTGAGCTTTTAATTTTTTTGAAAAATTAGCATCTTCAAAATATTGGCAATCGGCGAATGCAAAAACAATTTGTGGTTTTTGCAGAACCAAAGGCTGCAATACTGATTGCATAGTGCTTGAGTTAAAATCGGTTAACTTGCGAATGACGACTTGCTGAGTTTTCACGTTTGAGTCTCCTTGAATTTTTGTTGGTATTTTAATAGGTCTTATTTTTCCAGACTGATTGCGGAATAACAATTTTTTTTAATTATCCCAGTCAGAAGTAGTGTTAGCCTCGACCAAAATTTATATGGCAGCAAATGATCTTTGGATTATAGACATTGTGGAGTAACAGATAGCTAGACCATTGAGAAAAAAATAAATTGAAATTTCAAATTACAATTATTTTATATTTTTGAACATTTATTTCGAAGCCAGTGGTCAGCGACTGTTAACGCTGCCATGGCTTCAACTATGGCGACAGCCCGAGGAACAACACAAGGATCATGTCGTCCTTTGCCCTCGATATCAATTGTTTCACCTTGTTGATCCACTGTTGTTTGTTTTTTCATTATTGTGGCGACTGGCTTAAAACCAACGTTAAAATAAATTGGCATACCATTACTAATTCCACCTTGTATTCCGCCTGAGTGATTTTTTTGAGTTTGAATTTTTTCTGTTAAATTAACAAAGGGGTCATTGTGTACAGACCCTTTCATCTGGACACCAGAAAATCCAGAGCCATATTCAAATCCTTTCACCGCATTAATACTTAGCATGGCCTTTGCAAGATCGGCTTGCAGACGATCAAAGACGGGCTCACCTAACCCTGTCGGACAACCTTGAATAACCCCAGTCACAATTCCACCCACAGTATCGCCTTGCTCTCGAACCATTTCGATATGTTTTTCCATTGCATGGGCCGCTTCCTCATCAGGACAATGTACGGAGTTTTTCCAAGTATCGTGCAAGTTCAAATTTTCCCATGTTCTTTGCAATTTAATAGTTCCCACTTGTGAAACATAGGCTTGAATTAAAATTCCTTCGTTTTTTAAAAGTAACTGAGCGATGGCCCCTGAAAAAACGCGGGCCACAGTTTCTCGCGCGCTTGATCTTCCACCCCCACGATGATCTCGATGGCCATACTTCATTTCGTAAGTAAAATCAGCATGTGATGGTCGAAATTTATTCTCTAGATCACTGTAGTCTATAGATTTACTGTCTTCGTTTTTAAATAGTGCCGAAATGGGAGTGCCCGTGGTTTTTCCCTCAAACACTCCAGAAATAATATTCGGGACATCACTTTCTTTTCTCTGCGTGGTGATGGAACTTTGACCAGGCCGTCTTTTATTCAGTTGAGTTTGAATAAATTCTAAATCAAAAGTCAAACCAGCAGGACACCCGTCGATAACTACGCCCATTGCAGCCCCATGGGATTCTCCAAAAGTGGTGATGCGAAAAAGAGTCCCAAAACTATTTCCTGACATGTTAGGCCCCAATCACTCTGTCAAACTTTGCAAAGTTTTATAAAAATCTGGATAAGAAATTCGAACACAATCTGCTCCTTCAATCAAACTTTCCCCATCTGCAATCAAGGCCGCAAGACTAAATGACATGGCGATTCGATGATCATGGAAACTTTTGAGAACTGCGCCATAAAGTTTTTGCTTTCCCGAAATAATAAATCCATCGGCTCGGGTTTCAATTTCTCCACCCATGGCACGTAAATTTGTCGCAACCGCTTCAATTCGGTCCGTCTCTTTAAACCGTAGCTCCTCAGCCCCTATGACTTCGGTGGCCCCTTCGGCTTGTGAAGCTAATATAGCAAGCAGTGGCAATTCATCAATCATCGATGGAATATCGTCAGGGTGAACCTTTACTCCTTTTAATGGGGTCGCGCGCAGTCTTAAATTTCCAACGGGTTCTGGATATTCTCTGGTTATTTCCATTTGAATTTCTGCTCCCATTTTTTGAAGTATTCTTATAAAGCCCAGTCGTGATGGATTTAAAGAAATATTATGCATTTCAATATTTGAGCTTGGGATCAAGCAAGCTCCAGCAATCCAGAAGGCCGCGGCCGAAGGATCTCCTGGAACTTTTATGTCCTGCGCCTGTAATTTTTGACCGCCCTGAATAATCATCATCGAATCCGACGCTTTTATTTCTACGCCAAAGGAATGAAGCATTCTTTCCGTATGATCTCGGCTGTGAATTTGACCTGAAAGGCAGGTTCTGCCATTTGCTCTTAAGGCTGCTAAAATTAAAGCCGTTTTAATTTGAGCGCTTGCAATTTTTAATTCGTAATCGATTCCTTGCAAAGGACATCCTTGGATTTTTATCGGTGCAAAGTCATGATTCAACATTTCTAGCCTAGCTCCCATCAAAGCCAAAGGTTCAGTTACTCGTTTCATAGGCCTGCGGACTAAAGAGGTGTCTCCTATTAGCTCCGCCGAAAAATTATTTTGACCACACAGAAGTCCCATTAAAAGGCGTATTGTTGTGCCAGAATTTCCACAGTCTAATAATTTATTGGGAGAAATAAAGCCTTGCAAACCACGCCCCTGAACAAGCGTGAGGTTATTTTTAGAAGAAATTTCAACTCCTAAAAGCTTTAAACATTCTGCGGTGGACTGAATATCTGCACTTTCAAGAAGACCTTCTATCATTGTCTTGCCCTCGGCCATGGCTCCGAAAATCAATGCTCTATGAGATATTGATTTATCGCCCGGAATGGTGGGATTTCCAGAAAACTTAAAAGAAGGTTGGATCACTCGGTCTTGCATTATAATTTTTCTCGCTGAATTAAAATCACAATCAATTAAAACATTAAATTTAAACCAATCTCAAATCGTCCACCAGAAATATCAGCTTCCACCACATTGGAATTTTTAAGAAGTTTTTGACCACTCAGAATGGGATTTACACTTATCGTGATATTGTGATAATCTGTCGCCGCGGTCAAAGTGCTTTTCATCTTTTCATAGCCCATTTCAAGAAATAACCCGATTGTATTTGAATACAGGCAACCTGGTTAGAACAACTTTCATGTATTCTCCTTAAAATGTATCACCTTTAAGATTTATGCCAGCAAGGCCCCTTAAACATAGCACTGTTTCATAATGAGATTTTTCTGCAATGCCTGTCAATTTAACTTATCTTCACTTCCTTAGACCAGGGACCGATATGTTATGACGAGGTCATTCATGGGCGCAGTAAAAATTGAAAACTCGATTAATCAAATTGATCCAGCATTATCGTTGATTGATAACCAACTCGATGAAGTGCTTCAAAAAATTGTAATGGAAGCCACCACTTTTAGTGGATTTCCGATCTCCTTAGTGTCTTTGGTGATGAATCAAATTCAGTATTTTAAAGCCCATGTCGGACTTCCCCTGGAGTTAGCTATTTCTCGAGCTACCGATCGATGCTCCTCCCTTTGCCAATTTGTTGTAGAAACAGGAAAACCTTTTATTGTTGAAGATACCACTGTACGTCCGGAACTTCCGCAAGACTTAATCAAGCCCTATAATATTATTTCGTATTTTGGCTTTCCAGTTACAGTAAGCGGAAAAGTCGTGGGAAGTCTCTGCCTGATTGATGTTAAAAAGAATTTTTTGACAGAAGAAATTCGCCTTCGAATGTTAGAACTAGCTCACAAAGCTAGTCAGCATTTACAAAGTTTAAAGAAAGGCATGTCTGGCGAACAAATCTTACTTGAAAAAGCCTCGGTTCCTGCCATTAGTGAAATTAGAAATATCTTAGCTGCGCTGACTTTAGCATCTGGACAATCTTCCCATCTTTCTGATCAATTGAATCCTTTATTTTTTCTTCTTCAAGAATTCACTCAAAAGAAATTGTCAGCTGAAGAATTCACGCGAGGCATAATTGCCCTTCAAGATACAGTACGGTCTTATCAAAAAATACCGGCCTTGTTAAAAATAATTCAAAGCTCAGTTCATCGAATGTCCGGGGCCATCTACGGCCTTGAAGGCGCTTTAATTCTAAAGCCAAGTTCGATGAACTGTGAAATCAAAGATATCTTAAATGCCAGTGAAAATTTGTCTCATCATCTTACAAAATTAGTAGGTGGCGTTTCTTGGGATTCAGCCAACGAGCGTTACCTTCTAAAAGTTCCACAAAATTTAGCCATCACTCTTTTGGGGTCTCTACTGACATCGATTTCAGAAAATGCATTACGTGCCAATTTAGACACTCATGGAATCTTAGGCCATATTGAAAAAGTAAATGATGCCGTTAGGATTAGACTGCACTTCCAAGGCATGCCGGCTTTTGAATGGGCGACTCTCCAATCCATTCTTTCTATATTAGCCTGCAATTGCAAGGCTGTGAAGCTAGTCTCTGACAAGGAGTGCATAGAGCTTCATTTACCAATAGCGGCTTAGAACTTTATGAGCCCATTTATGTATTGGAGTTTCAATTTCCGCGGTGCTGTTCTAAGCAAGTCAGATACTTATCTGGAAAAACATCAATTTCCATAGGCTTAGAGCATTTGGGGCAAGTCATGTCACTCATCTCGGCAATCATTTCATTCTTTGATTTTGCAGCTTCAAAAAGCTGTTGGGGCTCAAACAGTCGACTGGCGGAGGCACCACAGTGATCGCAGAAAAAAGGAATATAAACAGATTTAATTTTAGATTTTTTAGGAATAAAAGAATCAATATTTGTAATTTGGCTAATAATAATGGGTGGAATATGGTGAAAAACGAAGTCGACAAGTGGATAATTTTTATTTAATTCAAAGATCCAAACAATCCAGTTTCGAATTCCACCTGAGTTGATGTAAGTTACTTTTCCAATATCTAAATCAAGTGCTTTCATGCCATCTAAATTAAGAATGGGAAAATCACAGGTGGCCTGAATTTCACCTTCCATTTTTAAGTGGAGAGTATTTTCTTCTTTGGTTTGAGAAGATTTAAATGGAATCATTACTTGTCTTTCTTGCTAATGTTAACAAAGTGAATACCTTTTCCCATTTCGGAGCGAGCTTTCGCACCTTTGCGTAAAGGCAATACACAAGCTATCATTGTTCGCTCATTTTCTTGGACTGCATAGTAGACACTGATGCAACTTTGAAAAATTAAAAAACTTCCAATGCCTGCTCCTGCTTTATCCCAGGTAATGGCGTTATAGGCACCTTCTTCATAACATTTTCTGATGCGAGTCAAAAGTTTAAGAATATTTAGGCTCCCAAACAAATCTTCACAGACCAGAACTAAGCGGTCATCCTGAGCTCCAACTAGTAACCGACAAGTTTGTTTGTCATTTAATACAATAGAGTTAGTACGAGCTGCGCCACCAGGTGTTTGTTGAAATCCTGCATTAAAAATAGCATTAGTAAATAACTCATCAGCCACCAGCCTGACATCAGCTTCAAGGACGCCTGATGCTGCAATGGACCTCATATACTGACCTATAACATCAAGAATTTCTTCTTTTTCGTCGGAAGCATAAAATGGAATATTTAATTGTCGTAATTTCTTTTCAGATTCAACCGAGATCGAGTCCGGCGTTAAAATTGTCGCTAATGGAAAATCAAAGAAAGACAACGGCGCATCCATCATAGCAAAAGAAGATAGTACTTCTTTTGCTGAAAAGGGATTTGCTTCTTGCACAATTTGACTGATATTTTCCTCTACTGCGTAGCGCAAGACTTCCTGAGGTGAAACATGATCGCAAAGTAAAATTGAATCCTTAAGACTTTCTGATGACTCGCCCTCAGTATTTCGTATTGTTCTTCCTTTAGCATCGTCCACATGGTTCCTTTGGCTTTTCTAATAGATCGGAGGACCTAGATTATTTCTAGAGCGCCTTTCTAATTTTGAGATAAAGTTTTCAATAAAATTTTGCTTTGTCTTATTTTTAGATATTTTAATAATCTTTAGTTATACAAAAAATTGTAATTATGAATTCTCATTTTAAAATGGTCTCATTTTGGGATAAATTTTATTCAGGATGACAACAAATTATAAACAATAAAATTAAAATCAATGTGATCTGAAGATAACTTTTATTGATTTTTCTGATCAGACTCTTGTTCATTTTAAATTGATCAATAAATTTTTGATCAATGCCGTCCTTTAGAAGCCACATTAACTTTGAATTAGAAAAAAACAGATTTCCTCGCACCATAAAGCTTTTTCTGTGGCCATCAGAAATCAATCTCAGAAAATTTTTTTGCGGATTAAAGGGCTGTTTTCTTGCAAGGTCTAATAAAGCTTTTAAATTTTGAAATAAAACTGGCGCTTGCCTGACGGCAAAAACACCGGCTCTGCTGATAGGATATCTTGGATCCCGAGCCACATCTCCAGTTGCAAAAACTTGCGGTCTTGATGTCTCTAAAAATTCATTAATTTTAATAAAAGGTCCGTCATGGTCTAATTTTAAGGATTGAACCCACGTTGGCGGCAAAGCGCTTGTGGCAAGAATAACAAAGTCTGCAGGACATCGCGACTGATCTTTAAAAATAACTTCTCGATCAGTGATTTCATGTACTGATTGACCTAGTTTTATTTCTATTCGTCGTCGCTTGAGGATATCTAAAAAAAAATTTTGGGCGCTGACAGTTAACTCTGACAGGATTTGCATTTGTGCTTCAATCAATTGAACTTTCAACTGAAGTCCCATCTTTTGACCGCGTCTTTCAATAGCTAAAGCGCATTCAATTCCCGCAACACCAGCACCAATCACGACGACCGAATATATTTTTTGAGATTCGCTGGCTTTCTTAAGAAACTCTGTAAACTTGGTTTGAAAAACTTTGACCGGCTTAAGGGGGACCGCAAATTCTTTTGCAGACAAAATCCCTGCAGAATGTGGCAGAGCTCCCGTGTTAATT
This sequence comes from Pseudobdellovibrionaceae bacterium, assembly GCA_043720615.1. Classification (GTDB taxonomy): domain Bacteria; phylum Bdellovibrionota; class Bdellovibrionia; order Bdellovibrionales; family Bdellovibrionaceae; genus JAYWDA01. Next base: position 41,743 of record JAYSSI010000027.1, on the reverse strand, counting down.
GAAAGTATGTCGTAAGAAATTTTTTGCCCACCGCAGGTAAGGACTTGCTGTTGGTCAAAATCAATATCTACCACGGTATCCTCTATAAAGCTTCCCTTCGCTTGATCAGTTAAAGGAGCTAAAGCTATATTTATATCTTCATTCTGATAAATTCCCGCGATCGCACCTGTCAGCATTCCACTGTAAGGCAATGAAGCGCCTTCAGAAATAAGACAAATTGAAGCCATTTCTAGGGGAATACGGTTCCATTTTTTAAGAATTAAGCAGTGCGAATGTCCGCCGCCAATAAGAACAATTCTTTTTTTATGAACTTCTGAAAGTTTCACTTCAAATGATTTATTCTTATTCTGGTTTACGAAGCATTTTTTCGACTTCTGAAATATGATTCTCTTCGTCGCAGATCATCTGACGAGCATACTCCTCAAGAAAGACAGATTCATTTTCAACCAATTTCAAAAGATTATAAAAATTTTTAAGCTGAGCTTTCTCGTGGGCTAAACTTTCCTGTAAAATATCAGTGATGGAATGCTTGTGAGTTTCCAAAAGTGAACTGATTTTTAAAGAGGGATGGCCCTCTAAAGTGGTAATATGTTCGCCAGCAATATTTGCATGCATTAAAGATTCTTGCGCCTGATCCCGCAACCACTTGACGATGGGAATTCGATTATATCCATAAACCATCAAGGCGTAATGAGTGTATCGAACAACACCCGCCAATTCGTTTTCTAATATTTCATTTAAGAGGACAACGGCTTCTTTCGTTTGCATGAAAACTCACTTTCATATCTTATCTGCTCATCCTAGCAAGTTTTTACACTGAGACAAAGGATCCTTAAGGGTTGCGGCTAAAGTCCAGGTTAATGAGTTAGATTTTTAGGAATCTATTTCTTTTTTAATAACAATATAATGGGCCACAACTAAGAAGATTAATATTTAGCTGCCGAAATATGGCATAGGTATTCATAAGCTAAATATTAATTTCGTCCCATTGAAATTAAAAAAGGTTTTTCCTTTTGAACCTGACTAAAATCATTTTTAGATTTTATATTGAGCCATTGATTTTGAACTAAGATTTGTCCGATGGCCCCACCCAATGTATTCCCTGGCCCTAAGAGAACCAAGCGATCTGGACAAAATTCTTTCAATGCCACAGTGACTGCTTTGCTAAAATCATAAGTCTCAATCACTTGATGATGAAGGGTGTAGTTGTAAATCGCTTCTTGATCTGAAATAAATTCACTCCAAATATGACCGCGACCATCGATTAAAGGAATTTGCGGCTGATGAAACAAATCTTGACCAAGTAACTGCATCGCTTTTTCTGATGTTTGACGCAAAAGCGGAGTGTGAAAAGCCGCATGATGAATCAGTTGAAAAGGATAATTTTCAATTTTTGGAAGTTTTTTAATTAAAAAATCTAAAGCTTTTTGATTTCCCCCAATCACTGAGTATCCACCCAAATGAATAGAAATATAAGCTTCGCAATCTTCTATTTGGTTCACTTCACTTAATGCGGCGTGAATCAGCTGCAAAGATTCTGGCCTGGTTTGCCAATTTTCATCCACGGTAGGGTAAATTAATTGCCCCCCGATGATTTGATCTTTCATCATCGACCCCATGCTATTAATCACATCAAAAGCCCCGTGAACATCTAAAACTCCAGCCACAGCTAAAGCAATATACCAGCCCATGGAATTCCCAGTGATGGCAACAACTTCGTACTTATCAGTATCAAGGCTTAAATAATCGGCATAGCTACAAGCATAAATCAAAGCTGAGGCGTGCTCCCCCTTTGTATGTTTTTGTGGTTTAAAGGCTTCTTCATTATCAAGCTCACTAAGTGTTAGCATACCCAAGGCCAAACGTTTTTCATCCAATACATTTAAAAATTCATTCTTAGAGGGCCGAAATTTTTTTAAATAACCTAAGGTCTCTTTGGTGTAAGTGCCACGACCTGGACAAATAATTACGACTCTTTCTTTTTTCATTGTACCTCCGAAGTCATGACGAGTGCGACTTTTATAATCTCATCTTTTGAGGGAAGACCTGCTGCCGCCGCTACACCTAGAGTGATAAAACAGTCGTGCGCTGCCAGAACTTTTATTTTAGGTAACCGTGGCATGTGCTCCACCATCATTGCCACAAGGGCTTCACTGATCGAACCCGTTTTTCGGCACTCATCGACAATTAAAATATTTTTTGAATCTTTCATTTCTTTGATTAAGCCAACCTGATTAAGGGGAGCAATCCATCTAAGATCAATAATTTTACATTTGATTCCATGTTTTTCTTTCAGAATTTTTTCTGCTTGCCTTGAAAAATAATATCCATTCCCATAAGTCAAAATGGTGAGATCTTTGCCATCACCAAACACACCAAATTCTCCCATCGAAATTTCTTCGTTCACCGCTGGGTAAGGAAAACTCCATCCTTTGTCATCACTCTGATGTAAATCTTTTGTCATATAAAGTGCAATGGGTTCTACAAAAACTATCACTCGGCCTTTTTCATAGGCTTCTCGAACGCAGGCCCTCATCATTTTTACAGCATCAACGCCATTTGATGGAACGGCAATGATCACACCAGGAATATCTCTAAATACAGCTAAAGAATTATCATTGTGAAAATGACCCCCAAAACCTTTTTGATAAGGCAGCCCTGCGACTCTAAGGACCATGGGGTTTGTAAATTGCCCCTTTGAGAAAAAAGCTAAGGTCGCAGCTTCCCCGCGAATTTGATCTTCGGCATTATGCACATAAGCTAAAAATTGAATTTCAGGAATGGGTAAAAAACCATTGTGCGCTAATCCAATCGCTGCGCCCAAGATAGATTGCTCGTCCAATAAAGAATTAAAAACTCTTTTTCCGCCGAACTTTGTGAATAATCCGTCGGTGACATTATACACGCCACCTTTTTGTGCCACATCCTCACCAAAAATAATAGCTTGAGGATAACGAAGCAACAGATCCGTCAGACCGTAATTAATTAATTTTGCCATGTGCTGAGGCAGTGAAAGTTTCGGGAACTCACGACCAAAAGTTTTTTCTCGTAATTCCTGGCCCACAGGAAGCGGCGCGACTTTGGGGTCGGTGCAAGCGGTCACTGTCGAACTGATATCTTCAGGTTTTAAAAGTTTAGGCCTTTGAATAGCATAATTTCCAACATGCTCAATACGCGCTCTTTGATTTTCATAAAGTTTCAAAATTTCTTCAGAAGATAATATTTTATTTTCTAAAATAATTCTTGCTGAGTGGAGAAGTGGATCATTGAACTCTAAGGCTTCAATTTTTTCTAAGCTATGGTAGCCAAATTCCATATCAGAACCCGCGTGACCCAACAGTCGAACTGTTTCCATATGCAGAAATGCAGGTCTGCGGCTGAGTCTTACATTTTCTTCAAGTTCTTTTGATTTGCGATAAAGATCTAATAAATTAAGGCCATCGACTTTGATATACTGAAGAGAGGGCTTTGAAGAAAAATTATTTTCTATCCAACTGGGTGGCGTAGAAACAGAAATACCTATGCCGTTATCTTCGCAAATGAAAATCAAAGGGAGGCGGACTTTTTGATAGGCGGTCCAAGCGGCGGTATTAATTGCACCTAGTGCTGTCGAGTGATTGGCTGATGCATCTCCAAAAGTACAAATCACCAAGCTGTCATTCGGCATGACACCTTGATGACCGAGGTCTCGAGCCCTCGTAATTGCAAGCGCTGCACCAACTGCTTTAGGTAAATGCGAGGCGATCGTGCTTGTTTGCGGTGGAACCAGTAAGGGTAAACTGCCAAAAACTTTGTGGCGACCGCCGGCGATAGGCTCATCACTGGAAGCTGCAAACGATAACATTGTATCATAGACAGGCGTCGAGCCCGGCAATTGTTTCGCTCGCTGAATCATTAAAGCACCACTGCGATAATGCAAAAAAGCCATATCAGTGATACGAAAAACTTTTCCAAAAACCGCGTTGCCTTCGTGGCCTGAACTTCCAATAGTGTAAAAACATTGATTAGAATTTTTTAAGATGCGCGCACGTAAATCCAAATGCCGACTGATCACTTGGCTTTCAAAAAGATCAATCAGTTCAATCTTAGTCAGTCCTGATTCCTGGAGACTGACTTCAGTCCTGGCCGCTGGCAGTTGACCTTCACGTATTAATTTCGTAAAATTTTCATCAACAATTTCTGCTCTGTTATACATCAATCTAAAGTGCCATTTTACAGCTTTGAGTCAAGTATAGAAAACAACTGTTTGCTTGCCAGTTTATAAGCCTTTTGCGACAATCAACTTCATTACACTTGAGCGTCACTACAGGCCCAATATCCAGAGGAGAATTCATGGCTGTCTATGAGTCTTTAAACTACATGGAAGAAGATTCGTTATTTGCTGAAGACGAAATCATGATTCGCAACACCGTTCGCGATTTTGTCACTAAAGAAGTGATGCCGACTTTACAAGAGGCCAATCGCAAAGAAGAATTTCCAAAACATTTAATCCCACGCTTTGCAGAAATGGGTCTTTTAGGATCCACCATTCAAGGCTATGATTGCCCAGGACTAGGCCATATCTCTTACGGACTTTTAATGCAGGAACTTGAACGTGCCGATTCAGGAATTCGTTCCTTCTGTTCCGTGCAAGGTGCTTTAGTGATGTACCCTATTTTTGCTTATGGTTCAGAAACGCAAAAGAAAAAATATTTACCAAAACTTGCGAGCGCCGAATTGATTGGCTGCTTTGGTCTGACGGAACCCGATGCGGGATCTAATCCTGGTGGCATGCTCACTCGCGCCGAAAAAGTTAAGGGTGGCTATAAAATCACTGGTAACAAAATGTGGATTACGAACGGCTGCATTTCTGATATCGCCATTGTTTGGGCCAAGCTCGATGGTAAAGTCCGAGGCTTTATCGTAGAAAAAGGCATGGATGGATTTACGACCAGCACGATGAAGGGAAAATTTTCTTTACGCGTCAGCGTCACTTCTGAACTTCATTTGCAAAATTGCTTTGTTCCAGATGATAACCTTCTGCCAAACATTGAAGGCCTTAAAGGACCCCTAGGTTGCTTAACTCAAGCTCGGTATGGAATAGCGTGGGGCGTGATCGGTGCGGCCAATGCTTGTTATCATACAGCACTTCACTACGCCAAAGAGCGTGTGATTTTTGAAAAAGACAAACCTTTGGCGGCCTATCAAATTCCACAAGCTAAACTTGTTCGTATGGTGCAAGAAATTACGAAAGGTCAGCTGCTGGCTTTACAAATGGGTCGACTTAAAGAATCCGGTCGTATTCAACCTCATCATGTTTCATTGGTGAAAATGAACAACTGTCGATTGGCTTTAGATGTGGCTCGTGATGCGCGGGATATGCTGGGAGCCAACGGGATCATCGATGAATATCCAGTGATCAGACACATGATGAATTTAGAAACTGTCAATACTTACGAGGGCACTGAAGATATTCATCGACTTGTTGTCGGACAACAGCTGACTGGAATTGCGGCCTTCCGCTAATTTTAATTCATAATAACTTTTCTATAAAGGATTTTATGCACTTTCAAATGCAATTTCATATGAAGTTAAAGCCCCTTGCAATTTTAACTTTATCCGCCTTGAGTCTTTTATTTTCTACATCATGTTCCTCCCCTTCAAGGCTGCGAGGGCCCAATAACTCCAATGATGTCGTTTTAATTCGTTCCGACTATACGCCGAATGAAATTAAACAACTTTGCAGCACGGCCACTCATCAGTTTGTAACAAGATTAGAGGAGCTCGGTGGACTTTTAAAAAAAACATCCGCTAAAAATCTAACTTTTGAAAATACTTTTGCAGAATTAGAAGATGCTTCTGCCGACTTTGCGGCCATACTAAGTCCTATAGGAGCACTTTCTAGCCTTTCTGTTAATGCTGATGTTAGAAAATCTGCTAATGAATGTGAGTCAACCGCCTCTACCGCGGCCATCGAAGTGTACACTCGTAAAGATTTGTACCAAGTTATGAAAGAGGCTCAGAAAAATTTAAAATCTGAGCGACTTGCCCCACCTGAAGCTCGATTGATGAATGAAACCTTGGTGGCTTTTAAATTAAGTGGTCTTGAGCTTTCAGATGATAAACTGCAAAAATATAAAAAAATTCAACAACTGCTTTCTGATTTATCCATTCAGTTTCATGCTCACCTCAACAATAATAATGATTCAGCAGAAATGTCTGAAGAGGAAATGGCTGGAATTCCAGAAACTGTAAAATCAAGATTTACCAAATTACCCAGAGGAAAATACCAAATTCCTGCTAAAACCACTTATTACATGGATTTCATGGAGAATGCGTCCAATTCTCAGGCACGAAAAAAAATGTACGCCATCTATAACAACCGTGAAGCTAAGTCGAACACTGAGCTTTTGCAAAAAACTGTACGTTTACGTCGTGAAGCTGCCGAGCTTTTGGGATTTAAAGACTGGGCTGACTATAGAACTTACGACAAAATGGCAAAAACAGGCCGTAATGCTTGGCAGTTTTTACAAGATTTAAAGTCAAAAATGACTTTAGCTTATAAAAAAGATTTTCAAGAGCTTCTTAATTTTAAAAAAAGTTACGAACCTCAATCCAATAAATTTGAACCTTGGGATACGGCTTACTACAGCCATCATCTTAAAATTAAAAACTACTCTGTCGATGATGAATTGATTCGAGAGTATTTTCCTGCAGATTATGTCGTTAAAAAAATGTTTGAGATTTACTCAAAACTTTTAGGCGTGAATTTTACACCGGTCAGAAATACGGTGACTTGGCATTCAACCGTGAATCTTTTTGAAATGACCGATGCTCAAACTCATAAAACAGTTGGCTATTTTTATACTGACTTGTACCCACGTGAAGGAAAATACAATCATGCCGCTGCTTTTCCTTTAAGATCTGGCCGAGAAATCAATGGGCAATACCAACCACCGATCGCTGCCATTGTTGCAAATTTAAATCCGCCGACAAAAGACCGCCCATCTCTTTTAAGCCATGATGACGTAGAAACTCTTTTTCATGAGTTCGGTCATGTGATGCATATGACTTTAACCAAAGCTAAGTATGCAAGCTTATCAGGGGCTAGTGTTGCAGGTGACTTTGTTGAAGCTCCGTCACAGATGCTAGAAAACTGGGTTTGGCAGCCAGAAATTTTAAGAATGATCACTGCGCATTATTCCGATCATTCGAAAAAAATGTCTGATGAGTTGATTGAAAAATTAATTCGTTCTCGTAAATTTAATCAAGCTTATGGTTTTAACGGTCAACTTCTTTACGGGATCTATGATTTGACACTTCATCAAAGCCCGAAAGATCTGGATGTGACTGTGACGTTTCAAAGACTTTACAAAGAAATAATGCTGATGGACCTTTTGCCTGACACTCATTTTCCTGCAAGTTTTGGACATATTATGGGTGGATACGACGCCGGCTATTATGGTTATCTATGGTCTAATGTTTATGCCTTCGATATGTTCACTTTGTTTGAGAATGGAAAATTACTTTCTCCCCAAGTTGGCTTAAAATACCGACAAACTATTTTAGAAAAAGGAAATTTAAAAGAAGCTTCCGTCCTCTTGCAAGATTTTTTGAATCGTAAACCCAATTCAAATGCTTTTTTTAGATACTTAGGAATTAAAAAATAAGGATTTATCTATGAAAATATTTTTAGCTTTAACTTTTCTTTTACTCACAACCAATGTTTCAGCAAATATTGAAAAAGAAAATCTTCGCCAACCTGTGAAAGCTTGGAAAGAATATAAAAAGGAAGGCTATAAATCTTTTGGGTGTCATATCGAAACAAGATGGTTTACGGGTTGGGATCCAGTTAGAAATCAACCCTCTAGTCGCGAAGTTCATATTTTCAGACCTGATAACCCCCGCCAAGCAAGACCCTTAATTCTTCTACCACCCACTGGTGGCGTAAATATTTTAGATCAAAGGATGGGAAAATACTTTTGCCGTCATAATGTGACTTTATATATTTTGGCAAAATTTGATGGTTATGCCGATAAAGGCTTTGAGCTGACCCGTCACGATCATCAAATTCGCGCTAATAACGCTGCCTTGCGCGAGCTGATACAATGGATTAATGAGCCGGTGAATATAATGGGTTCAAGTTTAGGTGCTTTATATGCTTTAGCAGCTGCTGGCTCTGATTCTCAAATTAAAAAAGTGGTCTTAGTCGTCGGCGGAATCGACCTTGCTGGAATTTTAACAGATTCAGAACTTGCTTCTGTCACAATTCAAAAAATAAATCGCAAAAAGATTCATCAGCTTGCTTCAGATCAAGAATATTTACAGCTGATGAAAAAAAGTATTTTTTATGATCCTGGAATTTTCTTAGATGAAGAAAAAGTACCCAATCGCTACTTGCTATATATTTCTAATAATGACGATAGCGTTCCTACGAAATATCAAAATCAGTTGGCTGATCTTTTGCCTGATGCAAAAAAAATATATTTTAAGTCTGGCCACCTGATGACTGTGGCCAGAACTTATCTATTTCAGCGAGATGAAATTTTTAATTTTCTAAGCAAAGACTGATTATAAATGAGGCGCTTCAGCGCCGGCATTTTTTTGCCGAAGAACTTCCAGGCCAGGAAGCTTATCGCCTTGTAGATATTCAAGGCTTGCGCCCCCACCAGTTGAAATATGAGTCATTTTGTCTGCATATCCCGAGGCTGCTGCCGCGGCGGCCGAGTCCCCGCCCCCAATGATTGTCATCCCTTGGTTTTCAGCAATAATTTGTGCAATCCCAAAAGTTCCTTTTGAAAATTCGGGAGTTTCAAAAACTCCCATGGGCCCATTCCAAAAAATTGTTTTGGCTTCTTGTAAAGCAGCACTAAATAATCTTAAGGACTTGGGACCAATATCAAGTCCCATTTTGCCATCGGAAATATTAGCATCTTTAGTCACTTCAATGTTTTTAGTGTCCTTAAATGAAGCTGTTATGACATGGTCCACGGGAAGCAGCAAAGTCTTACGACGAGCTTCTATCCGCGCTATCATTTCTTTTGCGTATTTAACTTTATCTTCTTCAACCAAAGATTTTCCTACAGAATGACCTTGGGCTTTTAAAAAAGTATAGGCCATCGCTCCGCCGATGATAATTCCATCCACAACATCAATCAGTTTTTCAATGACAGCAATTTTGTCTGAAACTTTTGCTCCACCAAGAACTGCAATGTAGGGCCGATCAGGTTTTTCCATCAGTTGATCTAGCATTTTGATTTCTTTTTCAATCAAAAATCCAACGCCCTTTTGCTTGATCAACTGAGGCAACGCGTGAATGGTGGCATGAGCCCTATGGCTTGCGCCAAAAGCATCATTGATATAAATATCAGTGTAACTAGCAATGGTTTGAGCTAGCTCTACACTGTCTTTGGTTTCACCAGCCACAAATCGAATATTTTCTAAAAGGATCAATTGATTTTTTTTCAAGCCAATTAAAAGCCCCTTCACTCCATCATCGGAGCTAGGATCATCAACTAAAAGAACTTCTGCTTTAAGATGCTCTGCGATTTTTTCAGCCACAGGAACTAATGAATACTGAAGATCTTCAGGTGATTTCGGTCGACCCAAATGTGAAGCCATTACAATCTTAGCGCCCGCATCCATCAGAAATTGGATCGTGGGCAATGTCGCCATGATTCGAGTCTCATCAGAGATTTTACCATCTTCAATCGGAACATTGAGATCCAAGCGAAGAAAGACAACTTTATCTTTGACGTTAAAATCTTTCAGCGTCTTGATATGCCGCAGACCATTTGCCATTTAGATTCCTTTTTGAGCCATATAAAGAGCCACATCAACCATACGTTGAGAAAAACCGGTCTCGTTATCATACCAAGACATCACTTTAGCGAGCTTTGGTCCCACCATCATTGTACAAGCCGCATCGACGATTGATGAGTGTTTATTGCCGTTAAAATCAATCGATACCAATTCTTTTTTCTCGAAAGCCAAGATCCCTTTCAGAGGACCTTCGGCCGCTTTTGCTAAAACGGCATTGATGGAATCGACAGTGCAATCTTTCATCGGTCGAAAAGTGAAATCGACCAGACTTACATTGGGAGTTGGAACACGAATTGAAGTTCCATCAATTTTTCCTTTAAGTTCTGGCAATACTACGCCCACAGCTTTAGCAGCACCCGTTGTTGTAGGAATCATACTGACTGCGGCGGACCTCGCTCGTCGTAAATCTTTATGGGGAGCATCTAGAATTTTTTGGTCATTGGTATAAGAATGAATTGTCGTCATCATACCATTTTCAATGCCAAAAGCTTCATGCAAAACTTTTGCAATGGGCGCTAGGCAATTTGTTGTGCAAGAGGCATTTGAAATAAACGTATGTTTGGCTGGATCATACTGCTCATGGTTCACACCCATAACTAAAGTCAAATCTACGCCATCCGCAGGTGCTGAGATCATGACTTTTTTTGCGCCAGCATTAATATGCTTTTGATAATCTTCTTTGCCTTTAAACGCGCCTGTGCATTCTAAAACTAAATCGACACCCCAAGCTTTCCAGGGAATTTCTTCTGGATTTTTACAAGCTGAGTAATTAATTTTTTTTCCATTTACGATTAGATTTTTTTCGTCATGGCTGACTTCGGCATTAAATATTCCGTGCGTGCTATCGTATTTTAATAAATGGGCCGATCCTGCTAAGCTATCAAGATTATTAATACCAACAATTTCTAATTGTTCAAAACCTGCACGAAAAAGAATTCGTCCGATACGACCAAAACCATTGATACCTACTCGAAGTTTAGCCATGCAAGCCTCCAGGAAAAAATTGAGTGCTCAATATCATTGGGAAACCCATAAAAATCAAGCTTAGGACGAAGGATCTTTAGATAATTGTTTGAAATAATTCCTACCAAATGATTTTTGGAAACATTTTAAGAGCATTTTTCAAGACTTGTTCGCACAGTACTTCTTCGCTCACGCCCTTAAGCTCAGCAACATATTTTGCCGTATGAACCATAAAAGCCGGTGTGTTCTTTTTTCCACGCATAGGAACGGGAGCTAAGAAAGGCGCATCTGTTTCAACGTGAATTCGATCCAGAGGCAAGGCCTTCACTGTATCGCGTAAGTCTTGAGCATTTTTAAATGTAACAACGCCACTGATCGAGATATTAAAGCCTAAATCTAGGCACTGATCTGCTAGCCACCGAGTGCCTGTGAAACAATGAATAATTCCGTTCACGCGGCCTTTAAATTCTTTTAAAATATCGACCGTATCAGGTTCGGCATCTCGGGTGTGAATCTCGACGGGCATTTGATGTCTTGCCGCAATATCTAGCTGTTTTCTAAAAGCTTCTCGCTGCTCTTCTACGGGAGATTGATTGTAATAGTAATCAAGACCAATTTCTCCCACCGCAATCACTTCGGGACGCGATAAATGGGCTTCAATAAAATCTCCTGCTTCATCTGTGTAGATGGCACCTTGATGGGGATGCACTCCTAAAGTGCAAAACACTTGGGGATAATATTTTTTCGCAATATCTAAAACCAATTGATGATCCGAAGGCTCTGTTCCTATGGTCACCATTTTTTTAACACCCGATGCCTGAGCATTAAGAATGGCGGCCTCAACTCCCTCTTCCATCATATCTAAATGGCAATGCAAATCGATCCACTGATTTATTGTGTGATTCATTGCGGTCTCCGTTGAGTTTTAATCGATAGAGTTTCCATCTGCAATTGGGGATCTCGATTGATTAAAAGTTCATTTTGCCACTGGGCAATCGCCTCTTGCCAACTTAAAAGCTGAGCCATTGAGCGCTCGGCCAAAATTTCGAGAAAAGGTCCAAGGTCTATATTTAGAATATGGCTTTTTCTTTTTAGCTTTGTATACATAGCATCTCTTAAAAGATAATTCCAATGCATCAAATACTGTGGCCATAGACCTTTTTCTTTTAATGGTTCTCGCCAATTGTCAGTGGTCAAAAAATCTTTTTTAACCACACAACTTTCAAATATTTGAGCTGCCGTTTTTCTGACCTGAGTCGAAGTTTCTTCTTGAAATTGAGCCACTTTTTCAAAACTTCCTCTCGAGGCGCGAAGCATCCATTCGGGCGCTTGGATTTTTTTCTTCATTTCATTGATAGGAACGGGATAAAAAGAAAATACTTGGCAGCGAGATCTTAAGGTCGGAAGAACACTTGAAATGCTTGGAGCGATTAAAAAAAACTGAGTCTCCGCCGGTGGTTCCTCTAAAGTTTTCAATAATGAATTGGCAGCCTTTGGATTTAAAGCGTGAACTTGATCAATGATCACAACTCTTTTTCCACTCCAAGATCTTAAACTTAAAAATCGCAATATTTCTTGAGCTTGGTCGGCTTTGATTTGCTGACCTTCAGGTTCCACAAAATAAATATTTTCACTTTGGTTTTTTGCGACTTTCAAACAACTTGGGCATTGACCACAACCTTGAGCTGACATCGAACAAAGATAAGCTTGAGCTAGCGCCCAAGCTGTCATTTTTTTTCCAATTCCTGAGGGCCCGGCAAAAAGATAAACTCCGGCCAAGCGGTCATTATCTTGGGCTTTGAGCCAATTAGAAATAAGTCGATTGTGACCGACAATATCAGAAATTAAGGAAGCCATTTTTTAAATCTTAATTGGGTCATCACTTGCCCAAGCATTTCTGCCGTTGATAACTTGGCGTTTAAGACCTGCCAACGCTCAGGGTCCGCTTTGGCTTGAGCCAAAAAACTTTGGCGAACGCGATCGTGAAATTGATCGGCTTCAGCTTCGATACGATCTTCTTTTTCTCCAATGGCGAAGACTCGTTGCTGGCGGCGCTGACGCGATTCTTCAACTGAAAGATCCAAAAGAAATGTTAAATCTGGTTTTAATCCAGACGTCGCAAACTCATTTAACTTTACAACATCTTCGATAGCTAAAGTACGGCCTCCGGCTTGAAAGGCGACAGAGCTTGCAGCAAAGCGATCTGATAAAATCCAAACCCCTTGCTTTAATTTCGGCTTAATAATTTCTTCGACATGCTGGGCGCGAATGGCTTCGTACAGTAACAACTCGGTTTTTGCACAAGGAACATAATCAACTTTGCGACGAACAATGATTTCTCGAAGCTCTTCTCCTAGCGGAGTGCCGCCAGGCTCGCGGGTGCGATGCACAGCAATTTGCGCGTGCTTGAGCTCTTGCTCAAGAGCTGCCATCAGAGAGCTTTTCCCAGAACCATCTAAACCTTCAAAAACAAGAAATTTCACTCAAATCTTATCTCAAAGTCTAAGCCGAAATGTCATCGGCTTTCCTTATGACATCGAGGGTCTAAATTTTAAGTCGTGCTTGTAGCAACTGAGTCCAAGAGCCTAGAAGGCTGTTCAACTGCAATTGACTGGTTTCTGGCAAATACGCCTGCAGGGACTTTAAAATTTTGATCACCTGAACGCCTTGCTCTAAAGTCTCAATCCCATTGTAAAAACCCTTTTGGGGATTAAAAACTTCCTTATTCAATTTGTAATAAAGATCCAAGGCCGACCATAAATAAGGCGTTAACCGCGTGATCTCATAAGCCTGAAGCAAAGATTCAATGGCTTTAAACTGAGTCATCACCTTCATTTCGCCAGCTTCAATTTGTGCCAAGCGAATCGAGTAAGTTTCTTGCACCCAACCTTTTGTAGACACCATTCGATGAGATAAAAAATTTCCTAATCCCACGACTAAGATCTTAACTTGTTTTTGAGCATCTATCAGTTCATCAACATTTGTTTTTCCGTCTGAACCAATTTCTAGTAAATATCGAGATTGAGTATTTTTAAGACCTTCGATGGATCTTACAAATTCACCCAAAGCCACCATGTACTCGGAAAGATCCGAAGCGGAAACTTTTAAATCCCGACGACCTGCCATTAAATTAACCACTCCCGCCATCGACACAGCATCGGCACTACTGATATCAAAATTATTTGCCCAAATAATTTGGCTTTCTTGGCCCACAACAAATAGGGGAGTTAAATCTTTTAACAAGTTCTTTAAAATGATCGCCGCATTTCCAACCGAGAGCGCAAATAAAGTTTCCTTTGGAAATAGTTTTCTCTGAGCCACCGAGGCGGGCGCATTATCAAAAGCTTCAGATAATGTTTCTTGTCCTAAAATCGGGTCAAACGCTGTGAATTGCCAATCCTTTAAAAATTGAATCGATTCAGAATATCCTCGAAGTAATCGGGCTTGACCAACAACGCTCACATTGAAGTTATCATGTGACGTGGGATTTGAAGCGTAGGCTGAAACTAAAGAAATTTGATCAGGAACCGCAAACGAGGCCTTGGATTTTAAAATTTCCTGGAGGGATAATTTAACATCTCTGAATTGAAAATCAATCGGCTGAGCCAATGCTCGAATAGAATCGATTTCATTTTTTTTATAGCCACCGAGGGCTAATAATTTATTTAAATGCTCCAGTGACCATTCAATTTTTTCTTGCGATTGAAGGCGTGCTGACTCGTGATTTAAAATTTTAGTTTTCACCATCATAGCCTGACCCAATAACGTCGAACTGCTAACTCCCAAACCGCTCGCTGAGCTCAGCTGCTCCAAACCTAAGACTCGTCCTTGTGTACCAGCTAATTTAGAACCGGCCCATTTTAGGGCGCCTTTTTTTACATAAGCTTCGAAGTCAGTTTTAATCAAAGTGATTTCAGCGATTTTATCTTTAATCGCAAGACTCACCTCAGCTGACATCATTGTAGGCATTGTTTTAATCGTCGCTAAAACTTCTTCATCAAGTTTTGTTAAAATAAAACTGCGCATCGAGGTATTAATTTGTTTTCTAATATTAGCGACACCCCTGGTTGAAATCTGTGGAAATATTTTTACTTTTTTTCCAATCCATACAACAGGATCTCGCTTGCACCCTCGTGTTTCAAGACAGCGTAAACGACTCGAGCTAGCGGAACTTAAAAAATCATAAAGCTCTGAACTTTCCGAGCCGATCAACTCTTTGCGATCTTTTGGGTCTAATAACCGATAAATTTGTACAATAACAGTTAATATTCCCTGTTCATCTCGAGCTGCTAAATTATTTTTAGCTAAGCTCATTCCTTGCTTTAAAAGCGACGTTGTTTCTTTAGAAACAGTAAGCTCAAGATTTACAATCATCTGCTGAATTTTCTCAAGAACATCCACCGAAGTTTGAGCGGCTTCAACTTTCTTTAATTCTTCACGAACTTGCTTTAAAGTTTTCGCAGCCCGCACTGGAATTTCAGCCTGAAGCCCTTCAAGAACAAGTGGATTTAACTCCAAAGTCGGAAGCTTGTTGATAACAAATTGAATATACGCTTCTGCTGCAACTAAAGACAGCTCATATTTTGAGGGTGCCACGGGCCAAGAATAAGTTTTTTGAGAAGCCTTTAAAAATTGCTCAAGTTTTTTTTCATCTTCAGGCAAAAACTTTTGTGCATCAGAAATCTGTTGCTTTGCTTCTTTAGACGTCGTGCCAACAATGGCCTCAACGTAGGGAGAATCTTGAAAATTAACAGTCTGTGGTTGATAATTTTCTCTAAAAAAACGCACTCCGCTTACGGCAGCTTCTTTAAGATCTACCAGATTATAAGCTTGCCCTACGGCTAAAATATTTTCGACAAATGATAGTTTTTCTTCCGCTGTTAAAGATTTCGATTGAGGCCACTGATTTTGCGAGGCTTGAGTTTTATCATGAACTTGTGAAAGATCTAATTCCACATCTGAATTGGTAGGTCCAAATTCAAACTGAATGTCCGAGACAGGAGAAGATTGTGGCTCAGGAGCGCAAGCCACTAAGCTTGATATCACTGCCATCACTGAAATCATCTTTTTCATAACTCTCCTTCTGAACCTTGTTAAAAAAACAAGGTTGCACTGATCTCTTGCACCAGCTGACGTTCAACATTTTTTCCTGCAATCGTGTCGCTAATTTGAGCCGACACCATAGCGGGAATCCCCTTTTTACTTTTTTGATAAGACTCAACACTTGAAAAAGAGATTCCACCAGTCACAACATGAGTTTGTGTTTCAGTGTCTCGACTTAAAAGATCGTATCTTTTTTGACCGCGGCCTTCATAGCGGTCACTTGATTTTTGTGACCATTCTGAAATTCCAAAAAATGTCCAAGCGGAACTGGCGCTGTAGCTTAACTGCAAGGATTCGGTCAGCTTCATCCCTGGCGAACGCTTTACAGTTTCTTTTTGTTCAGCCCCTGGCAAAATATCATCTTCATTTTCTGGAACACGAACTGTCACTTGATCCGGAACATAAATCCGTAAACCTAAAAGACCAGCGATTTTCAAACGATTCATCAAAGGATGCGCTGATATGATTTGAGACTCTATGGAAGTGTAACCAAATTGATTAAAAGCCGCAAGATTATCTGAATTGTATCGCGGCCCTGTTGGTAAAATTATGTTCAAACGGAACTGAGACTGTAATAGTCCAAGATCATCAAGTCGGTAAAGACTTGCCAGCTGCAGATCTCCAAGAAAAGTTTGATCTTGTTTTTCTAAATCATTGTAGCCTTTTTTCTGAAGCTCTGTATGGAAGGCCGAAATCAAATCAATATCATCAAGCTGCTGCAAGCCTTGATTCAGCTCATCAACGCCGAGTTGACTTGCAATTTGCTTAAAGGCTCCAATATTAGAAGCTGTTTTAGAAAGTTGAATATCATTCTTGTAATTTACAACTGGAATTCCTGCACCCAAAGTCCAACGATCATTCACACCGTAAGCCATCACCGACGCGGTGTACTGAATGACCGGTTGCGAATCAATTTTCAAAGTTCCTTTATTAATTTGTGCACCCAAATCATACCTACCCATGCGATTAAATAATCCCACCAGCTGCTCAATCTTGGGTTCAATCACACTTAATTTTTTTGCGTTAAATTCAATCGATCGCAAATCCACCGTGTTAGCCAAATTTCCAGAGCCTGTGTATTTCTGGCTCAGCTGAGAAATGTTTCCAACCCGAACCGAAGGACTGCGAATTCCAGCAGGCACTGTTTGAGTTGTGATTTGGGCGCTGACGTCAGCGGGAAGTAGAGCCAAAGAAAAAATTGGCAAAATGGCGCTGATCTTCATTTCAATCCCTCCTACTTCGCGCTTGTTTGAATTTTGGCTTTCACCGAACTCTTTCAGAAATACAGAGCGAAGACCGTGCCAAATAAATTGGTGACAAAACGAACCATTTCAAGAAGTTAGCAACTGTCGAAAAACAGACAGTTAATAAAATAATTAGTGTAATTGCTCTTTTTCAAAGCTGTCTGAAGTGGGATATATAATGCTATGCACCGTAAATCTACTGGCTAAGAAAGTGACATCCAAGGGCTTATTACACTATCTTGTGCGCTTCGTTTCACGAGGAGCATCGATGAACTTTCTTGTCGCTATACATTTGTTAATTGCCTTCACATTAATCATTTTAGTTTTGCTTCAAGACTCCAAAGGCGGTGGCGCTTTGGGAATTGGGGGCGGATCAAATTCAATCCTCGGAACCACAGGATCACAGACTATATATGCTCGTATGACCCGATGGGCAGCTGCCCTTTTTGCCATCAGCTGTATTATGCTATCGGTTCAAATCACTCGCGAGGGTCGCAGTGTCATCGACACCGCACCTGTCTTAGCAACACCTCCGGCTGCTTCTGCCCCCGCAACAATTCCCACTGAAGCTTCGCTAGCACCAGCTGGCCCCGAAGCGACCCCGACCGAGAAATCAAAATAAATTTTCCAATTCTTTGATGAATGGGTTCTAATCTTCCGATGGGACGAAATTCCAATCTTGTGATGGCCTTCTTTTTTTCAGGACTTCTGCTTTTAGGCGTTGGCTTTCTTGTTTCTAAGTGGATGGACGCTGATTCTCCGTCAACCCCAAGGCTCGCTCAGGTTGAAAAGGTGACAGATCAAGTTTTTATTTTAAAAAAACATCTGACTCAAAAAATAGTGGTCAGCCAAAAAGCCTCCCTGCATGCCCTTGAAACTTTAGAAACCAGTGCTAACGGCGAAGCTTACTTAGATTTCCCGAGCGCTTTCAGATTGCATATCTTTCCCAATTCACAACTGACACTAGATCAAGAAGGTGATGTTACGGTTGTTTATATTAAGAATGGTGATATTAAAATTGAAAGCCAAGGGCGAGATGGCACTTTGGTTTTTGCTAAAGAGGGCCGTCGCTGGACGACCCTCGAGTTCGACCAGCAGAATAAGCCTCAGGGGGCTATCGAGCCCCTCCTGCCTTTGCCTGATTCGCAAATTTCAGAAGGCCTCACGCCGTCATATATTGTCGACACTTTAAAAGGACAAAAAGGAACTTTTTATAAGTGCTACACTCAACTTTTGCAAAAAAATTCTGGCATTGTTGGAGAATCTTCGATCACGATGACCATCGAACCGAATGGTAAAATTTCAAGATCCGAAGTAACCAGCTCTCAATTAAATGATTCTGCCTTTAAAAAATGTTTAGTCGAAGCCACACTACGCATCGAATTTAAGCCCTTTCGTGGTGAAGCCATCACAACAGTATTTCCTTTAAAATTTGAGTGAGAAGCTGAAATATTTTTTGCTAACGATAATCGTTGATGTAATCAATATGAGGCATCACCCAAGGCTCGTGAGCGCCTTCCATTTCAAAAACTTTACCGTCAACAATTGTTTTTTCTTTTAAAGGTTCCATTGAAGGTTTATAGCCCTCGAATAGAATTCCTTTTTCTATCAAGTAAGATTTTGTTTTTTCAAAAGTCCTTTGACCTAGCACTCCCCTGCGAATCAACTCATCGTAGGATTTACAAAGCTCTTCCGCAGTATAACCATAGTTATGAATCATATCTTCAAGGACCGCATACAATCCATTAAGATCTATCCTGCCGTCTTGAAATAAATCGATCGTGACTTGAAATGTATTATTCGTAGCCATGGTTCTGCGACCAAATTTTAAATAATAATCTGGATCCGTGTCTGTCGCTAAATTGATATAAATTTTTTCAACCGGATCTTGAATCGGAATTTTATCTTGTAGTTTTAAGATTGTATCTACCTGCTCACCAGTGACTGAAAAGCTAGCTAAGGTTGTACGGATTGCGCTGGCAGAAAGTCTTCGAGAGCAAATATCTGAGTACAAATTATAAATCGTAGCATCCGTTTCAGAGTCATCACCCCAGCAGATTTGCTTAACATCTGGATGCAAATAACACCTTAGCTGCATGAGCGCTTGAAGCTTGTAACCCACTTGTTTTGTAAGACGCCAAAATCTTCCCGGTCTTAAGTTTTTTAAATTGTCTTTATAAAAACAGCCCAAGGGATTGATCTGATCGATCGAAAATTTTTCTGAAATTCGCTCTTCCAGCTGTGGCGGCGAAGCGGTTATAAAATAAATCGGAAAATATTGCTGACCTTTTTTTTCTTTGCCGTATTGGCTGAGCGCTTGTAAAAGAGTGTCAGTTCCTGGAATATTTTTTTTAGCAAACGCACGCTCAAGAATTGTTTGCATCAATCCACTTAATGAATCGATCGAAGTGTCCAAATAGGTCTTATCCAGATCCCATACGAAAACTTCCTCGGTGCTTTTTTCAATACCTTCGGAGGCATATCTAAAAAATACCACATCACCATTAATTTCTGCCCGTTCACGCCAGTCTGCCATTGTGTTTGATTATAAAGCGGTCTGAGGACAAGGGCAAAACCTGTTTGCCAAGAACTGGCCCCCCATGCTACCTGATGACCATGCTTTCAAACCTGAACTTTGAATTTACAGATATTTCGAAATGCCAAAAATCTTGGGATTTCGGACCTGTGCATAAACTTCCCGAAAAGCTTCCATCATGGGCCTTAGGTGGGTTTCTTCTTTCGGGATTTGATTTAGAGCCGACTCATCCTGTTCAGAATGTCACAAACGCAAGTCCCTCTCAGGCCGCCGAATTGTTTTTCTCTTTGTATCCCAAGCTTTCGTGGCCTGAAATTGTGCGATTGACTCATCAGCCCGATTTAGAAAAGTCTCTGGACTGTGATTTATTACTTATAAAGTATGGCATAAAATCAGATGAGCGACTGCTTCAAATTTCACATTTTCTTTTAATGTGGCCTCAGCCAGTTCAGCAATTTTTATCTGAAAAAGATATCCGAGCATTTGATGTCGGCATGGTCGCACAGCTTCCGATCGATGTTCAAATAAATATCCTATATCTTCTTGTGTCTTTAAAACCTTCAAAAACATTATTTTGTCAGATGTTCGAACTTGCCGGTGATCTTTTTTTAATGGGAATACCCTTGAATGATATCACCGAATCATTAGCGACAGTAAAACCCTTGGAAGAACTTAGAAAAAAAAGATATCCCCAGACAACACAAAATGATTTAAAATTTTCAAATACTTTACAAACATTGCCTTGGCCCAAGCTTGTCAGTGCTCATTCAGTTCGTAAAGGCGATCTACATGGTGTTGAAGTCAAATTTTTTGTTAAAGATGCCACCGAATTAGAAAAAACTATTCTTGGCTTACAAACTGTCGTTTCAACCTGGAAACAAAAAAATGAATCTGATCCAGCGCTTTGATAAAATTTATTTAGATCATGCGGCTGTGGGCTCAGCCCTTGCGCAAAGAATAATTAATTTATTCCCAGCAAATAAAATTCAAGTGATTGAGCAGCCGACCTGGTCCGAGCGAGCTGGACTCATGACTCCCGAACAATTCAATCAAAGTAAAAAAACATTGTTTGTGACTCCCTTTAAAGGCCATTTTTTTAAACGTTGTCCTGGCGCCACTCAAAAAAAGACGCTCAGTTGTTGCAATTATCATGTTCTGAATTTGGGCTCCCAGTGCAATATGAATTGCTCTTACTGCTATTTGCAAAGCTATTTAAATTCACCGGTGATGAAAATTTATTCGAATTTAGATCAAGCTTTACTCGAGCTAAAAGAGATGGCAGATCTGCATTCTTCAGCGCCCTTTCGTATTGGTACAGGGGAAGTGATTGATAGCTTAAGCCTTGATCCTTTAACGCTTTATTCCCGCGAGCTTATTTCATTTTTTGGAAATTATCCCAAGTGGACCTTAGAATTTAAAACAAAATCTGCCGAAGTCGATCAATTCCTGGATGTCCCTCATTCTGGCAATGTTGTGGTCAGTTGGTCGATCAATCCACCTGTTATTATTGATCGGGAAGAGCATGGGACGGCCAACTTTGAAGAACGTATGCAGGCCGCTCGAAAGTGTATTGATGCGGGTTTTCAAATAGCCTTTCATATTGATCCCATGATTTGGCATCCTGAATGGAAAGAAAGTTACGCCTATTTAGCTTCACAAATGGCTCAGCGGTTCACACCGAAAGAGATCAATGTAATTTCTATCGGAGCATTACGCTTTCAACCCGAACAAAAAGCAATGATGCGGGAGCGTTTTGGTATGAAAAGCCTTGTGACCTCCGCCGAAGTTTTTATGAGCGAAGGTGGAAAGATGCGCTATGATCTTAAGCTTCGCCAAGAGATGTTTCAGTTTATGATCAGCCAGCTTAAATCACATGACCCTGCTTGGAGAATATTTTTATGTATGGAAACTCCCGAGTCTTGGATTTCAAGCTTTGAATCTCACCCGATGCAAGTCGAAGGCCTTAAGACATTATTTCGACCGCTGCCTAAATTATTGTCCCAATCCAGCGAGCCACTCTAAAAACTGCGGGCGGTATTTTCCTTGTTGGGTCCAAAAGACATCGGTGTGCAGTCCCCCTGGAATTCGCCAGATTTTCTTAGGATCTTTAAGCTCATTAAAAATATGCTCACCAAACATAGGCTCGACAGTGTTGTCATTGTCCCCATGAATAACAAGAACAGGGATGGGAGAAATCTTATCAATGTCATCAGCCGCCCACTTATCACTGACTAAAATATACGCCAAGGGTTGTAAAATCCAAGTGAACCACGAAAGCGAAAGTTTTTTTCGAGCGATCGACTGATACGAATTAAAGGTGCTATCAAGAACGACGCCTTTAATAGGAATTTGATCCTTTTTTTCAAGTATCACTCTTTGAGCAACGGCCCCACCTAAACTTTGTGCAAAAATAATCAGGGGCTGTGGATCAGATTTGTAAAGCCAATCCATAGCGGCTATTCCCGCCTGCACAGTCCCTTTTTGCGAAGCTTCACCAGTTGATTGACCAAATCCAGGATAATCAAAAATTAAATAATTATACCCTTCAGCTATAAGCCAAGTCAGATGGATATAATGCGATGTTAAATTTTCGGCATTGCCATGAAAAAATAAAATTGTTCCCAAAGGTTTTTTACGGTCAGTTTTAAAAAGCCAGGCATGAATCGTTTCGCCATCATCCGTTTTTAAAAAAACATCCTGAGGTTTTAAATTAAACTTTTTAGGATCATAATAAACTTTATCTGATGGATAATAAAATAAATGAGAACAAGAGCTGCAAAGAATGGATAAAAAAGAAATGCTCAAATAAAAACTTAATTTTTTAAAAAGTATCGGATTAAATATTATCATTTTAAATAAAGTCCTTATCCGTTAATAGTAGGAAAAAAATTGAATGGTCCCCGATTTATCAAATCCATAATCAGTGAATCCTACACGCACTCCAAAAGAATCAGAAGCGGATTCAGATTTTGGGATCGTGTACTGAGTTTTTATCCCTCTTTCGAAATACACACGCTCAGCACCTTGTAAATCCAAACGCTGCCAAGCTTCTAAAATTGTTATTAAGTGCGGCGTCCAACGAAGGCGTAGCCTTGCTTCTGGACCCGCCCCCACCCATATTTTCGTTTGATTTTCATTTCTTATGCCGGCAATACCCTTAAATCCAAAGTAAATAAAGGTATAGGGCTTTGATATTAATTCCCAAGTCCCACCAGCCCCACCAGACACTCCCGACCAACGACAAAAATCACAGTTTACATTTCTGACTCGATCAGTCCCTAATTGAAAATTCCAAGAAAGATCATTTTGAAGTTTTGAAAATGGTGCCGTTGATCGCACTTCAAATAAAGTCCAATTTTCTAGCGCCAAGGTGTGTAAGACTGGCTCAACACTGAATTGAAAATTAAAAAAAGTGATTGTTGCATACTCGGGATATCCATAAATAGGATCTAGCTGATCATGCAAAGCAAATTTATAATCCAACAAATACCGACTGGCTTTTTCTTTAACAAATAAATAACCCATTCCCCAGCGACGAGATCCATGAGCTTCATGGGGCTTTTCTAAAGTTGGCGCTTCAATATGAATAGCCTCAGAAATAACATCCAGCTGACTGCGCCGAGCCAAGATAGCATTCTTAAATTTTAACATCTCTGAACCTTGAACCTGAACATCATAGGAGTATTTAAAATCAATAAAATCGGCCGCCGTATCTAAAATACGCGCTTGCATTTTTGGCGCTAGGCTTTCGATGGCTTTTGGAATTACTTTTAATTGATTCATTTGAATGACAAAATTTAATTCTTCTTCAGATAGATCTTGAGCTCGTGCCATCAGTTCAGTCCGAATCGACGGTCGAAAATGCACGGATCTAATAAAGCCTGGAACTTTTGAGATAACTTGAACTGTATCTGAAGGAATCACATATTTTTTTAATTCAGAAATGAGCTGTATATTGGGATCTGCCGCTTCTAAAATAGAAAACATGTGATAAGAGCAGTTTTCTGAAAGATACCAATAATTAATTCGAGTCGCGCCTAATTCCCAAACATGCTCAATCATGCGGTCGACAGTTTCAGGCGTTACATTGAGTTCATACTCCCAAAGATCCCTTGATTCGGCATGACTGTACTCGCGAACTTTGTAGTAATAAGGAGTTGTTGTAAAGGCTCCACTGAACATTCCAAACAGGCCTTTAAACGCAAAAACCAATCCATTATCAGTATCACGATTGGCGGCATAATTAAGACCATAATCCAAAAGTTCATAGCGCTTTCCATTTTGCGCCGGGGCTTTATTTATTCTTAAAAAAGTGTGGCCAAACGCCGATGAAGGATTATTTAAATAATAACTAGAAAAAACTAAAGAAACACTCGGGCCTTGCAGAGCTGATTTAAATTTCTCGAAACGAGGGCAATTTTTTTCTGGCAACGCGACATTGTGAGAAGCTAACTTTTTCTTAATCCAACTGAGACGCGCTGGAAAACGACAGAGCGGATTTAATTTTTCATCTTTTTCTGTGATTTGAGAAAAAAAAGTTTCAATGGTGGCTTCTAGCTCAGCTTTTTGATCCCATTTGCCTTTGGGGCTAAAGAAAAAATCATCGCCATCAATTTGGCTTTCTAATCCACCAAAGTTGGTCGGTTCAAAATGTAAAAGCTTTCGCCAACCTGAATCTTCACTCCATTTTTCAGATTGTGACCAGGATTTAACTTGATCGGCTGTCACCTTAAGATCTGCAGTGGCTGAAGAAAGCAGAGATATCATAAATGAAAAAATAAAAAAGATGGGGAACTTCATAAGTTCCCCATCTGACTTCAAACTTTAATAAATATCAAGTTTTAGGTATTAAGCGCCGCAAGTCTTTGCATGATTTTTTTGAACCATGTTTTCAATACCTGTGCGAATCGCTGTTGGCTGCATATCTGTTTTTACGAATATAGAATCGTAATTAGATTTCATCGCTTGACCCAAAGTCTCAGTTTGACAACCCATCAACTGAGCAAGTCCCGCCAAAGTTTCGCCTTGTCCGCGAGCTGCATCTTTTGCTAATGCGACACGGTTCACTTCGATAAACAAAGGCACTTCACGACCGGAAGCCACTGCGCCATCATCTGTGCAATTCGATGTTCCAGAAGTGATAGCGAAGGATTGCATACCAGTTTCATTAGTTGTTACGGCCAAAATTTGGTTTCCGTCTTTACCCATAACAACAGAACCCAAACCACAACCGCCTTCACCGTAATTACGCGCAAAAGAATTCATGCAACCGAAAGAAATCATAAGAACTAAAAGTTTTTTCATTTAAAATCTCCTTTAAATATTGAGGCTTAGATTTGACAAGCTTTGATAGCAACTGCTTCGAATTGACCTTCCGTGGCTCCGCCTTGAGGAAAATCTTTCGAATATGTTTTCTTCATAGAAGCAGAAAAATTTTCTGATTTACAATCAAGCATTTGGCCCAATGAAACCAAAGTCTCGCCTTGTCCACGGACAACTTCTTTTTCTAACGCCAATTTATTGACTTTAATAAATTCATGCGTTGCTCCCGATTTTCCCGATTCGCCGCAATTTGAAGTTCCAGAAGAGATAGCAAATGTTTGATTGCTATAAATTCCGTTCGTGGTAGCTGCAAAAACTTGAATCATTCCTGGCTTTTGTCCAAAAATAACTGAACCAACTCCACATCCTGCCATTCCGTAACCTTGTCCAGTAAATTGATCGTGCAATGATTTAGCTTTTTGAGCTTGCGCGCTGAAAGCTAAGCATAATACGGCACTACCAACTAAAATTGGGTTAAAAATTGATCTGTTCATTTAAACCTCCGTTTAAAAATTAAGTCGTTGGGCTTATCGTAAATTAATAAGCTTTATTATCAATGTTTATTAAGGACTGATTGCATTAGAACGGCCAGTGTAATTTTTCTTTGGGAAATTCAATCCAGGCCTCATTGCTTGGAAAAGAGGCAGGTCGTGGCTCCGTTTGACCTGAGTATTTTAAAAATCCCGTCAGGGCACAGATAAAAGCTTCAAAGGCATGATTGTTTTCAATCATTAACTTTTGGTCCTGTTCATAAAGGAAAGCTAGTTTATTAATACTTAGCTGTTGAATAATGATTTTTCGACTTTCATTTCCACTTGTTGCGTGGCGATGATATCGCAAATGAGTTTTGCCAATATTTAAGGCCCGTCCTATTCGCCAAATTGAAAGCTGCGGGAAAACTTCAAGGCTAGGAAGGCTTAGTCTTCGCTTAACAAAGGCAGCTCTAGCTAATAAAGGAGCATGGTTCGCACCCAAAGCGGGACCAACACTCATGGGCTCATCAATCTCGGTTTTAAGATACATTTCTACAGCTCGTTCAGTGTAGGGCGTAAAAAGTTTTTTAGGTTTCTTTTTCTTTTGCTCAGCTTGGTTATGTTTTCGCATCCACTGAATGTGTTCCACCTGACAACTTTCATAACCTGGGCAAGGTAAATCACAACGATTGCAAAAAGGGATTTGCCAGGGAACATCCCAAGCCACTGATTCGATTTTGCCTTTATAGCTTTCAACGATTTCGTGAATTTTTAGATCCGCAGAAATAGTGCCTTCACTTTTTATTCTTTCAAACATATTCGACAAAAATAACTTTTTAAATTTAGGAAAATATTCAACCACAGCGACGCAAGCTTTATCGGCCTTTCCCCCGCTCAGGGAAATGCCAACAAATCGCTGAACCTCACCCGTGAAATTTACAAGGGATCGATTAACGATGCGTTCATCACTTGAAACCCGGCCCTTTGACATTCCTCAGCTACTTTCTGTTTATGCTCTGGAGCCCATACTAACACACAGCCCCCACCCCCGGCCCCACAAATTTTTGCAACAGATTGATGCGCCTCCGAAATTTCTCGAAGTTTTTCAATTTCAGGTGAGGTGAAGGCCGGTGTTAACTGAACTCGGGCTTTGTATTCACGTTGAAAAAGCTCTGGCATCTCGGAAAACTGATTTTTTGATAAAACTTCCACCATATCTTGAGAAACTTGTTGCAGATCTTTAAGCGCCGACAAAACCCTTTGATCCTGACTGACGGCTGATTTTAAAACTTCAAAATTATTAAGCCCCGAATGATGACTTCGTCCCGTGTAAATTAACAAAAAGGCTTTATCAATAGCACTGCCTTTTAAAAGTTTTACTTCTTGAGTGATGCCATCAGGATTAAAGGTCAAAATATTCATACCGCCCGAAGCCGCAGGATAGTAATCTTGTGTCCCGGTTGGAGTGTTTAAAATCTGTGCTTCAAGATTATGCGCCACGTGCACAAGATGATGAACAGATTTCCATTCCTTATTTTCTAAGGCAGAAAAAGATTTCAGTAAAGAAATCATTAAGCTGGAACTTCCACCAAGTCCACCGCCCACAGGACTTTCAGAACTAGTTTTTAGTGAAAATCCATAAGAAGGTTGGAAATAATTAATCACGGTTTGGAATAATTTAAGTTTTGGATCTGTTGCCGCCAAAAAATCTTTAAGGCTGGCAAAACGTGTTTTTAGCCCAACGTCGGCCGAATCAACTTCAATCTCTAAATCCGGCCGCTGCGTGAGCTGAGCTTCCGTCCAAATGCTAATAGCTACATTTAATGTTTTGCAGGTTCCAATAAACGCATACAGTGGCCAAAGATCTAATGTTCCTCCGGCTAAGTCGACTCGAGTGGGGGATTTAACAGTTATGCTTTTCATTTATTGCTTATCATTTCTGAAAGTTTCAATTTATCAATCTCGCTTTGTTCAATATAAAAATGATTTTTACTCAAATTGGTTTTAGCCAGCCTTAAATTTCTTTCGATATTATCAAATTTTTTCTTTACGGATTCACCCACCTGGAATTCAAAAATCAAATTATTCTGATCATCAGTTATTTTAATTTCGATGGGGTTATTATTATTAATATTACCATTTTTAGATTCCTCAATAAAATCGATAAGACCTAGTTTTTTTAAATTATCTAAAAATACAGTCACTTTTTCGTGATCTACCGATAGGCTGGTATCGTTTGTATCCAAAACCCATTTTGAGTCTTTTAAAATCAAAGATTGTTTTTTAAGGCTGGTTTTTAAATCAATTTTCCTGGCTTGATCTTTATTGAATTCAAAAATTTGACTGCGATCTTTAAAAGACAATTTTTTTAATCCCTTGAGCTTACTAAATAAACTTTCCTCGAGCCTGATTAAAAAAATAGGATCTGACGTGATCGCATAAATGGCTTTATCTTTGGTTTGACTTAATTGCGCACTCCACAGCTTATCTGAAATTTTTAGAGTTAATTGAATCTGAGGCTTATCTAAATTGTATTTATATTTATCCGCAGCAGAAATATTTTTTTCTAGAATAATTTCATCGGCTTTAGTCAGGGTGAATTGATTTAATATTTCCCGAATACGATTTTGATCTTGTTGAATTTCAGGCTGCCCTGCTAGGGTCCATGTATTATCATTTTTCTTAAGCTTAAGACCGCCGCTGGAGTTTTTGACTTCAATTTCTGAGATAGCACTCATCTTTGATCGTAAAAATCTTCGATCTCTGAATTCAGAAGGTGTTTTTTTAATCCAAGTGTTCCAGTCAGCTCCACCTACAACAATGGATCCGGTTTCCTTATTTCTTAAGTAGCTATTTTGTTCGACAGTTTGCTCGCTGCCGATCTCAATTATTATGGTTTGCTTATTTTGATGAGTGACTGAAATTTCGCCTATTGGTTTTTTTAAACCGTAAATTGAAATATCTGGTGCCACTTTAGAAATAACAGACAATGACTTTTGTTGAGTCAACTGAGATAAAAATTCCTCCACGACGGGACTATCCGCATAATCTTGAAGAGGAGCTATGAACTTCCATCCATCAACAGTTTTATCTAAAATGATTTTTTGATTTTCTTCGGAAAGAGATAGACTTTGAATCTGATTCACATCAAAGGGAATAAGGACTGAATTTTGAGTTTTGATATCTTCCGTTTTTTTATCACTGTAAAAATCCCAAAAAGTAAAACCGCCGAGGGTGGCTACAAAAATCAAAAAAATCCAGGTTGATTTATTTTTCAACAACATCTCCCCTTAAGCATGTCTTCTTCGCAGCCATACAAACAGCCCCGCCAGAAAAAAGGCAAATGGTAAAGGTAGAAATACCCCCCAAATAAGTCCTGCCTCCTTAGCACTGGTCAGGTCCATTTTTGTTCCACTTGGCTCCTTCGGCGTAATGCTGATCAAATTTTCTTCCCGCGCTAACAAGGCAATAGAGTTTAAAAATAGATCCCGATTCACAAAAGAATAGAGCATATGATTTGTTAAAAAGTTCGCATCCCCAAAAAGAAGTAAATTAAAAGGCTTTGCTTTATCATTACTTTCTGGAAAAAGTCCCGTGGCCGCCATAGCAATTATGTGATCTTTTAAATCACCTTGTTTTTTCATTGTGGGATCACTGTATAACATAGAAGCAGGTGCTATCACAATATCTTCTAGTAAAACACCTTCAGGAATTTGTGAGGATTTTTCCAGCGACATTGGCTTTAACATACTAATGCCATCATTTTTTGAAAACACCCGAGTCACCGAATGCACTTCAGAAAACTTAGACCCTTTGGTGGGTTCATTGGGAACTACAATAGGACCCATGGGAGAATTTAAAACATTCATAACAAATCCGTCTTGGACTTGCAGACCTAGTTTGTTTAAAAGTTTTTCTAAACCCGATTTGTCGGGGTAAGAAAGCGCCACTAATACTTGGCCCCCGGCTTTTAAATATCCTTCGATGGCTTGAATTTCTAAATTCTGAAAAGAATATTTCGGCCCAACAATCGCCAGCACGTCCATATCGGATGGCATTTTTCCCACTGCTGCAAAGTTAATAGGAAGTGCTGTATAGTTGTTATCACTCAGTAGCTTTTTTAAAATTCCAGTGCCGTCGGCGGTGTCGGTTGATTCTAAGTCAGCTTCACCATGACCGGTCGTAAAATAAATGATTTTACTTTTTTCGCGAGTCACTTTCACTAAAGCTGACGTTAAAGTTTGTTCATCTAACTTATCGATGCGATTGGTTTTACCATTATAATCTAAGTAAACCGCTTGAGCGCCTTTAAAATCATATTTTTTTGCAATATCAGGCTGTTCATCCGCTTCTACAAAATCGAGCTTAAGCTTATCAGTCTGATCTTGATATCTACGAATTAGCTCTGTGAAGGCTTTGCGGTTTTCTTCGACATTGGCTGCGTTTT
Source organism: Pseudobdellovibrionaceae bacterium (assembly GCA_043720615.1). Taxonomy (GTDB): domain Bacteria; phylum Bdellovibrionota; class Bdellovibrionia; order Bdellovibrionales; family Bdellovibrionaceae; genus JAYWDA01. The sequence goes on along the minus strand of JAYSSI010000027.1, from coordinate 11,854 downwards.
GTTTGTAAAGATAGATGACTTTTAATTCAGATTTTAAATCTTTTAAAAGTTGAACTGATTGGGGCGACAAAGAATTAAGCTGGTTGATTGAAAAGTCCCAAGTTTTGTAGTGTCTGGAACCAAGGACGTTGGCCGCAATCACAAGCCCCATAAAGCCAAAAATTAAAACTCCCATATTCATGCCATGTTGAGTTGTCTTCATGGACAAAAATTCAGAAAAGAATTTTCGATCCGTAAAAATCCCAAATAACAGAAAAAAGGCAAACAAACCCAGCAACACGGAAAAAAATGGAATCCATTCTACAATGATCGACTTTGCAATCGCAAAGCACAGCAATGAAATCACAGCAAAAACAAAGGAGAGCTTACCAAGACGACTCATAAAGACCTCCAGCGGAAAGACTCAACCACTCGTTCGGTAAGAAAAACAAAAAAGGCCATGACACTGACTAAAAATACAATTGAACTGGTTCGTATGGTTCCAAAAACTAAGGCCGAAAGATGAGTGTTCAAAGAAACATGTTCAAAAAAGGCTCGCGCCATTTGACTGTCAACGGCATCCGCCGCACTTCCAAGGAACCACAAAAGAATATTAAATATCACCGACATCACAAAGGCGATAAGACTTTGCTCAGTCAGGCTTGAACAAAAAAGACTCATAGCTGCATAAACCCCTGCCAGCATAAAAATTCCAAAAAATGAAATCAGCAGCGGAGCCCAGGAAAACGCAACAACATAACGAGTGGCCATGGGATAAATTAAGGCTAGAAACATCCAAACAAAAATAGCTCCTAAAACCGCAAAATATTTTCCTAAGACAATTTCAATCGATGTCACTGGTGAAGTGAGTAATAAATCAAAAGTTCGAAGTTTACGCTCCTCTGATAAAAGACGCATAGTTAAAGCGGGAACTAAAAATATTAAGATTAAATTTAAAACTGATAAATGTTTTACAAAAACACCCATATGAATGTTAGCAAAGCTTTCGCCCCCATTAAAAGAAGCCATTCCTTGTTGCCCTGCAAAGCCTCGAAGATTAACGAAAAAATTAAGGCTTAATAATCCTGTGATCATTAAAGTTACAATATAAAACATCGGACTTGAAAATAGTGATTTCAACTCTTTGGCACAAATAATCCAAACGCCTCTCATTGGGGACCTCCTGATTTTTCTAGGCCCTGTTTTTCTTGACCATAAGTCAGTCGTAAAAAGACATCCTCTAAGTCCGCTCGCTGCGGAGTGAATTCGATAAGCCCTAAACCTTTTGAAACAATTCGAGCTGACACGGCATCCACTGTTTCATCGGTTCCTTTAACATTCACTTTCCACTCTCGCTGATTTAATCCTAAATCGACTGTAAGAACTCCATCAATGCCTGCAAGAACTGATTTGAGATCTGATATCTCTTGGCGCAATCGAATGAAAATCTGACTTTCCCCTTGCTCGAGGGCAGATAGATTTTGAATGGTATCTTCAGCTACAATACGACCTTTGTTGATAATGATCGCTTTTTCACAAGTGGCTTGCACTTCAGGCAAAATATGAGTCGATAAAATAATTGTGTGATGACCTTTTAGTTCTTTAATTAAGTTTCTAATTTCAGCCACCTGTTTCGGATCTAATCCTACTGTGGGTTCATCTAAAACTAAGACTTCGGGATCAGAAACCAAAGCTTGGGCTATGCCCACTCTTTGTCTAAAACCCTTCGATAAATTATGAATCAATCGATGCTGAACATCGCCCAGCAAAGTTTTTTCTATGGCTCGATCAACAAGGCTTGAAATTTTGTCTTTCGCACAGGCTTTTAAGCGAGCGACATAAATTAAATAATCTCGAACATACATGTCTGTATAAAGAGGCGGTGTTTCGGGCAAATAACCAATTCGCTTTTTAACTTCGATGGGATTTTCAAAAACATCAAAGCCTGCGATGGAGGCTTTGCCACTACTGGGGGCCATAAATCCTGTGATAATTTTCATCGTGGTGGATTTTCCGGCTCCATTGGGACCTAGAAAACCAACGACATCACCCTTTTTAATTGTAAAACTAATATCGTGAATGGCTTGATGAGGACCATAATCTTTGCTCAAGTTACGAACTTCAATCATGCATTTCTCCTAGAGGCTTTTGTCGATTTCAAAAGTTTATAAAGTCGCCGATTTAAGTCAAGGCTAAGTTAGAACCAACATAAAATGACGCTCATTCTGATAGTGGACTCGTCCCAGCTTATCCCCCTTGATGGGACGAACATGACGACACTCGGTGTAGACGATTTCAAGCCTTGCTCCAGGCAATAAAATTTTCCTTTGAAGGGACTCTTGAGTGAGCCATAAAGCGACCAATTGCAACTCTTCTCGCGAAATTTCTTGGTGCTTTGTTCTTTGAATAATAGCGTGAGCACTTGGATAATCTCGTAGATGTAACCAAAAGTCCCAGGCCTGGGACTGCCTTAAAATTTTCATATTGTCTTCAGCCGATTTTCCTAAAAAAGCAATGGCGCCAGAGGGCAATTTCTTTTTTCGAGTGCGAACTTCGACCAAAGATTTTCTTATGGGCAATAAAGGCTCAACTTGGGCAAGTCTTTCAATATCCCCTTCCATTTGATTTTCTAAAACTTTTATTTCTTCTTCAACGATTTTCTTTCGGCCTAAAGTGCCCTGGCGCTTTTTGACCATCTGCTTGGCTTTTTGAAAACATTGTTCTAAGTTCCACGCCTGGTTGCGTTTGCGATTTAAAAACGTATCCCACTCAGATCCAATTTCGTTGATCTTTTTTGATTTTAGAAGCTCACCTAGCTGATACCACTCATCTGATAAAGTCGAATTTAAGTACTTGTTGATTTCCGCTAAGCCTTTGTTTTTTTTCTCGAGATCTTTTTCTAATTTTTTTCTTATTTTTAGCTCTGGCGAAGAGCTTCCAACTTCTGGATTTTTTCTTTGCTTGAGCCATTCATTATGAATTGACGCAATAGAGCGCACTTCATCGATGGCAGGGGCTTCAATTTTCACGAGCTCTTTGGGTTTATTCCAACTGATGCTTTTATTAGAATTCATTGTGACAACAATATTGGGAGCTTTAGGTATTAAATAAATTTGTATCTGAGCTTCCCGCTGAGAACTGGCTAAAAAAAGTGTAAAAATACGACCATAATCTTTCAAGTTTTCTATTTTTGTAACATGCAAATTTTTCGCATGAGCCTTGATAAAAAGGCTGACGGGTTTTACTTTATTTTTTGTAACAAAAGGATTTTTATCAAATAGCAAAGCCATGGGGGTCAGCTTGTTCATTTCTAAGACCAGATATTTTGTGCCACGCCCCTGCAAATAAAAACCTAAGACAAGAGCCTCTTCATAACTTTCAATATCTTGCAATTGAGAACCTTTGAGGGCTTCATGCGCCCAAGAGACAAAATCTTCAAGTTCCGTTTGATGGTAGGCTTTCATGCCTTTGAATCTTACAGCAATACATGGGTCCAAAACCACAAGCATCTGGCAAAAACTGCACTCCAAACTCAGTTTTTTCTGCTAACTGAGGTGCCTGAAGGCTTAAAATTTGGCACTGATCAGATTTGCGATGCAAAAGCCGTTCAACAACTTTGTCATTTTCTTTAGGATTGATCGAGCATGTTGAATACACCACAATTCCGCCAGGTTTAACTGCTAATAAGGCGGCACAAAGGAGTGCATACTGTCGCTGTGCTAAATTTTCTGACTTTTTAGGTTTCCAAGCTTCTACTTCACTGGCGTTTTCCATAAAATGACGTTCGCCCGAGCATGGGGCATCCAAAAGCACTCGATCAAATTGAGCTGCTGTCTTTAATCCGTATTGAATACCGTCAAATCCACGCACCGAACTGCGCGATTTCGCACTTTCGGGCAAATACTGATCTAGCATCTTTTTCATTCTTAAGCGGCGATCATTGGAAATATCATTAGAAACCAAAAGACCTGAAGTTTTTAAGGCTCCTGACATCACTAAACTTTTTCCACCGGGAGCGGCACACATATCTAAAATTTTTTCGCCGTCTTGAACTCCGACAGTTTCTCCTACAAAAACACTGGCGGGATCTAAAACATAAGCGTCCAATAATCCTTGTTCATCCCGTTCGGGCGTAAAAGGCATATTTGGTTTTTTAAGCCAAACACCTGAAGACCAAATTTCATAGTCATTAAATCGCGTCGGGATTTTTTCTGAGAATGGATTTTTATACAAAACTTGCTGCGGCTCTTGCAATAAAGCGGCCCTTATCTTTGGCCAGCGCTCTCCATAAATATTTTGAAAGTACTGATCAAACGCTGACATCCGGATTGTTTCTTTGAGGAAAGACACAAATAAATTCGGCGCCATTTCCTGGTGAACTTTTCACAGAGACAGAGCCCCCGTGACTGGTCATAATATGTTTCACAATGGCAAGCCCCAAGCCCGTCCCTCCAGCATCTCGCGAACGGCCTTTATCAATTCTATAAAAGCGTTCAAAAAGCCTGGCATGATGTTCTTCCGGTATTCCAGGCCCATCATCAATCACCCGCAAAATCACATCATTTTTTTGCCCTCGTTCCCAGCGAATCTGGACCGTTTTCCCATTGGGAATATATTTGATCGAATTACTGACAAGATTCATCAGAACCTGTTCAACTTTACGAAAATCAGCTTCAAATTTTGGAACTTCTCCGGTTACCCGAATCACTTGATTTTTTTCTGCGGCAGCCAAGGCCAGCTCTTTCACAACCAATTCGGAAATTCCCAATGCATTCACTGATTCAAGTTTTAGTTGCGAACCATGCTCAAGACTGGACAAGCTTAAAAGATCATTTACAAGTTCAATCAATCGCTCCACATTTCGACTGATAATTTCTAAAAAACTAGGGACTTGTTCCATTTGACCAGCCGTAAAATCTTCTCGCAAAGTTTCTAGGTAGCCTTTAACGGTTGTCAGAGGAGTTCGTAATTCATGCGAAGCATTCCCGACAAATTCAATTCGGATCTGCTCGGCCTTTTTAATATCCGTAATATCGTAAAAAACTCCGATGACACCATAGACTTCACGCAATCGACCTTTTCGCAGTGGATATAATGACACCGAAAAAAATCGGCCGCCGCCATCCAATCTAGAATTCATTCGTAAAGTCACTTTTTGAACAAGGCCCTTGTCTTTGACATTTTGGAAAGCTTCATAAATTTCAGGACTGCGAAAGACGTTGGTTAAAAATACATTTTCATTTTGTAATTGGGCGGGTTCTAAAAAAGTGGTAGCAAATTGGGAATTAAAATACAGCAATCGTTCCTCTAAGCTAAAACTGACAAGCCCTTCTTGCACAGAGCTCATAAAGGCCTGAGTTTCCTCACGCTCGCGCTCAATTTGCTCTTTACGCTTTTTTAGCTTTCGGCGAAGTCTTTCAAGGGCATAATCAAGTTCTGAGTACTCAGAGTCGCCATCATCATAGACATCTTCTTCATCCGTTAGAATTTTAGCCATTTTTTTGCTTGCTAAGCTCATCACTTTTCGGCTGATCCGCCAAATGGGAATGGTGAAGCGCCAAGCTGATATCGCTGATATTAAAATGGATCCGGCAAAAAATTGAAATAATAAATAAGTTGCAGTGGCGCGACTCATCTCAGTCGTATTAGAAATATTAAAAAGAATCGATAAGGTTAAAAAATTAAAAAGAATTACCTGGACGAAAAAATATCTGAAAAATAATCGCCAAGGGTATCGTTTTGTCATTTAAGCATCCAACTTTACTCTGTAGCCAATGCCTCGAATGGTTTCAATATGATCGCCCCAGTCGCCCAGTTTTTTTCTTAAGCCAAAAACATGGGTGTCAATGGTTCGACCCACAACGGAGATGCCTTCCCCTTGAATATTTTCAATCAATTGATCTCGAGTTAAAACTTTACCGCGGTTTTGCACCATCGTGATTAAAAGCTTATATTCAGAAGGAGTAAGGTGCAGCTTTTCATCTGCGACAAAAACTTCATAGGTATTGAAATCAATTTTCAGACCCATTAAATTTAGCTGATCAATTTCTCCACTTTTTTTAGAGATCTGCTGAGAAATTTGAGTTCTTCGCAATAAAGCTTTCACGCGCGCTAAAAAAATGGCTGGATCAAAGGGCTTGGTTAAATAATCATCAGCCCCTTTTTCTAAGCCTTGAACGATATCTTGAGGTTCTGTTTTTGCGGTGACCATCAAAACACTGGGAGCTTCCGTTTTGTTTCGAAGGTATTTCATGACTTCAAGTCCTGAAATACCTGGCAGCATCCAATCTAAAACGATTAAAGAAAACTGGTGTTGATCAATCGCTCTCATCGCTTCTTCGGCTGAAGCACACTCTTTGACTTGATAACCTTGTCGAATCAAATGCAAGGACATCAACTGACGAATTTCCATCTCATCTTCGACCACAAGAATTTGGGTCGAGACTTCAGGCATCAACTCCCCCATGACGAATATCCTTTCCTGTCGAAACAAAAATAACATCTTCAGCTATATTTGTAGCGTGATCTCCCATGCGTTCAAAATTTCGAGCGATCAAAATGATATCTAAGGCGGCTTCAGTGTCTTGCGGATGGGCTTTAATATGACTGATCATTTGATGGAAAACTTGATTTTTTAAAGCATCCACCGAGTCATCCATTTCAAGAACTTTTTCAGCCGCTTTGGGATCTGATCTTACAAAACTGTCCAAAGACTTTCGCACCATCTCGCGGACAATTTCAGACATTCGAGACACTTCTTTAACAATTTCCAAAGGCCGGCGGCCCAAATAATCTTGAGCTGTGTAGGAAATATTCACTAACTGGTCGCCCATGCGCTCAAGATCCGTATTGATTTTTAAAATAGCAATGACCATGCGAAGATCTTTTGCGACAGGACCCTGTTTAGCTAAAAATCCCATACATTCGTTATCTATCCGTTTATGGTCTTCATTGATTTTTTTTTCGACAAAATGCACGCTTTGGAATTTTTCGGCGTCTCTGTCAGTCAAAGCGGCGATCACATCCGTCAGGGCCTTTTCAACATACCCACCCATGATTAAAATGTGCTTCTTAATTTCATCTAATTGAATGTCTAAAATTCGTTCCAACATCAGCCCCCGAAGATTTGTAGCAATTCGAGGCGGGTTTTGTCCAATCCATAATTGGTAAGGACTAAAATGTCGCGCGTCAAAATCGAATCCTAACAAAGACCCAAGGATTGCGACAAGAGCACAAATCCTCTACCCTCTTTCAGAGTGCGGACTTTACCAATGAAAGGGGATGCATTGTCTCAACGCTTTTCTGCCATTGATGTTGGTTCTAATGCCATTCGCATGATCATTGGAGAAATCCAGGACGGTCGGCTTCAAACCCTTAAAAAATTTCGCTCACCTATTCGACTTGGTCATGATGTTTTTACCGATGGCACCGTCAGTGAAAAGACCTTGCTTGCCGCCGAAAAGACTTTTGCCGAATTTAGCCGTCTTAATAAGCGCTTCGGCGTTGATAAGTGCCAAGCTGTGGCCACAAGTGCCCTGAGAGAAGCAAAAAATAGTAAGGTTTTTGTCACACGCATGGCTGCTGTCAGTCAAATTTCGATTAAAGTGATTGATGGCACCGAAGAAGCTCGACTGATTTTTAATGCCGTCAACCGAGAAGTTAATCTCACTAAAAAAAGAGCTTTATTGATCGATATTGGCGGCGGCAGTGTTGAGCTCACTCTTTGCCAAGATGATAAAATGATAGTCACCCAAAGTTTTCCCTTAGGAACCGTGCGACTTTTAGAAAATCTTAAAAAAAGAAATCTGACCGAAAGTCATTTAAATGTGGTGATTGCAGATTTTATTATTCCACTGGTCAAGTTTTTGGAAAAAGAGGCGGTTGGATTGACCTTTGATTTTGCCGTTGGGACTGGTGGAAACCTAGAGTCCATGGCCCGATTAAAACTTCAAATTCTTAAAAAAACTCCGAATACTTTTGTGAGCCTAAGTGAGCTTAATGAAATCACTGAAGCCCTTAAGCCTGTTTCCTATAAAGACCGTATTGAAAAACTAGGTTTGCGCCCCGATCGCGCCGATGTGATTATTCCTGCTATGATGGTGGTTCAGTTGGTACTTAGACAAGCGGGCATTGAAAAAATTCAAATTCCTTGCGTGGGATTAAGAGATGGCCTTTTATTTTCAGCCTCGGGCTTGTCCTCAACTAAATCTGAAAATTAATTTGTTACAATTTTTGGTGGAAGCAACCAGTTCAATCTTGCCGTGCCGGGAGCTAAACCTAAATTAGGTTCTAACTCTAAAGAGGCCACTGCCGATTTTTTCATTTCCACAATACTATGATCAACTCCTGCAATTAAATAACTGATAAAAGAACTGATATGGGGCTCGTGTCCAACGACAATGACTTTATTAAAATTTCTGGCGTGAGCGCCCAGCCATTTAAGAAAAGCTTGCGGAGGGCTTTGCGGGACAAGTTCAGGGGCTTCAATAATTATATTTTGAGATAAAGTTTCGGAAATGATTTCTGCTGTTTGACGAGCGCGAACGAAGGGGCTTGTGACAATCACATCAGCATCAGCCAGCCAATCAATTAAATTAATCGCCACCTTCTGCATCTTCTTTTGACCCTTCATTGTCAATGGACGCAGATGATCCTCTTTGCCGCTCTTTGCGAACTCGGCGCGCTCTTCCGCCACCGCGTGTCTTACTAGAATAATCTCCATACTGCACTCCACCTTTTTTTACCTTAGGATCATCGGAGATAAGATTACGCAATTTTGCTAAATTCATCAACACCTGATGGGCGCCGGGATCGGTCGAAACCCTTTGCGTGTAATTACCTTTGGAATCCATGATCCAAGCTTGTCTTTGATCTTTAAGACAAATCTGCAACATTTCCCAGCACTTTTCTTTTAAATTACGATCAAGAATTGGGACGATCGCTTCAACTCGGGCGTGAAGATTTCGATACATCCAATCTGCAGAGCCAATAAAAAAATCTCCGTCCAGGGGATCCTGTGCGCCATTTCTAAAATAAAATATTCGTGAGTGTTCTAAAAAGCGACCAATGATGGAAGTGACTCTTAAGCGCTCACTCATCCCCGGAACACCCGGGCGCATACAGCAAAAACCGCGAACGATGAGATCTATTTCGCAGCCTTTTCGATTGGCATCATACAAGGCCAAGGCCAGATCATTTTCTTCCATATTATTAAATTTTGCAATAATCTGCGACGGCCTGCCGGCTTTAGCGTGCTCGCCTTCCCGCTCAATCATTTCTTTAAAACGCTGGAACATATTCACTGGCGCTACCAGCAAATATTTATAATCTCTTTTTAAAGAACGACCGGTGAGGTAATTAAAAAATTCCACCACTTCATGCGTGATTTCTTCACGACAAGTGAAGAGTCCCATGTCGGTATAAAGTCTAGACGTTTGAATATTATAATTTCCAGTTCCAATATGAACATAAGTTCTAATGCCGTCGATCTCTTGACGAACCACCAAAGCAGTTTTGGCGTGAGTTTTTAAACCGACGACGCCGTAAACCACGTGCACGCCAGCATTTTCTAAAGCTTGAGCCCACAAAATATTTCTTTCTTCATCAAATCGAGCTTTCACTTCCACCAAGCAAACCACTTGCTTACCTAGCTCTGCAGCACGAACGAGGGCGCGAACAAAAGGTGAATTATCTCCGGTGCGATACAAAGTCATCTTGATTGCAAGAACTTTGGGATCAACGGAAGCTTCACGAATAAAACGTTCGGCAGTTTTAAGAAAACTTTCATACGGGTGATGAACTAAAAGATCGCCTCGATGAATAAGATTAAACACAGAGTTTTGCTCATCCGCAAAAGCCGCGGGGACAATGGGCTTGTAAGGAATAAATTTTAAATCGGGGTAATCTAAATTTGAAAAAGAAAGTAAATCAGAATAATCAAGCTCGCCGGGATGCTCGTAAATAGCATCATCAGCAAGCTCCAACTCATCTCTTAAAAATTTAATCATCCAAGGATCTGGATTGGGGCCATGCTCGACTCGCACAACTTCTGCAAATCGTCTTTGTTTTAGTTCTTCTGTGATATGTTTTAATAGATCGTCGCCTTCATCGTCATCTCGATCAGAATCTGCATTTCGAGTCACACGGAAAGGCATAATATTTAAAACCTGCATCAGTGGAAATAAATCTGAAAGATTTTCCATAATGACTTCCGTCAAAGAAATAAAACGATCAAATTCATCGCTATTTCTGAGTCGAATCCACTGAGGAAGACCATCTTTATTTTTGGGAATTTTTATTCGAGCAAATAAACTTTCATCATGATCTGGGTGCTTTAAAGTGATGCCTAAAGAAGTCGATAAATTTGAAATGAACGGAAAGGGATGCCCTGGATCAACTGATAAAGGAGTTAAAACGGGGAAAATATTTCGTTTATAATAATTTTTTGCCCAATCTCTTTCTTGTGGCGTGAGGTCTTTCCAAGTTAGTAACTGAATTTCTTTTTCCGCCAGGGAGACCTTTAAACTTTTATAGCAATCGCCTTGAGCTTTCATCATTTCAACAACGTAAGTGCGAATTCCTAAAAGTTGCTGCTGGGGTGTCTGACCATCCGAAGATTTCGAAGTCAGTCCGGCGGCCACTTGTCTTTTAAGCCCTCCGACTCGTTTCATAAAAAACTCATCTAGATTAGCATCAGAAATCGCTAGGAACCTGAGTCGTTCAAGTAATGGATTGCGATGATCTTCTGCTTCATGCAGAACTCGTCGATCAAAGTGCAGCCAGCCAATTTCGCGGTTGGTGAATTCGACAGCGCTGGCACGAGTGTGTTCAATGACTCGCGGATGTCTGATTTTAGTACTTTGGCCTGTTTTCTTCAGGCTTGATCTGATATTTGACTTTTTTGAGCGCAACATAGTGGTTCCTTATAATCTATTAGAAAGCAAAAGTCGCTGCAGTAAAGGCCGGTCTTATTATGCTGCGTTTCGTTGCAGGTGAGCCTTTCTCTAGTCTAAAGTGAGGTCTTGCCCTAGTCTGCTTAGGGGAGACATATGTTCCAGTTTTTAAGTCGAGTTGCTCTTATCATAGCTTTTAGTTTTGAAGGTTGCGCGTCCCTTCAACTTCAACCTCCGACAGTTGATCTAATTAATATTGATCTCAATAGTCCAACATTTATCGATGCGACACTGATCTTTAATTTAAATGTTACAAATCCAAACTCTACGGAAGTTAAAATTGATCAGGTCAATTATTCTGTGAATTTAAATAACAAACCATTTTCGAGTGGAGCTTTAAAGCAAAAAGTTACGCTCCCAGCAAAAGGTGTCTCGAAAGTGGCCGTGCCTGTTCCTATTAAATACACTGATTTATCGGACTCTGTGGCCGGCTTGCTTCAGAGCGGTTCAACTCCTTATCAGATTTCAGGCAACGTCAAAATGGGTTTAATTTCAATTCCATTTAATGAAAAAGGCGATCTTAAACTTTCTGATTTAAAAAAATAATTTTTGCGTGATCTTCTTGCTAAGTTGATGGGATTTTTAATTAAGACAAGCTTAGTTAGATTTTTTTGAAATTTGAAATATTTAATTACTTCTATTTAAGTCTTCCATTTCTTCTTTCTCTTGCATCTCGACATAAAAATTAGAAAAGTATTTATACTTAAAACTTTTTGAAAAGTTTAGGCGTCAATATCTAATGCAGCTTCATTTGTTGAGCCATTAAAAGATTATGAGTCCTACAAAGCAGTCTTAGATTATCAAGTGAATTAGACCCTCCCCAAGCGACAGGTGTCATCGGGTAGGCCGCCGCCTTTCGGCGGTGCGGCCCCACCACAGAACCGTACGTGCGGGTTTCCCGCATACGGCTCTTCAGACAAGAT
>JAYSSI010000026.1:0-3835 GCA_043720615.1 Pseudobdellovibrionaceae bacterium | reverse complement strand
TCGAATTGAGCTTTTTAACACAAATTTAACGGGTACTGGCTTGAAAAAAGTGGGTCGATTTACCAGGGACGGAATTGATTTAACGGTGACCATTGCCTCGGTCCCCAGAGCTTTGATCGGTAAAACGAACCTTTTGTTCACTTTGGGCATAAAAAAAGGGAGCCGCCTTTTTCAAGACGACTCCCTATTGAAGGGCCGCTAATTTTTTTACCCGATATTCAAATCAGTCGAAAGTTTCATATCCGGCATGACCCATAACGGATTGAACTTTTTCGCGCGCTTCAGTTTCGATTTTTTGCTGAACTTGTTTTACAACATCTTCAGACACATTCATGGATTTCATAGTTTCTATAGTGCTATCTGAACTATTTTGTTTAATTTGATTTCTGATTTCATCCAATTTTTCTTGTTCAAGTTTTGCTTTTTTTGCCAAAAGCTCTTTTTTCGAAGCTGACACAGAACCATGACTACATTTTGCTATGCGCGCGACCTCGCGATTATGCGGATGTTTGCATAATAGAGATTATGAGAACCAAATTATTATGCTGAGTTGAAGCGTCAGCTCCTTGTAAAAGGAACTGACGCCTATCCACATAATCACAACGATCTTAGAAATGAAACGGTTGAACTATCAGGTTTGTATCTTTGTCCGCGGACTTCGGGGTTTTGTAAATGGGACAGGGCTTTTTCTTTCATTTTCAAATCAGCTTGAGTATAAACATTTGTCGTCTTCGTGCTGGCGTGACCAAGCCACAACGCTATAATCGTAATATCGACACCGGACTGAAGCAAATGCATGGCGGTCGTATGTCTGAAAGTATGCGGTGTTATTTTTTTACTTTTTAAAGTGACACAGCTTTGCGATGCTTTTTTAACAGCTTCACTCAATCGCATTTCCACTCCCGATCTTGTCAGTCCCTCACCCGTACGGTTCACAAATATTTTTTCGGACTCGGCCATGTTCGGACGGCACAACCAATTTTCGAGAGCTTTTACCGTTGAAGGCCAAAGCGGCATAATCCTTTCTTTGCGTCCTTTTCCCATGATTTGAACTGATCCCTTTTTTCCAGAAAGGATAAAATCTGTTTTTTTAAGATTAATGACTTCAGAAACTCGGGCCCCGGTATTGTACATGATCGTCCATAAAATAAAATCGCGAGAACCACTCGTCGTTGTTTGGTCTGCGCTTTTAATAATCGAAGTGACTTCGTCCAGACTTAAGTACTCTAAAACAAATTGATCCCACCGTTTTGGGGGAATCATACGCACGCGGGTCGCCTGATTTAATCTCGATGGTAATTTAAAAGTAATAAAATTCAAAAACCCACGGATTCCAGCCAGTCTTTGATTTCGAGTTCTTGCTTGATTACCTCTTGAGTCTTCAAGCCAACTCAAAAAAGAAAGAATGTTTTCTGCGTTTAAATCATCAAGATGAATCAGTGTGGGATCTTTTTTTAAATTTTCTTTTGCAAATTCGAAAAATAATAAAAAAGTATCCCTGTAACTCGCAACAGTATTGTCACTGACGTTTTTTTGATTCTTTAAATAATGAGTAAAGTATTCTTGAATAAGAAATTGTAAGGTCTGCTCTATTTTCATTGGAAACTCCCGGAATGAGCCATCGAAAGCTTTTCAAATCTTTGTGATACGATTTCCATCAGTTCTGGACTCGAGGTAAAATACCAGTAAGTATCTGACACCTTAACGTGGCCCATGTATGTGCTCAGGGCTGCGATCAGCTGCTCCGTATCTTTTCCTTCTCGATGCCATTTAACTAATCTGTTCATTGCAAAAGTGTGACGAAAACAATGAAAAGGATTGGAGGCCATCAAATCTTTTTGAAGCCCTGCATTTTTTTTAAATTGCCAAAATTTTGATTGCAAACCCGCGTAAGTAAGTGCCGGGCCTTTATCACTCACGAAAAAAGCGTTCGTAAATCTTCGAGGGAACTTGTTATCCCGATGACGCTGATATTCTTTCAAAGCTTTTATAGCTGTTGGATCAAGAGGAATTAATCTTGATTTAGAAAATTTTGTCTCGATGATCCTTAAAATTCCTTTTTCAAGATCGACTTCAACATCAAGCAAGTTTAAGGCTTCAGAAATTCTTAAACCCGTGCAAAGTAATAGGCCCAGAAGTGTTTCGTATGTTTCTCGGGTAAAATTATTGATGGTTTTATGTTCACGAATGGCTTTCAATAATTTATTTAATTGGTCTTCATTATAAATCGTTGGATTTTTCCGACTTTGCACCCTTCCCAGGATTCCTCGCGGTGGAACCTCTGTCGCCACGTCGTGAAGTTGTCTAAACCGAGCAAATTTTGTAACCGCTTGGAGCCGAACACTATGATATTTAGGATTTTTTTCTTTTGTGTGAGTGGCCCATTCAATCATCAGTTCTGTTTTAAGGGGGCCTGAAAAATTTAATTTATCAGCGTATCTGGCAAATTCTTCGAGCATGTAACCCTGTCGAAGTAATTTGTAACCCATTTTTCTTCGAAAATTTAAATAATTCTGCACCTGTTTTTTCATTGATTCTGATTTCATAAGGCACCCCAAGGCCACGGCATAGCGACTTGCTGCAAAAGGGAAATGTTTATTTTCGTGTAGATCTTTGTTGTATCAAGGTGGCGGTGGCGCAAAACATCGGCGATTTCTTTTAAGCTGGCACCTTTTTCAATCATTCGACCCGCAACAGTTCTTCGAATAATTTGGGTTCCATAACTTGCTAATTTCATATTTTGTTTTTTAAAGCGATAATTCATACTACTCTGAATCGTGCGCGGATTAATCGGACGTGTTTTACCGCGATGACAAAGAAAAATTTGTCTTGAACCAGACTTCGGACGCCCATTTTTAAGATAATCAACAATCGCTTCGCCCACTTGTTGGGGGAGTGGTAAGCAATCAGCTCGACGGCACTTTAAGTTTCGGATCTTTAAAACTCCAGTTTCCCAATCAATGTCTCCGATTTCAATGGCCGCAACTTCGCAAGACCGTAAACCCAGATGGGTTAAAATCATAGCCAAAGCATAGTTTCGTTTACCAATTGGATATTTTCGATTAAATGATTTCAGTAATTTTTCGGTTTGCTCTTCCGTCATGTGATCAGGTATTTCTGAAAGATTCCATTTTGGCATCGCAGGAATAGAGTTCACTAAAGACTCATTTACTTTTCCCATAAGATGCAAATATTTGAATAAGCTTTTGATTGTTGCGCGAACATTTCCCAGCGTCATACGTTCGTAACGAGACGCAATTTTAAAGATATAATCTTGAACATCTTGAGGGCTTAGACGGGTGATATCTTTTCGACCCCCGCGTTCCTGAATTGCAAGAAAAGTTCGAGCGTTGTAAGTCCGATTATAAATGGTACCTTTCGCCAAACCAGCGACTTGATCCAGGTGTTTCGCATAATCTGAAATTAACTTCTCATTTTCAGATGTCAATTTTCTTTTATGTTCATTCACTTAACCTCTCCTTTGTTAGGGTTGAGGTTCAGGCATAGATGATTATGTTGACAAGAGCCATGGCCCTTTGAAACGAATTTCTATAAACAAAATCAACGCCGAAATGTTGAAAAATATACTTAACTCAGCATAATAATTGAGTTCTCATAATCGCGATTATGCGGATGTTTGCATAATCGAGAGATCGCAAGAATTGCAAAATGCAGTCATGGAAGCGTACACGCCCAAAAAAAGGAGTTTTTAGCTCGTAAATCAAAAGAGCAGCAGCAAAAATTAGACGATCTTCAGAAAAAAATCACTGAAAATAAATCTGAAAGTCCGATTGATACAATGAAGTCGATGAATGTATCAGATGATATCATTCAA
>JAYSSI010000025.1:0-10299 GCA_043720615.1 Pseudobdellovibrionaceae bacterium | reverse complement strand
TCACACCGGGCTTTTTTATTTTTAAGTCATGAAGTTTAATTTTTAGGAAACTTTTTTGAAGATGCTATCTAAAACGCTACGTCGATCAGAACGAGAGTTTTCCACGAAATAAATTAAATCATCGATGATCTGCACATCGCGATTATTGGTAGGTAAAAACTTAATTCCTGAACCATACTCGCCAAGCCAAATGACTTGAGCCATGACTTTACGAGTTCGGCCACCAACTTCAAAAGTCAGCTGAAGCTTCTCGTTCACCTTAACCATTTCGCCATGGCATTCTAAAAAGGCGCCTGAAATACTGATATTCTTAACTACGCCTGTGATAGTTTCACGAGCGTAATTACGTCGGAAGGTCACTTCAAGATGAAGTGGGGTCCTGGGGGCTGGTCCTGTTGTTATCTCCACAAAGCACTCCTTAATTTAGTCGAAAGTGGTGGGTCTAATACATCTTCGGAAATGGCCTTAAAAACTGTAATTATTCTTTAAGTTTACTATAGTTAGCCAAGTTTCACGAAAAACAATTATGCTAGCATTTTAAGTGTAACACATTGAAACAACTGTCTTTAAATGAAACACTTTAAGGTGTAAACTAGACATTCAAATTTATTTGACAAATCCGGTCAAATCCTTCAATCTAGGTGTCATAGGCCTGGTCCAAGGTCCTAGAAGTCTCTAAAAAATGCCAAAATAAAAAAACAAGATTAAAAAAATAAGCTAAAAACTAAAATCAAACCAAACGAGCAAACATCAAATAAAAATCCAAACATCAAAAACAAATTTAATATTAAAGAGTTGAAGTCCAAAAGGAGTCTCACTTGCCAGATACTAAAGCCCCGTCTTCCGCTGATGTGACTAAAAAACGAGGTCGCACAAAAGCTTCATCCGCTCGCGATGAAAAATCTGATGATACATCCCAGAGTAAAAATGATGATGCAGCCGTTGCCGACTCAGGTCCCATTGCGACGGCCCCAGTGGTGTCAGCGCCGGAACCGACGGTTAATTCAGTAACTTCTCCTCCTACGACCCCATCTGCCCCGAGCGCTCCCACCAGCCAGCCGACTCAGAATGCAAATCAGAGCGGGCCAAGTAATCAGGGTGGCGGTTATCAAAGAAATGATAGAAATAATCATCGTCGTTTTGATAATAATAAAAGAAATAATAATAACAGCGGCGGTGATCGCAATCGGATCAGCAGCCGCGATAGCGGTGGTAGCAGTGGTGGGGATTATAAATCAAATAGCAATTCTAGCTCTAACTACAATCAAAGACGCGATTTCAGACAAGATCGAAACTACAATCGCCCCAACCAAGATGATTCGCCTGGCGAGTTAGCTAATACGGAACTTACGGACGCAGATTTGGCAGAAATCAAGTTGACGGAAGAGGAAAAAAGTTGGCTGTCATCCAAAGATTTAAAATCCAAATCAATCACTCAGCTGACAGAGCTTGCGCTTAAATTGAAAATTGAAAATGCCGCAGGAATGCGTCGCCAAGATATGATTTTTGAGATCTTAAAGCGAGCGGCTCGTCTGGGTGTTGATATTTATGGCTCTGGAGTTTTAGAAATTCTTCCAGATGGCTATGGGTTTTTGCGATCACCTGATTATAATTATTTACCAGGCCCCGATGATATTTACGTCAGCCCTTCTCAAATTCGCAGATTTGGTTTGCGAACGGGGGATACAGTCACAGGAACTGTTCGTCCTCCAAAAGAAGGCGAACGTTATTTTGCTCTCTTAAAAGTAGATTCTTTAAATTTTGAAAACACCGATACGGGTAAAGACAAAATTTTATTTGATAACTTAACGCCACTTTATCCTGATCAACGACTGCGCTTAGAACACAATCCTGGGGAATTAACGACTCGGGTTGTGGATTTAATGTGTCCATTGGGTAAAGGACAAAGAGCTCTCATCGTAGCTCCGCCGCGAACTGGTAAAACAGTTCTGATGCAAAATATCGCTAATGCAATCACAGCCAACCATCCCGAAGTGAAACTGATCGTCTTATTGATCGATGAGCGCCCTGAGGAAGTTACGGATATGCAGCGAACCGTAAAAGGTGAAGTTATCAGCTCTACTTTTGATGAGCCTCCGACTCGTCACGTGCAAGTGGCCGAGATGGTTCTTGAGAAAGCAAAACGTCTCGTTGAGCATAAACACGACGTGGTCATTTTGTTGGATTCCATCACTCGTTTAGCCCGGGCTTACAATACCGTGGTTCCTCCTTCTGGAAAAATCTTATCGGGTGGTGTTGATTCTAATGCTCTTCACAAACCGAAACGTTTCTTTGGAGCGGCCCGAAATATTGAAGAGGGCGGATCTCTGACCATTATTGCAACGGCATTAATCGATACAGGTTCTAGGATGGATGAGGTTATTTTTGAGGAATTTAAAGGAACTGGTAACTCTGAGATTCACTTAGACCGTAAACTTATGGAAAAGCGCATTTTCCCTTGTATGGATATCAATAAGTCAGGCACTCGAAAAGAGGACTTATTGATCGAAAAGGGCGATTTAAATCGTCTTTGGATCCTAAGAAAGGTCTTAGCGCCGATGAATGTGATCGATGCCATGGAATTCTTGCAGGATAAGATCACCAGCAGTAAAAGTAATGGCGCCTTTTTGACCAGTATGAGTGGCGGATAAGGGAAATTTCCCTTGTCCCCTATGGCTCAATATGTTACTCAAAAACTCTTACAAAGGAACTGCTATGAAAGACAAAATTCACCCACAAGTTAACACCGTTGTTTTTAAAGACATTTCTTGTGATTACTCTTTTCTTGGAACGTCGACTTTGACCTCAAAAGATAAAGTAAAATGGGAAGATGGCAAAGAATATCCTTTGATCAAAGTTGAGATCTCTTCTCAATCTCATCCTTTTTATACTGGTAAGCAGCGAATTATGGATACTGAAGGCCGTATCGATCGCTTTAAGAAAAAATACGCTAAAAAAGCTTAGCCATTCATTTTGGACAATTAAAGGAAGTGCGGCATGAATAATGACCGCACTTTTGTTTTTTCCCCCTGACTATGCGAGAATCTTTAAATGTTTTCAAAATTAAGCGAAGTTGAATCCCGTTACGAACAAGTCAATATGGCGCTTCAGCGACCAGATGTAGCATCAGATATGAAGACTTACCGAAGTTTGATGAAAGAACTTTCGGACCTAGAAAAAGTCGTCGTGATTTACCGCGAATACAAAACTAAAAACGAAAGCTTAAAAGCCAATAAAGATATGCTGATGGGCGAAAGCGATCATGAAATGCGCGAAATGTTGCGCGAAGAAATTCGCGAGCTTGAAACGCAAATTCCTGTGCTGGAACAAAATTTAAAATTAGCGCTGATTCCTAAAGATCCAAAAGATGATAAAAATATTATCCTCGAGATTCGTGCTGGCGCCGGCGGCGATGAAGCAGCTCTTTTTGCTGACGAAATTTTCCGAGGTTATTCTTACTTTGCACAAAAACAAGGTTGGAAAGTGGAGCTTATGTCTTACTCTGACGGAAACGTCGGGGGAGCTAAAGAAGTGATCGCACACGTCACGGGCGACGCAGTTTATAGTAAACTCAAACATGAATCTGGTGTTCATCGCGTGCAAAGGGTTCCAAAAACGGAAGCTCAAGGCCGGGTGCACACTTCGACGATTACGGTCGCGGTTATTCCTGAAGCGGAAGTAAACGAAATTAAAATCGAAGATAAAGATATCACCATCGATACCATGAGATCCAGTGGAGCTGGTGGTCAGTCGGTGAATAAAATTGAATCGGCCGTACGGATCCATCATTTACCGACGGGTTTGATGGTGCATTGCCAAGAGGGAAAATCTCAAGGCGCTAATAAACAGCGGGCCTTTCAAATCCTATTTGCGAAATTGCAGCAATTAGAAGACGACCGTGTTCGTCAAACAGCTTCGGATGCAAGGCTTGATCAAATCGGCACTGGCGATCGATCTGAGCGTATTCGCACTTACAATTTTCCTCAATCGCGAATTACTGACCACCGTATCGGTCTAACGATTCATTCTTTGGATGAAGTGATGAAGGGTGGATTTGAAAACTTGATCGATCCGCTGATTGCCTATACACAAGCCGAATCTTTGAAGAAACAAACGGGAAATTAATGCAGATCAAAGAAGTCTTAGATAAAACCATTAAGTTTTTTAAAGACAAAGGGTTTGAATCTCCAAGACTTCACGCGGAATTGCTACTGGCGCATTCCTTAAAGATTGAACGCATTCAACTATATTTAAAATTCGAACAGATACTGGACGAAAAGCAATTGGCGGACGCTCGTGAATTAGTAAAACGATATGTTGCGGGTGAGCCTGTCGCTTACATCATCGGAGAACGTGGATTTTTTGGCCATGTTTTTAAAGTTGGGCCTGGAGTTTTAATTCCAAGACCTGAAACTGAACATCTTGTTGAAGAAGCCATCGAATGGATGAAGAAAAATCCTTCCGATAAATTTTCCGTCGTGGATCTCGGTTGCGGCAGTGGTTGCATTGGCCTTAGTGTCCTGAAAGCAAATCATGCGGCCTATTTAGTGGCCGTTGATATTTCTGAAACGGCTTTAAAATATGCGCGAGTGAATGCCGAAACCTTAGGGGTTTCTGATCGATGCCGATTTGTCTTAGCTGATGCTGAAGACGCGGCTTCAATTTTAGCGGAACTTAAAAAAGATGGCTTCGATAAAATTAATTTATTGTTATCAAATCCTCCCTACATTTCTGAAACAGATTTAGAAGTGCAAAAATCTGTAAAAGATTTTGAGCCTGCGGAAGCTTTGTTTGCGCAAGAAGAGGGCTTAGCTAATCTTCGTAAATGGTCGAAGTTGTATTTACCATTTTTATCTCAACCGGGACTGATGCTTATGGAAATGGGCTATCAGCAAGGTCCCGATATGAAAAAGCATTTTGATGAATTAAAATTTCAAAGGGTCGCGATCACGAAAGATCTTTCAGGTCACGATCGAATCATTAGGGGAGAAATTCATGGATAATATGGCTGTCCAAGGCGGACATCAATTAAATGGCGAGGTTTCGGCCAGCGGTGCTAAGAATGCAGCTCTTCCTATTTTTTTCGCAACGATTTTAGCTGAAGGCACGCATCGTTTTAGCAATGTTCCAAAATTAAAAGATATTGAATCCACCGCTGAACTTTTAGAAAGCTTGGGTTGCACCGCAGTTCGTGATGGAAATAATTTTTCCGTCACTGTCACCAAACAAACCAAATTTGAAGCGCATTACAATCTTGTTCGTAAGATGCGAGCTAGTATTTTGTGCTTGGGCCCGATGCTGACAAAATATGGTGAGGCCGTGGTGTCTCTTCCTGGGGGATGCGCGATCGGGACTCGTCCGATTGATTTACATTTGGATGGAATGATCGCTTTAGGCGCGGAAATTACGACTAAAGAAGGTTATGTTATCGCGAAAGCAAAACGCCTTAAGGGTGCAAATATTTTATTTGAAACTTGCACTGTGGGTGGAACCGAAAACGTGATGATGGCCGCAACATTGGCGGAAGGTACAACGACTTTAGAAAATGCGGCTAAAGAACCCGAGATTGTGGATTTAGCAGAATACCTCAATAAAATGGGCGCGAAAATCACAGGTCATGGAACTAGTGTCATTACAATTAAAGGTGTGGATAAATTAACTCCAGCAGAACATTCGATCATGCCTGATCGGATCGAAGCAGGAACTTTATTATTAGCTGGCGCGATTTCGGGCGGCGAAGTTCTTGTAAAAAAATGCGTCAGTGCTCATTTAGATCATTTAATTCATAAAATGCGTGAAAGCGGATTTAAAATTGATACCGGCAAAGACTGGGTGAAAGTTTATCCTTTGAAAACTTGGGAAGCAGTTGATATTACAACGGCGGCTTATCCATTATTTGCAACAGATCTTCAGGCGCAATTTATGGCTTTGATGACGGTTGCTCATGGAACTAGCGTGATCACCGAAACGATTTTTGAAAATCGCTTTATGCACGTTCAAGAATTAAGTCGTTTGGGTGCGGATATTACTCCGAAAACTCGAGTGGCAGTCGTACGCGGTCGCCCGGGCAGCTTAACCGCAGCGCCAGTGATGGCGACGGATCTTCGTGCGAGTGCAAGCCTTGTGCTTGCGGGCTTGGTGGCAAAAGGTGAAACGGTCGTGAACCGAATTTATCATTTGGATCGTGGTTACGAAAACCTGGAAGGTAAACTTTCAGCTTTGGGTGCAAAGATCTCACGCAGAGTTTAAAAAATAGCAAAAAAAAAGCTCTGAGGGGGGCTCAGAGCTTCGGGGTACATTATCTTAGTTCAGGAGGGGTTTAGAACTAAGATGTCAAAATGTGCGGCAGTGAAAGAGTTTTTTTTGCAACCAGGTTTTACCTGGATCTTGTTTTTGGGAGGGGATCCTTTAACAAGATTATTTTCAAAGCTTAACCAGTTGCAAAACTCAATCACTTACATAAAAAAATTATTTACTAATCCAACCTAAGGAAGGGCCCGGTGAACTTTCGCTAGCATCTGCAGTTGCTGAGATAGCTAAAACCGACAAGATGTAAATAACGACAAGAGCTTTTCGAATCATTGAATCGTTCTCCTTTTTCTTAGTTACAGACCTAAATAGCAAAGCGCATGCCAATAAGTTCGACATTCTTTTGCAAACTATTGGCATTTCAGGACTTTCTACCATTTTAAAATAATCCACTTTGGAACTTGCACCCATTTTGGAACCACATTTCAGGACCAAAGAGGGGATCAGAAAGCCCGTATAGTCGCTGCTCAAAATCACCAGTAAAATAAATAAGTCATGACCAATACACAAGTTTTATGGGTCCTTCGATCGGATCAGGGAAAATTACGCGGTCCCTTTGATACGCCAGTCGTATTAAAGATGATTCGCGAAGGACAAGTTAGTGGTGAAGAAAAAATTGCCCGATATCCAGGGGGTAAATGGATTCCTATTTCTAAAGAGCCTGAATTTTATGATCAGCTTCTGGGAGTTTTAGAAAGTGACGCCGAGGAAGCAAAAAAAGAAACTGTCTTTAGAAATAATAATAATAATAATAATAATGAGGATGAAACAATTATTCCCGATTTTATGAGTAGTCAGTCAAAAGTCAGCTTCGAAAATACAAGTCAGCAAAAAAATTCCAATGTCGAAAAAAAATCTGAAGCTCCAATTATTGAGCTTTCCAATCTGAAGCCTATCGAACAAAAAAATCGTCAGCGATTTTTATTAAAGCCCTTAGCCGTCCTAGCAGGAGTTTTTTTGCTGGGAGCGGGATTGCTTCTTTGGCCGGACTCAAATTCTAAAGGGAAAATTCATTTGATAGCTCCAAAGCCTGGAGAAGAAACCTTAAGTCCCGAAGAAATAAAGACAAGGACTAAATTAGCATTGTCAGATATTCAACAAGATACGGTCGAATCGTATTTACAAGCTCAAAATAAATTAGTTTCACTGATTGAAGGGGCACCAAGAAATTTGCCGGGTCGGGCCTTACTTTGTTTAGTTTATAAAGAACTTTGGCCTTTTTCATATCAAGATCAAGATGATCAAAAAGTGTTAATCCAATTTAGCCAGGGGACTAAAAATTTAAACTTAATTGGTATTCATGGCAATGTTTGCGAGGCCATCAAGCTGATGTCGTTAGGAAGAATGAAGGAAGCTCGCGGCGTTGTGGATAATATGATGGATAACCCAGATGATATTTCATTCCTATCTATTGTGTATGTTATAAAAGCAGAGTTATTAAGTTTTGACAGCGATTTAGCCAATGCCATAGCATTTTACAGTCAAGCCATGGAAAAGGGAAAAGATTGGCTGAAGCCAAGAATTTCCTTAGGTTTTTTACAGTTAAAAAATAAGCAGTATGCAGAAGCGATGCGAAACTTTCAAGATGCACTTAAGCTTAATCCAAATCATAAATCTGCAAAACTGGGTTTAGGATTTGTTTTGCACAAAGGTTACAAAAAAGATGACGAAGCATTTGAGTGGCTAAAAAATGCACTTGATATGACGGCCCGAGCGCCAAGAGATATTGAAGGTGAAGGATTTTTTATTTTAGCGACTCTAGCTTTGCAAAGGGATGACAAAGATCTTGCCAAAGAATTTGCAGCCAAAGCCTATGAGCGCGATCCTCAGAGTGAACAAATTAAAGATATGCTGATTCGACTTGGTGGGATGGATAATTTAAAGTTGGCCGGTTCTCAGAAAAACGAGCTGATTTTTTTAGGCGATCAGTACGCAAGGCAAGGCGACTGTTTTTCGGCGCAGGCTCAGTATAAAACTGCTTTTGAACTAGATCCAAAAAATGGTGTGGCTGCCATGAAAGCTGCAAAATGTTTGTGGCAACTTTATCAATCTTATGAAGCGATAGAATGGTTAAAAAAAGCGACTTTTGCCGATCCCCAACTGACTGTAGCTTATGTTTTACAAGCAGATTATTTATCCAGTCGGTTTGATTTTTCTACAGCTTCTCAGATCTTGATGCAAGCTAAGCGTGATTCGCCTGGAAGTTATGAAGTTTACAGAGGACTTTCGCAAATTGAATTTAGAAAAAATAATTTAGAAGGAGCCATCGCCTATGGACAAAAAGCGGTAGGGCTTTATCAAGGTGATATCGAAACTTTAATTATTTTATCTCAAGCTAATATTTTCTTAGCAAAAAAAATTCTTCCCGGAACCTTGCCTGAAGTTAAAAAAAGAGATGAGGCTTTGAAAGATGCGACTCGTTTTGCTTTAAAAGCTTTAGAAATTGACGGAAGTAATTTAGCAGCCAATAAAAATTATGCTCTTATTATGAGTGTTACGACAGGCGTTGACGCGGGGGCAAGAATTCTTCAAGAGCTTATTCGCAAATACTCTTTTAATTATGAATATCGCGTGGCCTTGGCTGATTTATATCGAAGTGAGCAAAGATATCCCCAAGCACAGACTTTATATGAGCAAGTGACAGATGCAGATCCTAAAAACAAAGACGCGCATCTTGGTCTTGGTGAATGTTATCGAGAGCAAAAGGAATTTACAAAATCACTGAAAGCCTATTTATCAGCCTCGGCCTTAGATCCGTCAGATGCTCGGCCTATTTTTGAAATTGGGAAATTGTATTTCAACTCTCAAAGATACGACGATGCAGTTAAATATTTCGAGAGATCTAATAAAATCAATCCGCACTATCCAAAGACTTTTTATTATAAAGCCAAAGCGGCCTTTGCAGCAGGGGCCTTAGAAGATGCCATGGAATCAGTAAAAATTGAGAAAAAAAATAATCCCTACTTGTCAGATAGCTATATCTTATCGGGACAGATTCATTATGCACAAAAGCAATATGCTGAGTGCGCTAGCGAATACGCTCAAGCTTTAAAGCTCAGATCTCAAGGAGCTGAAACTTATGTTCGAGCCGCTCAGTGCTATCGACTGAATGGTTCAATTGAAGTGGCGGAAGATATGCTAGCCATCGCAGCCACTCGTGAAAGTGGCTATGCTGAAATTTACCGAGAACAGGGTGCCATTTTTGATACTAAAGGAGATCGCAAAGCTTCGATTAAAGGTTATTGTTTGTATTTAGAGCTCTCCCCTAATGCTTTAGATAAAAAAGAGGTTGAGGGTCGACTAAACCAACTTGGATTTCGCAGTGAAGATTGCAATACTAAATAAGAATAGGAGGATTTATGGGAATGGCTGAAAACATGAATAAATTAGCTGATGGAATGAAGTCGGGAGTCAAAATGGGCTCGACCTTAACAGTGATTATTTTTATCCGGCTTATCACAGCTTTGTTCTTGGGATTAACCGTCGCTTTAATTGGCCAAGAAGTCTCTCACTACGGCACCCTTTCTTTGATATTTGTTACGCTTCTGGTGACGACAGTTTTTATGCGTATCAGTCGGGCTTGGACGCTGGCGCACATTTTAATTTTTGATCTTGTGATGGTGCTTGTTGCTCAGGTGTTACGAATGTATATATTGCTAGCGCCTTAGTGATTGAGAGAGGGTTCTATGATTGATGTTAAACTTCTTGAAAAAAAATCTGAAAATGGACCTTCTTACTTTGATGAGTATAAGCAAAGTTTATTAAATCGAAATGCTTCAACAGAAGTTTTAGAACAAATTGTTGAGCTTAATCAAAAACGCAAAGAGCTGATCACTCTTGCTGAAACATCTAAAGCCAAACAAAATAAAGTAAGTGCTGAAGTGGCGCTGCTTAAAAAAGCTGGTCAAGATGCAAGTGCTGTAATAGCAGAAATGGGAAAGCTTTCAAGTTCTGTCAAAGAGATGGAACAAAAAGCCCAGGAGATGGACC